>CAYRPB010000167.1:0-2532 GCA_964426105.1 uncultured Clostridia bacterium | reverse complement strand
AAATGCTGTTGCATTTATCACAGTTATGTGGTATAATTTCAAATAAAGGAAAAAAGAATACCATATCTTGGTGTTTGACAAAATCAAAACGGCATATATTGTGGAGGTGCAGGTGTGACACAACTATTTAACGGGATCGACGACGGTGGTATCAAGCGACTAGCAAGCTGTATGCATATGCGGCTCACCACCTTTCAGGCAGAGGAGCACATTGCAGAGCTGGGTACAAAATTGGAAAAGATCGGTGTTTTGGTAGAAGGGCAAGCCCACATCGAGCTGTCGGATGCAGAGGGGGTGACCACACGGATGGAAACTTTGACCGATGGGGATGTGTTTGGAGAGTTATTTTTTTTGCCCCATGAGGATCGGCTGTGCGTAGTACAGGCAGACACGGAGTGCAAGGTCATGTTTCTCGACTGGCAGAACGTGATCCGTCCCTGTCCCCAATCCTGTGACCCTCATGGGCGGCTTATTGCCAATCTGTTTCAGTTAGCCGCTGAGAAGACCAGGCAGCTCTCGGCTTACACAGATATATTATCCCAGCGCACCATGCGACAAAAGCTGATAACGTATTTCACTTCTTTATCCAGAGAAAGCGGTGAAAAAACCATCACCCTGCCGATGTCCTTGGCAGCACTGGCAGAATATCTCTGTGTGGATCGCAGTGCCATGATGCGGGAGATCCGTGCCATGCGCAAGGAAGGGATCTTAGAAAATGACAGACGGAAGATCACGCTTTTGTAGAAAGGAACTATGAAAAATTTGGGAACTTTTTCCCATTGCCATCGTCTATCTGCTTACAAGCTGATTCTTCTGGAATGGGTGCAAAAATTCATACTTTGTTAACATCTCTGGGAGAACAGTGTGGTATACTATACACATACCAAAATGTGGCAAAATTTATCAAAAGGAAGGTATGACTTATGAAGAAAATCCTCTCTCTGCTCCTGGCTGGACTGATGATGTTCGCTCTGGCCGGCTCTGTTCTGGCTGACACTTGCACGTCCTCTCTGGCGAACGCAAACAACAACAGCTACGTGTATGAGACCATTCTCGGCAAGAACTGGTATTACTGGTATCTGCTGAACAACTACGGTGGTTGCTGCCCCAATCCCGGCACTCCCTCTACCGATGAAGATCCCATCGACCCCGGATTTGGCGTGACCCCGGACACCATGATCCCCACAGAATACTATGTGTCCTGCACCGAAAAGCTGACAAATGGCAAGACCTGCGGCAAGGCTTCTCAGGTGTTCTACAGCACCTCGGATGGTCTGACCTACAAGACCTACGCCTATTGCAGCGACCACGGTATGTTTGAAGTGAAGTCCAACGCCCTGAAGCCCGTTCTGCCCACCGTGGCGACCTACACCATCTCCACTTCCACCGGTGTGGGCGGTTCCATTTCCGTGACCGGTGCTACCGCCAACTACTACGGTTCCTATACCGTGAAGTATGGGGACTCCGTGACCGTTTCCATCACCCCGGATTACGGCTATGTGGTGGATAAGGTATACCTGAACGGCTACTACCTGGGCAACACCGAAGGCTTCACCCTGGACGATATCCGCTGCAACTACACCGTATCTGCTACGTTCCGCAGAATCGATGTGACCCGCAAGTATACCATCACCGCCAGTGCTACCGGCAACGGGGATGTGTATGCAGTGGTCAACGGCAAGTCTGCGGGCAAGTTCACCAGCCTGATCGGTACCTATGCCGACAAAGTGACCCTGCGGTTCGTTCCTGCAAGCGACAACTACAAGGTAGAATCTGTGACCATCAATGGCGTGAACGTAGGTGCAGTCTCTACCTATGAAGTGGGTCGTATGTACACCGATATGGTGGTAAACGTAACTTTCGCTTGGGATTGCCCCTACACCGACGTAGCCAAGGAGCATCTGGCCGCTGTGGAATATGTGTCTGAGATCGATGTAATGGGTTCCCCCAACAAGTATCTGGACATCAATAAGTTTGAAGGTACCAAGAGTGTGACCGTTCGTGCTATGGCGTGCTACCTGGCTGAGCTGGCAGACGTGAGCGACAGCCTGGACTCCGTTTCCGACCGTCTGGCATGGGCTACCAAGAAGGGGCTCATCGGCGAAAAGGAAGATCTGAGTGTAGATGCCACCTGGACTCGTGCCGCTGAAATGCTGTCCGTATTCGTACGGAATCTGGAAAAGGACGGCAATGTAGTGTTTACCGATCTGGTAAATGCCAAGACCGCATACGACATCGTTTCCAAGATGGGTCTGGTAACAGAAGCTGCCTACAAGGCTGACGGCAAGATCACCCGTTACGACATGGCAGAAATGTGCTACGGCGTGTCCCTGCTGAAGACCAAATGAGTGTCGCAATAGGATCCGTTAAAAGCGACTTGTCCGAGCCACGGGCAGGTCGCTTTTGGCTTGCGTAAATTTCGGATATCTCATCGCAAATTCTGTTGTGAAATTTACTTTGGAAATTCTCCGCCAGCTTTTTTCAAAAAAAGAAAAAGAAATTTGCAAAAAGGGGTTGACAAGGAGAGAAGGA
>CAYRPB010000166.1:0-2544 GCA_964426105.1 uncultured Clostridia bacterium | reverse complement strand
TGGCAACTCGGCTGCGGCGTCGGTTCGGCCTGCACGGCTCGCTGCGCTCGCCGCCGTTTTTGCATCAATGGCGCCCGCGGCAATTTTTCTCGTTTTGCTTATGCAAAACAGAGAAGAATTGCCATTTAAGCAGGCGGCGGTGCCTTCGGGTATTCCGAATGAGCTGTAACTACTCAAACAGCATGGAACTGCGCTCCCGCGCGGGGGGGCCGTTTAATATGTCTGCGAAAACCTCGACAAAACAGCCAACGGCTGCCATGCCGGGCGGGCGACACTGCGTAGCGCTGATATTTTAAAAGTACAGTTATTCTCCCAAATCCCGTTTGATCTGCCGCGCCACCGCCACCGCCTCATTGATTGTTTCGCCGATCGTCTTCGGGCCGGTCGCCGTTCCCGCCAAATAGACGCCCGGAACGCTGCTCGCCACCGTTCCGGTGTACGGGTCGCGCGGAGCGAAAAAGCCGTTCGCCTGCGTCGGCAGTCCCAATGCCGAGCAGCACCCCGGCGCCCGCATCCCCACCAGCAGGACCAGCATGTCCACCGTCATCCGCAGCGGTCGTCCCACCAGCGTGTCCTCTACCTTCAGCTGTATCCGTTTCTCCTGAGTCTCGCCCGCTTCCGAAATCCGTCCCCGAATGTACGTCACCCCGTTTTCGACCTGCGATTTCCGGTACAGCTCTTCATAGCCGTTCCCGAACGCCCGCAGGTCCATGTAAAAGTTCGTCACCTGCACCCCCGGCACCGCCTCTGTCAGTTCGATGGCCTGCTTGATCCCCGTAATGCAGCACACTTTCGAACAGTGGTTTTGTCCCACCTTCTCGTCGCGCGAACCCACACAGTGCAGGATCGCCATCCGCTTCGGCGCCTCCCCGCTTTTCATCGTCACCCGCCCCTCGCGGAACATCTTTTCCAGCTCAGCCGACGTAATCACATTCTCGTACATGCCGTAGCCGTACTCCTCTTTGAGCCGTGCGTCGAACAGGTCGAAACCCGTGGCCACCACTGCCGCGCGTCCTTCATATCGCGCCCCTTCGGCCGAAACCGCCGTCACTCTGCCGTCAGCCGCCGTGAGCGATGTGATCTCGCAGTCCGTCACCGACTCGATCCCCTGTGCCTCTGTCGAAAGCTCGTCGATAATGGCCTGCGCATGAGCCTGGGTGGGGAACAGCCGGTCCCACTGCGCTACATGTCCTCCGGTTTGGGATGAACGTTCGATAATAAGCGGGCTGAAGCCCTCCTCGCGCAGAGCCGCCGCGGCCTGCATGCCGGCTACGCCGCCGCCGATCACCAATATTCTTTCCTGTGCCATATGTGGTTTGTGTGTGGTCGTTTATAATGCCGCCGGGTTGTAAATCGCCGGGGCTACCGGCTGCCCGATGAATTTGCCGTTCTTGCCCAGGTATTTCGCTGCCGGGTCGTACTCCACGCCCAGCTTGTCGAGCAGCGGCTCTACCGGCACCTGGTGCATTTGCAGCCCCAGGTCCCACGGGTCGATGCCCATTACCAGTCCTGCCATCTCTTCGTACGTGAGCGACGGAATGGCATAATTGCTGCCTGTCATGGCATTCAGCGTGAACTGCCAGCGGTCGAGGAACATCGCGCATCCCGGGCAATTGGAAACAATGAAGTCCGGCTGGTAAGGTGCCATCGACTCGAATTTTTTCTTGGAGTTGGCGATCGAGTAGCCCCGGTTGGCTTGTACCAGGTAGTTGCGGAAGCCGAAGCCGCAGCAGTGTCTCCGTTCCGGGTAGTCTACCGACTGTCCTCCCCACGCTTCGACCATGCCGGCCAGCACGTAGGGGAACTCCGCTCCGCCGATCCCTTTTTTCGGGAACACCTTGGCATAGTGGCAACCGATATGGTCCACCACCTTGAGCGGTTCGCCCGTCGCGGCGTTCACCAGCCGCCGCACCCCTTTTCCTGCGATCTTTTCGCGTACATGGAACATCAGGTCGGAGGTGTGTACCAGTATCTTCGGTTTGTTGAACTCGCGCCCGGTGGCTTTGAACAGGTTCTCGCGCGCTTTGGCTTCCAGTTCCGGGAAGTGATGCCACATGTCCAGCACTTCGCTGTAAATCCCGAACGAGGTGATGCACGAGGCTACGTAATTTTCGTATCCGCATTCGGTCATCAGTGCGAACTGGCGCGCGACGATGGCCATGGTCGTCTCCAGCGGCACCACGTCGGAATGATACCCGATTCCGGTGCAGGTGGTGTGCCGGGGGTCTTCGGTGATGTCCATCCCCAGGTCGTTCCTCAGGATGTCGAGGAATGCTTTTTCGGAGCCGGGGAAAAAGTTCTGGCGGATGCAGCTGCGGGCGTAGTAGTAGTGGTCGTCGGCGATCTCTTTGCTGTATTCCTGCCAGTTGGCGTATCTGTATTTCATCATGTGTATTTATCGGTTCGTTTTATTTGTCATTTTGCAGTACGGAACCGTTCTCTTTGTGAACAAAGAGAACCAGAAAAACTTTCGTACGGATGCTGCGCATCCTAACTCTATCTTTGCCTTAGGTCTGTTGGGCCGGGCTTTTACGATGGGCGCAC
>CAYRPB010000165.1:0-2557 GCA_964426105.1 uncultured Clostridia bacterium | reverse complement strand
TGACCTGCGCCGGAGACCTGGCCAAGCTGGGCTATGACGTGACCATTTACGAAGCATTCCATACGGCTGGTGGTGTACTCATGTACGGTATCCCGGAATTTCGTCTGCCCAAAGCCATCGTGCAAAAGGAGATCGACAAACTGCGAAAATACGGCGTACACATCGAGACCAACACCATTATCGGTAAGACTTTATTCGTGGATGAGCTACTGAACGACATGGACTACAAAGCCGTGTACATCGGTACCGGTGCCGGACTGCCCTCTTTCTTAGGTGTGGAAGGGGAAGTGCTGAACGGGGTGCTGTCTGCCAACGAATTTTTAACCCGAATCAACTTGATGAAGGGCTATCGGTTCCCGGATTACGACACACCGGTGTATTGCGGTAAGAGCGTGGCTGTATTCGGCGGCGGTAACGTGGCCATGGATGCGGCACGGTGCGCCAAGAGACTGGGAGCGGAACACGTGTACATTCTGTATCGTCGGGGCAGAGAAGAGTTGCCTGCCCGTGCAGAAGAAGCACTCCACGCCGAAGAAGAAGGGATCGAATTCCATTTCCTGGAAAATCCCACACGCTTTATCGGGGATGAAAACGGCTGGCTTACCGGGGTGGAACTTGTCAGTATGGAACTGGGCGAACCGGATGCCAGCGGTCGCAGAAGCCCCACAGCAGTAGCCGGTTCCGAGCATATCCTGTCCATCGACACCGCTATCATCGCCATCGGCCAGACTCCCAATCCTCTGATCAAAAAGACCACGGAGGGGCTGGAAACAAGTAGCCGTGGCTGTATCGTGGCAGACGAAGTGGGGGCTACCTCCCGTGCCTTTGTGTACGCCGGTGGAGATGCTGTGACCGGTGCCGCCACGGTGATCTTGGCCATGGGAGCCGGAAAAACGGCCGCCGCTGCCATTGACGAAAAGCTGAAGGAGAGCGCACAATGACCGATCGGTACGAATCGCCCCTGTCCAGCCGCTATGCCTCCGACTATATGTTACATCTGTTTTCCGCGGATATGCGGTATCAGACCTGGCGCAAGCTGTGGACAGCGTTAGCCGATGTGGAACACAAGCTGGGTCTGCCCATTACGGAAGCACAGGTGGCAGAGCTGGCAGCGCACGTCACGGATATCGACTACGACTGTGTGCGGGCGAGAGAAAAAGAAGTTCGGCACGATGTGATGGCGCACGTGTACGCCTATGGCAAGGTGGCACCTTCTGCCGCCGGGATCATCCATTTGGGTGCCACAAGCTGCTATGTCACCGACAACGCCGACCTGATCTTATATCGGGATGGGCTGATCTATCTCCGCAGGGAATTGCTGGGGGTCATTGCCCATCTGTGTGATTTTGCGGAACAATACAAGGCCACGCCTACCCTCGGTTATACCCACTACCAACCGGCACAGCTTGTGACCGTGGGCAAACGTGCCACCTTGTGGATTCAGGATCTTTTGTCGGACGTAGACGAGATCGATTTTGCCATTGCCAACCTAAAGTTTTTAGGCTGTCGTGGCACCACCGGAACCGAAGCCAGCTTTGTGGATCTGTTTGGGGGAGACACGGAAAAGATCGACACCATGAACCGGATGCTGGCAGAACAGTTTGGGTTTACCGAATGCTTTGCTGTGTGCGGACAGACCTACCCACGCAAGGTGGACAGTAGAATCTTAAACGCTCTGTCTTCCGTGGCACAAAGCTGTTATCGGATGGCAAACGACATTCGTCTGCTCCAGCACGACCGTCAAGTGGAAGAACCTTTTGAAAAAGATCAGATCGGCTCCTCTGCTATGGCGTACAAGCGTAACCCTATGCGGTGCGAACGGATCTGCTCCCTTGCCCGGTACTTGATGGCAGATGCTGCTAATGCGCCCATGACCGCCTCTACCCAGTGGCTGGAACGAACGCTGGACGACTCTGCCAATCGCCGGATTTCCATGCCGGAAGGATTTCTCTGCTGTGACGGGATCCTGCGACTGGCGCAAAATGTCACCGACGGATTGCACGTGAACGAGAAGATCATCGAACGGTCGGTACGGGAATACCTGCCCTTTATCGCCACGGAGAATCTGATGATGGAAGCCGTGAAGCGTGGGGGAGACAGACAGCAGATCCACGAGATCATCCGCCACTGTTCCATGGAAGCCACCGCCAAAATGAAAAATGGCGAGGACTGCGACCTGCTCACCCGATTGGCAGCAGAAGAAGCCTTTGGCATGACCGAGACGGAAATGCAGGCTTTGCTGACTCCGGCTGACTATATCGGTCGTTGTCCCGAACAGGTGGAAGCATATGTGGCAAGTGTTCGACCGCTGTTGACAGAAGCAAAACTGGATGAGAGCAAGATAGAATTATAAAGGAAAAAGGCCTACCTTGTGTGGGTCTTTTTTGCGTAAACTTTACTTTCCCCCTTGACAAAACCATGCCCATGTGCTATACTATATTTAACCATTTCGTTAAATGAAAGGAGACAAAAACCATGTCCATGCAAAACACCATGAAGGCCTTGTCAGATCCCACCAGGCGGGAGATTTTGACACTGCTGAAAAAAGGCCGAATGG
>CAYRPB010000164.1:0-2588 GCA_964426105.1 uncultured Clostridia bacterium | reverse complement strand
TCGGGTTCGGCGGCAAATCCGCAATCGTAATAAATTCGGCATCGCTTTCGTAATCGGATGCTTTCGCCGTCGTTTCGTTGCCATTCTCCGGTTTCTCCGTACAACCGAAAAACGACAGCGCCATTAAGCATGAAAGCATGATCACTATAAATTTTTTCATATTTACCTCCTCTTTTATTTGATAAAAATATTTTTTATTGAATTGTACCGATTCGTCCGTCAAACAAGCGGCACAAGGAATACGGCTTCCCCTGCGCCGAGATTCACGCTGTACTTTCCGTTTTCTAGTTTGACGACGCACGGTTCGTTCCCTCTCGTATACACCCCCACGTATTGCACGTCCGTAAACGTCGCGGTCAGTTCTACCGCGGTTTCGTACTGCGGATCGACGAAATTCGTCATCAGGTACGCTTCTCCTTTTTCGCCGTCGAAACAACCGACCAACACGTTTTCCGTCGCCGTAACGCTCTTCAACGTTCTGTTTTCGAGTACTCGATCTGAAATAAAATCCAGCGCGCTGCCGTAGTCGTTTTCGCCGTGTACCGCAAACGACTCCGTCCATGAATACGCAAAGATCGCGTCCGCCAAATCCGCGAGCCATTGATTTGCCGCCTGTACGTAATAATAAATTTCCGACGGCGTACCGTCATAATTCAAGATCGTTTGACTGTACATATAATTCGTACCGTCTTCGCCGACAAATTGCATTCCTCCTAAAGGCGTACCTTTGGGTACAGCATAACAATAATACCCGAAGTCGCGCACGCCATAACAAAGCGCTACGTTCATCTGTTGTAACATTTCACCCTGTCGCATTGTGGAGCGCAACTCGCCGCCCGTTCCCGATTGTAAATAACAAGCAAATTCCGCATTGTTCTTTTTCGCCGCTTTGGCGACCACTTCGTAATTCTGCAACCAACTCAATTGCGTATCGCCTGCCGCTCCATACGGATAGAAGTCCACGGACACCCACTTCTTATTGAATTGTGCCGCATTTACATACTCGAAATATGCGTCTACATATTCCTCATAGGTATCGTACAACGTCGCGCCAGGACCGCCGAATAAATTGATATAGTAATATCCGTTCGGATATACTTCCTTGAAATCTTCCACGCGCGTTTGATCAAACACGGACTCCCAATGTATTTTTTTCGGTTCGTCCGAGATATGCACGCCTTTGATAATGTCCTCGTATTCTTCATACCGATACGTACTGAACGGCGTTTCCGAATCAAAATTTTTTTCGATTCTCGCCCCAAGCCAACTACCATAATTCAAAATCGCGTCCAAGCCTGTCTTTCTACAAAGTTCCAATGCCGCCTGCGTACGATTCGAGCCAAGATAAAATTGCTCGTCCGTCGTCCGTGCACCGCTATGATTCACCATTAAAAGCGTGTTCATGCCGCAATCTTTATACTGTTCAAAACTTTCTTCGGTCATTTCATACGGAGCCCAAAATCCGTACGTCATGTATTCTGCTTTTTCATATCGATAAAGTTCCGGAGTTTGTTTCTTGCACCCGACTCCCGAAAAAGCACTCGTTAAACATAAAACAATCGCAAGTGCCGTTTTTAACCTTCTACCCATCGATAAATTGTTACTTGGTTTACTCATTTTTTTCTCCTTTAAGTTTACGTTTTCCCCTTACGAAAGCGGAACAAGAAATGCAGCTTCCCCTGCCCCGAGATTCGCGCTGTACTTTCCGTTTTTCAATTTAACGACGCACGGTTCGTTCCCTCTCGTATACACGCCCACGTATTGCACGTCCGTAAACGTCGCGGTCAGTTCTACCGCGGTTTCATACTGCGGATCGACGAAATTCGTCATCAGGTACGCTTCGCCTTTTTCGCCGTCGAAACAACCGACCAACACGTTTTCCGTCGCCGTAACGCTCTTCAACGTTCTGTTTTCGGGTACTCGATCCGAAATAAAATCCAACGCGCTGCCGTAGTCGTTTTCGCCGTGTACCGCAAACGACTCTGCCCATGAATACGCAAAGATCACGTCCGCCAAATCCGCGAGCCATTGATTTGCGCTCTGTACGTAATAATAAATTTCCGAAGGCGTATTATCGTATTTTAGAATCGATTGACTGTACATAAACCCCGTACCGTCTTTATCATAAAATTGCAATCCCTCTAACACGCTGCCCTTCGGACAGGTATAACAATAAAACCCGAAATCATGCACCCCGTAACAAAGCGCAACGTTCATCTGTTGTAACATTTCACCCTGTCGCATTGTGGAGCGCAACTCGCCACCCGTTCCCGATTGTAAATAACAAGCAAATTCCGCATTGTTCTTTTTCGCCGCTTTGGCAATCGTTTCATAAGTCACCAACCAATCGGGCTGTGTTTCTCCTGTCGATTGATACGGGTAAAAATCCACCGAAACCCAATTTTTATTGAATTTCGCCGCATTTACGTACTCAAAATATGCGTCCACGTATTCTTGATACGTATCGTATCCCGTCGCACTCGTTCCGTAAGTCGCAAATAAATTGATATAATAATATCCGTTCGGATATACTTCCTTAAAATCTTCCACGCGCGTTTGATCAAACACGGACTCCCAATGTATTTTTT
>CAYRPB010000163.1:0-2645 GCA_964426105.1 uncultured Clostridia bacterium | reverse complement strand
GTGACATGCTCGGTATTTCGCAGCAGAGTTGCCATAATAGTCGTCAAGGCCACCGCCGGATAGGAGAAGCATACGATGGTCAGATACTGACAGCCCACATCCACCACCGCCGGATCCTTGTTAAACAGCCCCAGGACGAAGGTGGGCGCAGCCAGAGCCACGGCCATGAAAATTCCGGTGACAAGCAGAGTGAACAGCAGCGCAATGCCCAGCACCCGCCGGATTCCCTTGAGATCCCGGACACCCCAATATTGGGACACAAACATAGACATGCCGGAGCTGAGTCCAAAGCTCAGCAGGTTCGCCATCCAGCCCCACTGTCCGGCCATACCCACGGCAGACAGCGTCAGGTCCCCCAGCCGGGAGACCATCATGGTATCCACCAGCTGGAAGGAGCTGGTCAGCACATTTTGCAGGGCAATGGGGAAGGCCAGTCCCGCCGTGACCCGCCAGAAGGGCTTGTCGCCCAGATAATCCGTCAGTTTCATTCTTTTTCTTCCTTTTACCTTGGCAATACCATCAGCAGACCGCTGACCAGCATACCGATGTAGATGATTTTGCGGAATTTTTCCGCGTTCAGCCGATGAAACACCACGCTTCCCAGCCGGTCTCCCAGAAGAATACCGACCATAGAGATGGCGGTATATCCGGCGAGCTGCCAGTCGATCACGCCGCTCAGGATGCGGTTTCCGGTGGAAAACAGATTGGTGATGCCAAAATACGCCTGAATGGTAGCAAAATAGGTCAGCTTATCCGAGGTCGCATGGAGCAGATACAGCACCACGGGAGGCCCGCCGGTGGAGAACAGTCCGTTGAGCATACCGCCGCACGCTCCGGCGATCAGTCCGTTGGGCACGGTGGGGCGCATGTGGATCCTCTGGCTGAAAAAGAGGAAATAGACACTCAGCACCATCAGGACAACGCCCAAAAGCTGCTTGAGAAAGCTCTGCGGCAGACTGGTACTCAGTGAGACCGCCACAGGAATTGCAAGCATCGCCGCCGCCAGAACCGGAATCATGGTTCGCCACAGGATGTGCCTGCGCTGAGTCACCCCGTGATAGACGTTGAGCACACAGGCCTGCATTCCTGAAATAGCCGCCGCAACGCTGCTGGACGGCAGAAAATAGGGCAGAAACAGCATATTGAAAATCCCCAGGCCAAAGCCCGTGACCCGCTGCACAAACGAGCTGCCAACCGATACCAGAATAAGCAAAATACACTGTAGCATATTCATCGCAGAACACCACACTCCTGAACATCGCTGTAAGTATATCAAACTCCGAGATAAAAAACAACTGTTTCCAACCGTTTGTATTCGGAATACAAAAAACGGCAGCCAAAGGACAGGCCGCCGTTTGGGATCATATGCGAAACCCGACTACGCCATTGTTACCACAACACCCAACTGCTCCAGCTCCTGCGCAGCGGCCCGGTCGCATTGGCGATCCGTCACCAGCTGGACATTTGGGCTTGCGTCACAGATATGCGTGAAGCCGGCACGACCGATCTTGGAGAAATCCGCCGCAATGATGGCCTGCTTGGCATGGGCAATCATGATGCGGTCGATGGCCGTCTCCTCCGCATGGAAGGATGTGACACCGCCCTGGGCGCTGACACCATCCACCGACAGCACGGCCCACAGGGCCTGATAGCGGCGCAGCTGCTCCTCGGCATCGGTCCCGTAGGTGAAGCCGTACTGGGCATTGATCTCGCCGCCCAGCAGCAGCACGTGGATGGTCGGCAGCTTTCCCAGCTCCATGGCCACGGCCAGAGAATTTGTCACCACATTGAGATTGCGCCGCTGGCTCAGGGCCTGGGCAATGCTGAGGGTCGTTGTCCCGGAATTGAGAAACAGCGTACTGCCGTCGGGAACCCGCTCCACGATGGCCCGGGCAATGGCGGCCTTTTCCGCCGCACGGACGGTCTCCGGTGCGGCCCACTGGCTCACGGGGCGCTCCCGCAGCAGAGCACCGCCCTGAATCCGCAGCAGGTAGCCGTCGCGCTCCAGAGCATCCAGATCGTTGCGGATCGTCACCGCCGTCGTCCCCAGCTCACGGCTGAGCTCGGAGACCTGAACTCTCCCCTTCTGCCGCAGCAGCTCCAGGATGCGATCCCGGCGAATGTCGATTTTCAGCTTACTGTCGGCCATGTCCGGCATCCTTTCGTACTGGCGTTACAATCAATACAGGGCCTTCTTGTTCAGCCGCTCGCCTACGGCCCCGCCCGGATGAATCAGAGCAAACTGCTCTGCCTGATAGCCGGTCTCCTCGATCAGCGCCGCCTGCAGGGCGTGGAAGATCATGCACAGCGCGGTGGTGGAGGTGGTACCCTGGGCGTTCCACTTGTCGGTCTCCCGGTTAACATGCTGCTTCAGCACCACGTCGGCACCCAGCGCCAGGGGAGAATCCAGATTTTCGGTCACGGAGATGACCTTGACACCCTTGGCCTTGCAGATATCCAGAATGGGCAGCAGCTCCTTGGTCTTGCCGCCCCGGGAGGCGAACACCATGACATCGCCGGGCTGCAGGAAGCCTGTGGCACCGTGGACGGCCTCAGCGGGAGAGATAAAGCGGGCAGGCCGCTCGATGCAGCACATCAGGTGGGCAAAGTGCTGGCAGATGATACCGGAGTGGCCGGAACCTGCC
>CAYRPB010000162.1:0-2651 GCA_964426105.1 uncultured Clostridia bacterium | reverse complement strand
TCTTCTGTTTTGCTTGCAGTTCCGCCAAATAGGTAGTCAGCTCTGCATCCAGTGCTTCTTCCGCCGCCCTGTTGGCATAATACTGCTGCAAAAGTGCCGCTTCGTTCTGTTGCAGATCCTGCATATATTGGAGCGCTTCGTCTGCCAGTTCCTGCGCCGACAGGATGTCCGCCTCCAGAGTAGCCTGGGCTTCGATCTGCATTTCCCTGGCTTCTTCCAGCTTGACTTTGTTTTCTGCCAGCGCCGCCTTATTTTCCTGCAAAGAAGCAATAACCTGCTTGTCATAGGATTGGATGGACAGCGCCATGTCGATACGGGTCAACAGATCCGTGAGACTTTCCGCACCCAGCAGTAGCCCCAGAATCGAAGATTCGCCTTCCTCATACAGTGTGACCATGCGGGCATCAAAAGCACTCTCCTGCTTGGCAATGTCCGCTTCCGCTTCGGCGATGGCTGTCTCCGTTTCTTCGATCTGCAAGGTGATGGCATCCAACTGCATCTGGGTCAGGTCCTTTTTCTTCAGAGACAACGCCACCACTTCGTCATAATAGGATTTTGTTTCCATGACGTTGGAGTAATCGTTACGCACCGTGTTCAGCTTGGCAAGGGCTTCTTCCTGCTTGGTGGCCAGCTCTGCAATCTGCTTTTCGTAGGATTGCACCGTGGCATCCGTTAGCGCCGCAGAGGTACTTGTAGCCAGAAGAACACCTGCCAGGAGCAGAGCAACGATGTGCCATTTTTGCATATGTTTCATAGTTGTTTCGAGTAAAATAGGTTATTGTTTCAGATACTTTCCAAGAGAAATGGAACTGCCGATGATACCGGTGAAGATCCCCAATCCGATGAAACCGGCCAGCACATACTTCTGGATGGCAGCAAATCCTACGATGGTGATCATCTTCAGATCCGTCATCACCAGGGTTTCGATGTAGCCGTAGAAATACCACTCCACAAAGAAAGCGATCACGCTGGCAAACAGTCCAATGATGATCCCTTCGATCAGGAACGGCAGCGTAATGAACCAACCGGTGGCACCCACGTACCGCATGACACTGATCTCATGCCGTCTTGCGAACACCGACAGCTTGATGGTGTTGACGATGATGAAAATGCTCACCACCGCCAAAATGATGAGGAACCAGGCAAAGATCATCATGATCCCGGACTTGAAGCTTTCAATGGACGTAGCCAGATCCAGCCGGTCCCGAATTTTCGTCACGCCCTCGATCTGGTTGATCTGGTACTTCATCTCCGGCACCTTCTCCGTGTTGGCGTAGGTCAGCACAAAGGAATCCGACAGGGGATTTTCTTCCTCGGTGACGTCGCTATAGATCTCGTACTGTTCCTTCATGGAAGCAAGTCCTTGTGCTTTGGTCACTCGTTCGATGGATGCAAGATTGTCCAGGGACGACAGGGTATTCTGGATGGACACGATCTCTTCTTCCTCTAAATCTCTGTCCACGAAGACCACCAGCTCATTCATAAGCCCAAACTGTTCCAGATTCACATTGATGTTGTACACCAGCAATGTAAAACCACCGATGACCACCAGACAGCTCATGAGCACCGCAATGGACGCAAAGGTCATGACGCCGTTGCGCCAGATCCCTTTGAGCGCTTCTTTGATGAAGTAGAAAATATTGTATCGCTTCATTCGAACATCCCTCCCACACGGTCCTCGGTGATCAGCCCGTCTTTCAGGATGACGACACGTTTGTTGTAATAATCCACTAAGTTTTTCTCATGGGTGACCACGATGACGGTCTTGCCCAGCTTGTTGATCTTGATCAGCAGATTCATGATCTCCAAGGACATTTTGGGGTCGATGTTGCCGGTAGGCTCGTCGGCGATAATGACTTTGGGATTGTTGGCCAGGGCTCGTGCCAATGCCACCCGCTGCTGTTCCCCACCGGAGATCTCATTGGGGAAAGAATCCTGCTTGCCGGCCAGGTTCACGGTGTTCAGGATGGCCGGGACACGGCGACGGATCATCTTCCGGGGCGTGCCCACCACTTCCATGGCAAAGGCGACGTTTTCGTACACGGTCTTTTTGGGGAACAGGCGGAAATCCTGGAACACCACCCCCAGTTCCCGACGATAGTACGGCACTTTGAAATTGGATATTTCCGTCAGGTTATAGTCCCCCACAATGAGCTTGCCGGAGGTGGGCTTTTCTTCCCGCAATAGTAGCTTCATCAACGTGGTCTTCCCGGCGCCGGAGTGACCTACCACAAAGACGAATTCGCCATCGTCGATGTGGAGATTGATCCCCTTCAGTGCGAGAGTCCCATTGGGGTACGCTTTCTTTACATTTACAAAATCGATCATAGTTAATCCTTATCGGCACATAGGCAGAAGTATGCTACCTGTACCACACAGCAGGTCGTTCTCTCACAGAAAATCAGCATCTCCCACAATTCATGTAACAAAATCATGACTGTTCTGTGAATTTTTTGCATATATGCACAAATAGGGAGCACCTACAAAAACGCAGATGCACCCCATTGTCTGACTGATAAAATTCAATAGTTATAAATTACATTTTCGTTGCCTGGTGATCAATACTTCACCGGCTTGGTGGTCAGATACCGCTTGACCATAAGCGCCACCTTGAAGGTGATAGCGTGGTCGAATTCCCGCAGGTCAAGCCC
>CAYRPB010000161.1:0-2701 GCA_964426105.1 uncultured Clostridia bacterium | reverse complement strand
CAATGGGATATTCTCCCCGTCAGCACTTACAACTCATCAAATCGCAAAAGAAAAACAATGCGGATAAGCCGCAATCCTAAAATTTCCATTTAACTTAATTCTGTTTGCAATAAAAAAGGACGGGGGTTATTTCGGTTCATATCACCCGTCCGAGTTCTCTTTTTATATCGCTTATTCTTTTACTTATTCTTCTACTTTCAAAATACTCTCGATGCCCAGTACTTCTTCCAGTTCGTTGAATTTCGATAACGCCTTTTGAATTTGCGATTCGCGCGTTTCGTGCGTGATCAATACCAAAATCGCAACGCCGAATTCCGAACTGAATTGCTCTACTAAATGCATGCCGATATCGTTTTTGCCGATAATGCCGCAAATCTTTGCCAAAACGCCGTTTTGGTCTTTTACTTTCATGCGGATAAAAAATTTACTCAAAAAATCAGACGAGAATTTGATCGCCTTATCCGCTTCCTTCGTGTTCTCGAACGTGGAATACGAAATATCCGAATGTTTTGCGGCATAGATGACGTCGCTCACGATGGCGCTGCCCGTCGGAAGAGCACCTGCGCCTCTGCCGTACAACATAATATCGCCCACCGATTCTCCGACGAGTTTAACCGCGTTAAAAGCATCTGAAACAGCCGCCAACGGGTTTTTATTGCTCACTAAGGCAGGCTGTACGCGCACTTCGATTCCTTTATCCGTCTGTTTTCCGATTCCCAAAAGTTTGATCGCGTATCCGAGTTTTTTTCCGTAATAAATATCCTCTTGCGTTACGGAAGTAATTCCGGTGCGGTGAATCTTTTCCAACGGAATCTTCGTATTGAACGCGAGCGAAGATAAAATCGAAAGTTTATACGCGGCGTCAAATCCCTCGACGTCCGCCGTCGGATCCGCCTCTGCATAACCGAGCGACTGCGCCTCTTTCAGCACGTCTTGATAAGAACTGCCGTCGGAAGCCATTTTCGTCAAAATATAATTGGTCGTACCGTTGATAATACCGATAATGGAAGAAATTTTGTTCGCCTGCGTTCCGTCTAAAAGCGTACGAATGATCGGCACGCCGCCGACGCAACTCGCCTCGAAATAAAGCCCGACATTCATATTCCGCGCTTCCTCTTCCAGTTCGTACGAATATTTACAAACCAACTCTTTGTTGGACGTAACGACGGATTTTCCGCTGCGCAACGCCTTTAATACGAACGAGCGAGCAGGCTCTATGCCGCCGATCACCTCGATTACGATATCGACGTTCGGATTGGAAACGACCTCTTCGATACTATCGGCAACGACTTGCGCAGGAATTCCCAATGCCTCCGCGCGTGCCGGATTGCGTTCCAACACGCTCTCCACAACGATATCCAACTGCTGTGTTTTTTGGTAAAACGAGCGATTGTCGGTCAGAATCCGATACGTTCCGCTTCCGACGACGCCAAGTCCTAAAATGGCTACTCCGACTTTTTTCATTGGTGATCCTCCGGTTTATTTAAGTTGTAAATCATTTTCAAGCCCTCCAAGGTCAAAGTCCGATCGAATTTCGTAATGCAAGAAACCTCGCGCGCGATAATTTCTCCCATGCCTCCCGTGGCGATTACCGTGAGAGAACCTACCCCCAACTCTCGCTTAATTTTCGCAATGATATTTTCCACCAACCCGGCAAAGCCGAATATAATGCCGGCTTGCATGGCGGATTCCGTATTTTTTCCCAACACGCTCTTCGGTACTCCGAGTTCGATCATGGGAAGTTGCGCCGTCCCGTGCACCAAACTTTCAAGCGCGGTTTTGATTCCCGGGGCGATAATGCACCCGACAAGTTCTTGCTTTGCGGTGATGACGTCGAACGTCGTCGCCGTGCCGAAATCGATTAAAACGACCGGTCCGCCGTACTTGCGAAACGCCGCCACGCTGTTGACGATAATATCCGCCCCGACCTCGCGCGGATTTTCCGCCTTGATATTCAGTCCCGTCTTTACGCCGGGTCCGATCATGATCGGCGTTTTCCCGAAAAAATACTCGCACATATGCGCGATCGTATAATTCAACGACGGAATCACCGAAGAAACGATAATCCCTTCGACGGACTCTCTCGCGATATTCTTACTGCTTAACAGATTTAACAAGACGACTCCGTATTCGTCCGCCGTTTTCGTCATGCGAGAAGAAACGCGAAAACTCGCTTTCAGTTCGTCGCCGTCAAAGACGCCGTATTTAATATTCGTATTGCCGATATCGATCGTTAAAAGCATATTTTTTCTCCTTTCTTAACGATAGCGACTCTCTATCGCGTTGATTACGGTGCACAATGCCGGCGCACAAATCAAATTGATTGCAAATTCTACGAGAAAGTTGATCCCGGCACAACCGATCACCAAAAAATAAATCACGGTTGAGCCTGCCTCCACGAAATTCGCAGCCAACACGTCGCTCAACATCGTCAACGCGCCTAAAATAAACAGCCCCGTATTGAGAACGGGCGCGGCGGCTGCCGCGACGAACACGGCGACGTAACGATTCTTCCGCGCGAGCAAGCGATATAAAAGAGCCGCCCCCAGTCCGGCACTCGTTCCCTTTCCCAAACAAATCAAGGAAGTAGCAAGCGGTCCGTTTTGAAAAAGCGTTGCCGTAAACAGATCCGTACCGAGCATACCATAAAGCAACGTGATCACCCCGAATACGAATCCCAATAAAGCACCGACACGCGGTC
>CAYRPB010000160.1:0-2734 GCA_964426105.1 uncultured Clostridia bacterium | reverse complement strand
GGCGACTGGTCCAACGCCGCCTTCTGGCTGTGCATGGGGGCCCTGTCCGGCCCCGTCACCGTCACGGGCCTTGACCGGGAGAGCTTGCAGGGCGACCGGGCCGTTGTGGAGCTGCTGCGGCGCTTCGGTGCCGCGGTGCGGGAGGAGGCCGACGGCTGCACCGTCTCCGCCGCGCCTCTGCACGGCATCGACATCGATGCCGCACCCATTCCCGATCTGATTCCGGCCCTCAGCGTTGTGGCTGCCGCCGCGCAGGGCGACACCCGGATTCGCAACGCCCAGCGGCTGCGGCTCAAGGAGTCCGACCGGATCGCCACGGTCTGCCGGATGCTCCGGGCACTGGGCGCACAGGTGGACGAGACTGCCGACGGCCTTGTCATCCACGGAGGCCGCCCCCTGACCGGCGGCACCGTGGACAGCGCCAACGACCACCGCATCGCCATGGCCGCCGCCATCGCCGGAGTCCTCTGCCCCGTGACCATCGAGGATGCCCAGTCTGTGGAAAAAAGCTACCCCACCTTCTGGCAGGAGCTGAACCGGCTGCGGGAATGCCCCAACGAGCTCCCATAGGGGAGACCTGTGGAACGTAAGGGGACGGTTCTTCAGTCCCCCCCCGCAGGGGATGCAATTCAAAATCATCGCCGAAGGCGACACCTCAATTATTCATTCTTCATTCTTCATTTTTCATTCCCCTTGGAGGTGCTCCATGTCCAGTACATTTGGCTCTCGTTTTCGCTTTACCATCTTCGGCCAGTCCCATGGGGCGGCCATTGGCGTCACCATAGAAGGAATCCCGGCGGGGACGGCGGTCGACCTGGGGCGACTTCAGGCATTTCTTGACCGGCGGGCCCCCGGAAACAGCCCAACGGCTACGGCCCGGCGGGAGGCTGACCGGATGGAGCTTCTCTCCGGCCTTGTGGACGGAATCACCTGCGGCACACCGCTGACGGCCATCATCCGCAATACCAACACCCGCTCCGGGGACTATGCCGACCTGCGGGACTGCCCACGGCCCGGCCATGCCGATTTTGCCGCCGAAGCCCGGTACGGCGGGTTTCAGGATGTCGCCGGAGGGGGCCACTTCTCCGGGCGGCTGACGGCCCCTCTGTGCATTGCGGGGGGAATCGCCCTGCAAATGCTGGAGCGGCTGGGTGTCACCATCGGTGCCCACGCCCTGTCCATCGGTCAGCAGGCGGACGAGGCCTTTGACCCGGTTCGCGTCACGGCAGAGCAGCTGCATGCGCTGACCCAAATGCCGCTGCCTGTTTTGCGCCGGGAGGCCGCCGGGGCCATGGAACAGGCAATTCTCGCCGCCAAGGCTCAGGGCGACAGCGTGGGCGGGGTCATCGAGTGCGCCGCCGTGGGGCTTCCCGCCGGTTGGGGCGACCCGATGTTCGGCGGGCTGGAAAACCGCATTGCCCAGGCCGTCTTCGGGATCCCGGCCATCCGGGGCGTGGAGTTCGGTGCAGGCTTCGGGGCGGCAGCCATGACGGGAAGCCGGAACAACGACCCGTACTATATGGATGGCGGCACCGTCCGCACCGCGACCAACCACCACGGCGGGATTCTCGGCGGAATCTCCACGGGTATGCCGGTGATCTTCCGGGCGGCTGTCAAGCCCACGCCGTCCATTGCCCAGCCCCAGAGAAGCGTCAGCCTCAGCCGGGGCGAAGCTTGCAGCCTGACGGTTCAGGGCCGCCATGACCCCTGCATCGTCCCCCGCGCCATCCCGGTGCTCGAAGCCGCCGCCGCCGCCGCAATTCTGGATGCAGCCCTGGAACGGGGAATCGGCAGCGCCTGCACACCCCCGGCAACACCGTAGGACAGAACTGTTTTTCTGCTGCTGCGCACCAAAGGCCTCTCCTGTTTTTCAGGGGAGCACAAGACCTCGCCTCCCCGCTGCAACTGTCTGGCCACCCACACGGCGCGTCAATTCTCAATTCAAACCCGAATTCCTCTTGACTTTCTCTGCTTTTGGGGTATAATAAAATCGAGATTGCAAAACGAATATTTCATATAAGGAGGAGTATCATGCCGCCGAAACCGAAATATACCAGGGAAGAGATCATTGCCGCAGCGCTGGGGGTCGTCTCCCGCAGCGGGAGCCGGGGCCTGACTGCAAAGTCTCTGGGGAACGCCCTGAACACCTCGGCCTCGCCCATTTTCACTGTCTTCAACTCCATGCAGGAGGTGCAGGACGCGGTGAAAGCCGCCGCCATGGAGCGGTTCGAATCCTACGCCCACAAGGCGGGCGCGGAGCTGCCGATCTTCAAGCAGGTGGGGATGCAGATGATTCTGTTCGCCAGAGAGGAGCCGCAGCTGTATCAGCTGATCTTCATGTCGCGAAACAGCGATGTGAAGTCCTTTGCCGACATCTATGCCCATCTGGGCCCCGTTGCTGACGAATGCCTGCATACGATCGAGCGGGATTACGGCCTGTCTGCGCCGGATGCAAGGACACTGTTTGAGCATTCCTGGATTCACACCTATGGCATCGCCACCCTGTGCGCCACGGGAATGTGCGCGTTCACCCAGGAGGAGATCTCCGGGATGCTGACGCAGGATTTTACGGCTATGATGCTGCTGCTGAAATCCCAAAGCTGATTATCAGCCCAAGGGCTTGATCATAAAAAATTTTAAGGAGATTGCTTTTTGAACAAGACGATCAAAGCACTGGAGATTGTGCGCTGACGGGAGGTTGGCGTAATACAATTTCCACGCAGACCTCCCGTAT
>CAYRPB010000159.1:0-2759 GCA_964426105.1 uncultured Clostridia bacterium | reverse complement strand
GGAACGGTCCGTTTCCGAAGCTGCCTCCGGCGGAGGTGCCGTCGCTGCCGAACTGTTGCTGGAATTCTCGCTGTTTTCGGGCGATCCACCAGCGCAGCATCCACTGCCCGACGAGGCCGAGCAGCCAGAAGCCGACGAAAATGAAGAGTATGATGGTCAGGAATGTCTCCATGGGATGGTTTTTCTTAAATTATCCTGCAAAGATAACGCCGGGCTGTATATTTTTAGTACGTTCTTCCGTCGGTGGCGATAAATATCCCCTTCTCGGACCCGTTGGAGTCGCAAGAAGGGGAAAGCATACCGTAATAATCGATTTTTATTTGTACCCCTTCCTGCCGCGGGGGGCTTAGTCGCCTCATGCCGGCGGGGCATCTTCTTTCTTTGACACCAAAGAAAGAAGACAAAGAAAATGCCTCCAGCCGGTCTCGCCTTGTCGAAGCTCGTGCTCCTGTACGAGCTTCTCAAGTCAAAACACGACGCTGTCGGGGGTGCTTTCGCTCTCGCCTGAGCGGGGAGATGGCAAAGAGGGCCTTTTTGCTTACTTTTTGTCGCAACACAAATCCCCGCGGCCTGAGCGGGACGGGAGGTAAGACCTCCCCCGGCGTGGCCACGCCGACAGCCTTTCCGGCGAGGAATCCCCTGCCGGCAGGACTAAGAAGATGCCTCGCCGGCACGAGGGCTAAATAATCGATCGGTTATTTTTCGACTTTGCTGAACATGTCTTTGCCTACGCCGCAGAGCGGGCATTCGAAGTCGTCCGGCAGGTCCTCGAACGGAGTGCCCGGAGCGATCCCGCCTTCGGGATATCCTTCCTCGGGGTTATAGACCCAGTCGCATACATCGCATTTGTAACTGTCCATAGTAGTAATGTTTTAAAGGTTTGTTTATAAATATAGGTTACTTGCAAAAAAGACCGATGTAAGTGTGCGGCGTCAGTGCCCTCAGCTCCGCTTTCACCGAATCGCTAACGTCGAGCCCGTCGATGAATGCTGCGATGTCTGTCTGTGTGATCCCTTTATTGGTGCGGGTCAATGCCTTGAGCGCCTCATACGGGTTAGGATATTTCTCGCGCCGCAGGATGGTCTGTATCCCTTCGGCAACCACGGCCCAGTTGCGGTCGAGGTCGGCATTGATCGCATCCAGGTTGATGATCAGCTTGTTCAGCCCTTTCATCAGGGAGCTGATGGCGATCATCGTGTGCGCAATGGGCACACCGATGTTCCGCAGTACGGTGGAGTCGGTCAGGTCGCGCTGCAACCGGGATACCGGCAATTTTGCTGCCAAATGTTCGAAAATGGCGTTGGCCATCCCCAAATTTCCTTCGGCGTTCTCGAAATCGATGGGGTTCACCTTGTGGGGCATGGCCGACGAGCCTACTTCGCCGGCTTTGATCTTCTGTTTGAAATACTCCATCGAGATGTAGGTCCACATGTCGCGCGAGAGGTCGATCAGGATGGTGTTTATACGCTTGAAGGCGTCGAAGATCGCCGCGATGTTGTCGTAGTGTTCGATCTGCGTGGTGTACTGCGAGCGTTCCAGCCCGAGGGTGCCGTTCACGAAGTTATTGGCGAAGGCCACCCAGTCGATTTCGGGGTAGGCCACGGAATGGGCGTTGAAGTTTCCCGTCGCGCCTCCGAATTTGGCGGGGCAGGGGATAGCTTTCAACTGTGCAACCTGTTTGCCGAGCCGCTCCACGAAGACGCGGATCTCTTTTCCTAAGACCGTTGGCGACGCGGGCTGTCCGTGGGTGTGCGCCAGCAGCGGCACGGCGCTCCATTCGTCGGCCAGCTCGCTGAGTTTGCCGACGAGTTCGTCTATGGCCGGGTAATAGACTTCGTCGGTCGCAGCTTTGAGGCTGTACGGGGTCGCGGTGTTGTTGATGTCCTGCGAGGTGAGTCCGAAGTGGACGAATTCACGTTCGTCGCCGAGTTTCAGCGCGTCCATCTTTTCTTTGATGAAGTATTCGACGGCTTTGACGTCGTGGTTCGTCGTCTGTTCGATCTCTTTCACGCGCTCGGCGTCGCCGATGCTGAAGTTCCGATAGATGTTCCGCAAAGAGGCGTAATGTCCCTTGTCGAACCCGGCGAGCTGGGGCAAGGGCAGTTCGCACAGGGCGATGAAGTATTCTATCTCGACCTGTACGCGGTAGCGGATCAGGGCATATTCGGAAAAGTAGTCGCCCAACCGGTCGACTTTGCCGCGGTAGCGGCCGTCGACGGGCGAAATGGCTGTTAGTCGGTTCAGTTCCATTATTGTCAATTTATGGTTCGTTCTTTATCTCTACTCCCGTAGGGGCTGCTGTTCTTTTAAAAAGCGGGCCCGATGGACTTTCGGGGTGTAGCTATTCATATCTGCGGCGAGCTGTGTGAGTCGGCTGGTGCCGCCGGGCACTCCAGTCGGGCTGTAACTACCCTTATCCGGCACCGCAGGCTCCGAGCCGGGATACAACCTTACGATTTAAATTAAGTCCCCGCGCCAGCGTGCAGACCGGAACCATTCCCGGCGAAGGCCTGCAATCGCGCTGCGCTTGTTTTGCCTCCGCTGGCTCCGGCTTTTGCAACCTGCCTTCAGTAGAGGCTGCAACTTAGGGTAATTACAGCCTTACACCCGGTACGAGCAGGCGCACCGGGCGCCCGGCCCACCTGCAATTAACCGTAGGGTTTTATATACCGTTTTTTAGGTCGCAGCCTGCGGAAAGGCTCGCAACCTGAGTTGCGGGCCTCCCGTTAAGGTAATGCAAACTCTCGGCTGGAGTGCCC
>CAYRPB010000158.1:0-2825 GCA_964426105.1 uncultured Clostridia bacterium | reverse complement strand
GACGAAATACATAAAAAATATGTTTCTCACAGCAACAAAATGACGGTCGAAAATCTGAAAAAGCTTTCGAGGACGAGAAATCAGCTTCACATAAGAATTCCGCTGATAAATCACGTCAACACCGACCCCGAACCCTTTGCGGCTTTTTTTGCCGAGCTGGATATGACGAACACGGTTGCGGAAATTCTCGCTTACCACGAATACGGCAAATGCAAGTGGACAGAGGATTATCAGATAACGGACGGCTTTGTGACGGACGAACAGCTTAAGCTTTTTAAGCAAAGACTTGAAAGCGACGGAATAAAATTTGTAACAACGTAAATATTCGGTTACTTAGGAGGTAACGTTATGATATTTGATATTTATTCACCCGAAAAAATCACCGAAAAGGCAAAGGTTCTCTTTAAGCACGAAAGAGCCAAACAGCGTCTTGACGGCTGGTTTATCGCCAAGGAAAAGGAGCTTGAAATTTATGAGTCCCTCGCCGAATATGACGAGGAGGTCAAAAAGGCTCTCATTCTCAAAGAGATAGTCAAAATACTGCCGATTGAGCTTGATGATGAGCAGATTTTCGCAGGCACACAGGACGACTCCTTTGCCCGAAGCTATGCTCTTATCAACCCCGCATTTAAGGTTGAGGAGTTCGCAGGCTATTGTGACCCTGCGGCTGTTTTCGGCGATATAGTTCCGAACGACGAATTTACAGAGGAAAGAATTCAAAAGGCCAAGAATGAGTTCCTCAAAACCGAATATGCCGAAAAGCTTAAGGCTGTTTACGGCGAAAGCGAAAGCTATACAAAGGAAGTTATTTATTTCTTTGAGCAGGTTACGGGACATCTTATCGCAGATTTCCGCTTTGCTTTACGTCACGGAATAAAGGCTCTTATTGACGAAATGAAAGACAAAGAGGGCAACGGCTTTAAGGCGTTTGTTATCGCTTTGGAGGCGGCTTGTGACCTTGCGGCAAGATATGAAAAGCTTGCAAGAGAAAAGGCGGAGACCCTGCCCGAACCGAAAAAATCGCAGTTTATCCTTATGGCGGATACCCTCAAAAAGGTTCCTTACAACGGTGCCGACAATCTCTATGAGGCTATTCAGTCCTATATTATTATGTGGCAGATGATGTGCCTTGAACAGGCTCCGAACCCGTTTGCGTTCTCGGTCGGAAACGCCGACAGAATTTTCGAGCCGTACAGAAACGGTTTGAGCAGAGAGGAAACCGCCTCGCTCTTTAAGCATTTTCTTGTTTTCTTCAATGTTGCGGACAGAAGCTGGGCTATTTCTCAGAATGTTATTGTCAGCGGACGTGACGTTGACGGCAACGACCTTACCAACGACACAACCTACGCACTTCTCGATGCGTACTACGATATGAACCTTCCGCAGCCAATTCTTTCCGTTAAGTTGCACAAGAACACACCCGAAAAGCTCTACCGTGAGCTCGGTCGCTTCTTCTTCTCGGCAGGTGTGCTCACTCCGTCGATGTTTAACGACGACGCACTCTTTGAAACTCTCGGCTCTCACGGCATTGAGGAGCAGGATTTGCCCGATATCGCAATCGCAGGCTGTCAGGAGCCGCTGATTATGGGTGAGGATAACGCCAACACGACCAATAGCTGGTTCAACCTGCCCAAAATTCTCGAAATGACCCTCACAGGCGGTTATTCGCTCATTACGGGCGAAAAGCTCTGCGACGTCAGCAAGGCTTCACTCGAAAATATCCGTGAGGAATTCTATAAAAATGTCGAATTTTTCGCACACGAAATGGCAAAGTCCGCCAACGGTGCTTCCGAAGCCATTTCAACTCAGCGTGTTCCGTTCCTTTCCTCCTTTATGGGTGGTCAGCGTAACGGCATAGATGCAAGAGATATTCACCGTCAGGGAACGAAATATAACGGAAGCGGCTGCCTTATTCACGGTACAAGCGTTGTTGCCGACAGCTTCAGTGCAATAGACCGACTTCTCAGCGAACGTCCTCAGGACGCCGACAAGCTCATTCCGGCACTTAAAGCGAACTTTGAGGGCTATGAGGAGCTTCGTGATTTCCTCCTCGGTGCGGATAAATTCGGTAACAATATCGAAAAGGTAGACAACGAGGCCGGCGAAATCGCTTCAAGGGTTGCGGATATTGTCGCAAACGAGAAAAACTACCTCGGCAATCCGTTCAGACCCGATTTCAGCACACCGTCAACCCATCTTCTCTACGGCTATTGGGTAGGTGCAACTGCTGACGGACGTAAGAGCAGAGATATGCTCAACTACGGTGTTGACCCGCTTTACGGCAGTGCGGAAAACGGACTCGGCTTCCGTGTTCTTTCCAATATGAAGATGCCGTTTGAAAAGTTTAACGGCGGTTATGCTTCGCACCTCGGCGTTGACCCCAAATATTTCAAGGGCGAAACCTATGAGGACAAGGGCGTTGAGTTCAGAGATAAGATTGTCAATCCTCTTTTCTTCAATCCGCTCAAGGACGGCGTTTCACCGTTCTATCTCTATGTAAATGTTACAACTGCGGAAATTCTTCGCAAGGTTCTCGCAAACCCCGAAAAGTACGCTCCCAGCGGAGTTTACATCATGAGAATTCACGGTACGTTTGTTAACTTCCTTGACCTTTCACCTGCAATTCAGCAGGATATAATCAGACGTCTTGACCCTAAATCGGCGTCTATTGCCTAAAATCGTCCACAGCACATTTTTCGCTCGGGGCCGTATCGCATACGGCTCCGCTCACTGCAAAATGCACTGTGAACAATTTTGAATGTAGGTTTCACAGCACAAAGCAACGGCATTTCAATGCCGTTGCAATGAAATATTTGCTTCGCAAA
>CAYRPB010000157.1:0-2841 GCA_964426105.1 uncultured Clostridia bacterium | reverse complement strand
AGAAACGGACAGCCTGACCTTACGGGATATGCGCACGGCGGAACTGTATCTGCAAAAGTTCGTAAACGGCAGATATTCGGATATCTGGAACGCGCCGTCTACTTTGAAAGTGGACGCGGATCTTATTGATTTCAACTTTCAGTCCCTTTTCGCGAACAAGAACAATACGGTCGCGAACGCGCAAATGCTGCTTGTATTTCGGTTTATCGAACAGGAAGTCATCAACGCAAGGGAAGCGAATAAAAGCGGAAAGAACTTAAAAACGCTTATCATCGCGGATGAAGCGCACTTGTTTATCGACGCGAAATTTCCGATTGCTCTGGACTTTTTCTTTTCGATGAGTAAGCGTATCCGAAAATACAACGGCAGTTTTATCCCGGCAACGCAGAATATAGCCGACTGGAACGCGAACGAAGAACTTCGCAGTAAAACGAGCGCGATTCTCAAAAACTCGCAGTATACGTTTATCTTCAAACTGTCCGCGCCGGATATGAAAGACGTTCTGGACGTTTACAAGGCGGGCGACAGTTTCAATCAGGATGAGCAGAGAATGATTATTTCGGCGGTAACGGGGCAGGTGTTCTTTATAGGCTCGTCCGAACTTCGCACCAACGTAAAGATTACTACGGGAGAATACATCAAGAGCCTGTTTGAAGAGAAAACGGGCGAAAATTACAAAAAGGAGGGAATATAAGCGGTGAAAACAAAAAAGAAAAGCATTTGGCGAACGCTGTTATGTGGAATGTTCGCACTGTGTATGGCGGTCGGCTTGTCGAGTTTGTTTGCAAGCGGCACGACTGCCTATGCGGCAACCACGCCAAAGTATACCGTAAAATTCAACTGGTCGGTAACGACTACTACGGGAACGGGAGGCGGAACAGGCAGTACGACGTCGAACGGTTCGTCAACGAGTTATTCCATGCAGACGGGGCTGAATAGCAATGTAGGTTATTCGATAACGCTTTACGGCAGTTCGTCATCCGGCACGGGAACGTTTGAAAGCGGCAGTTATATCGGCTCGAATTCGGTAAATATCATTATCAATTCAAATGTGAAGATTCAGACGAGTATTTCTGGAAACGGAAGCACGGTTGCAAAGGGAAACAGTAATTCGTTTTCGCTTTCGAACCTTGCGGACGGAACGTATACGGTAACGTCTACTTTTGCAGCGGCGTGGGCGACGAGTTCGCGTTCGGGAATCAGCAAATCGTATACGTTTTCGTTTGAGTTCAAAATCGATACGAACGCGCCGACGATGAACAACGTTTCTACTTCGTCTACGGGGAAATATACCAATTCTTCTACATACGTTTACGCTTCCGATTCTATGAGCGGCGTTGAGGCTATTTATATGAAAACGCCCGGCAGCAGCAGTTACGGTAATATGGGGACGTCTACTACGGTATCTTCATCCGGAACAAACGGTTTGTATTATTTTTACGCAAAAGACAAAGCCGGGAACACTTCAAAAACGTATTATCTCTATCTCGATACGGTAAAACCTGTCGGCACGATAAAAACAAACAGCGGCGCAACAATTACGGGAAGTTACATAAATCAGGCGTTTTCCTATTCAGCAACGGACAGCGGAAGCGGAATCAGCTATTTGCAATATAAAAAACCGGGCAGTTCGTCGTGGTTATCTTACACTTCGGGAACGAGTATCTCGGCAAGCGCGACAAGCGGAACGTATCAGTTCAGAGCGGTAGATAAAGCAGGCAACATTTCCGCAACAAAAAGCGTTACGCTCGATTCGACAAAGCCGACGATGACGATATATTCGGGAACGACTTCGGTTTCGAGCGGGTATAAAAGCACGGCGGGGTATATCAAGGCAACGGCGAGCGACAGCGGAAGCGGCGTAAAAACAATCTACGTTAAAAAGCCCGGCGCGTCAAGTTATACCGAGTACACGAGCGGCACGCAACTGATGGCGGACGGCGCATATTCGTTCTATTGCGTGGATCATGCGGGGAATACCTCGCAAACTTACACGATTTCAAAGGACTGCACCAAGCCTACGCTTACGAGTTCGGTCGGCGGGTTCGGTAAGACTTTGAAAGACGGTTTTACTGTTACCGCGTCGGACAATTTCAGCAGTGTAACGCTGTATTATAAAACGCCGAACGCTTCGTCGTTCGTGGCAAGTACCGTTTCGAGCGTCGCATTTTCCAAAACGGCGGTCAACGGAACGTATGCCTTTTATGCGGTGGACGGGTTCGGCAATAAGAGCGATACTTATTATATGTATATGAGTATCGACGCGCCCGAAGCGACGATTATAAAATCCGACAACAGCCATAAAGTGTGTGTGATCTGGACGGCGACGGGCTGCTCGGCAACTCTTAACGGAAACAGTTATACGAGCGGAACGTGGATAGAACAGGAAGGCGATTACACTTTTGTAATTACCAACGACGCCAACCGTTCTTCGACGTATAAATTCACGGTCGATCACTATTACGCAAGGTATTCGATTGTCGAGCCGACCTGCACGCAAAAGGGCTGTACAATATATAAATGTACGGGTTGCGGCGACAGTTACAACGGCGATTATATCGAAGCCAAAGGACACGATTACGAAAGCAAAACCGTAAAGCCTACTTGCACGGCGCAAGGCTATACGAGATACACTTGCAAAACCTGCGGCA
This sequence comes from uncultured Clostridia bacterium, assembly GCA_964426105.1. GTDB lineage: Bacteria > Bacillota > Clostridia > Christensenellales > Borkfalkiaceae > UMGS621. The sequence goes on along the minus strand of CAYRPB010000157.1, from coordinate 190 downwards.
ACACCTATACGGATAACTTCGTAGAAGCGGAAGGGCATAAATACGGCGAGTGGATGACGGTAAAAGAACCTACTTGCGTGGATTTAGGGAAAGACGAACGTACCTGCTCGGTCTGCTCTTATGTGGACGAACGGGATATAGACGCGCTCGGTCAGAGTTATAAAGATACGGTAATCGAACCGTATTGTAC
>CAYRPB010000156.1:0-2853 GCA_964426105.1 uncultured Clostridia bacterium | reverse complement strand
CAGCTGCTTTTGCGATCCCGGAAACGATCCTTCAGTAAGATCATTTCCTTTTTGATGGGATTCCAAATTTTCAGAAACACCGCATTCTCCCGCCGTCGCGCCATGTGATTTTTGGACAGCGTACGCCAAAAGGCATAGACCACCACAAATCCGGCAAGAGGAGCCAAAAAATTCCAACCGAAAAGTGCCTGTAAGAGCGACAGGATCACATAGAGAACCAGCAGTCCAAAGTACATTGGATCGACTCCATACCGTCCCCACATAAAACGTTGCAGTTTGCTCTTGAATGAATTCATAATACGACCTTCTTCTCTCATTTTCATTTGGTTCTATTATACAATCTGCACCGCCGGAAATCAAGGGTTAACTGATACATATCTATAAACTTTTTGTGACGTATGTCGGAATTTATCCGACAGAATCACAGATTGCCAAAATTTGCTTCCGCAGCTGTGCAGTTTCCCGACTAAGTTTCGAAAAATCCATAGCAGATTTATAGATCGTTTCCAATGCCATATGCTCCTCCCCGGCCTTTGCAAAATGGGTAAGAGACAAAGATAGCATCTCCGTCAAGATACGACTGGTCAGTCGTACAGCACCTTTCTTTGCGTCAAGCCGTTCTTGCTTAGGCTGTTCTTTTTGCAGGAATCGCTGCATACATATGGTCTTGTCACAAGCCGCATCATTCTCTCCCATAGACAGATGCAGAGACAACGCCGGGATCGCCATTTCCACGATCCGGTCGTTTATGGGATGCAAAGACAACACCACTGGAATCTGCGCCTTTTGACATAGCTCTGCCAAAACAGCCAAGAGGCAGGGGGCCGTGCAGTACGCGTCTTCGATCTTCCAATGCTGTGTATATCCACACGCCAACCCATCGGTACGATATAGCCCACGCATACTGATGGTCCAGGTACGCACGATCTGCGTCCCCCCACATCGTACCGACTTAGGCACATTTTTGAGTAGGCGTTCCCCCCAACCACGCAGCTTTTCTACATCCAACAGCTCCATAGCTGCCACAAAAGTCTCCGCTTCCAATGGTGAAATTGCCGCAAGTACCCCATAGCCATTGGCATATGCTTCCTTCTTTGCCTGCGTGAGATCTATGATCTCCTCCCGATACTCTGCCAGCTTTTCTCCATTCCAGTATTTCCCTAAGTACACGATCTCCGAGACGGCACCCGGATAAGTCATCTCCCGCACATGAGGAGCTGTTCCATCTAAGATCACGTACCGTCCATCGATCACCACCGCATCTAAAGAAGTTGGATCGGAGCTACACAAATACCGCACACAGGAATGTCCAGTCCCCTCTGCTTCCGTAGCGACCTTGTGCATGAGCGTACTTTTTCCTGTACCACTGCCTCCCTTGAGGATCCAAACGTGTCCTTTGTCTTCCTCCATAGCAAAATCATCGTAGGCTCCCACAAACCCATTCCCCGTGTTGGCTCCGGCAAAAAAGGTCGGCGTATCGCTGGTAAGCATGGTATATCCCTGAAAGATCGTATGCATACATTCCCTCCTGCTATCTATGATTCTCTCATAGCATATGGCAGAAAGGGAAGAATGGATACAAAAAACCGCCTTGCCCACAAAAAACAAAGCGGTTTTGGAATCTTATTTAATTATAACCGGATAAAACTCAGTCGTTCACAGACACAGTCCAGCCCATGTCGTCAGGCATCTTACCCCACTGGATACCGGTGATGGCATCGTACAGCTTCTGGGAAATAGGACCGATCTCATTGTTGTTGATGATCATCTTGTTGCCATTGTCAAACAGTTCGCCAACGGGAGAGATAACCGCAGCCGTACCGGTACCGAATACTTCGTTCAGCTTGCCGTTCTTGTGGGCTTCGATGACTTCGTCGATGGAAACCTTCCGTTCTTCCACCGGCACACCCCAGCTTTGGAGCAACTCGATGCAGGAACGACGGGTCACGCCGGGCAGAATGTTGCCATCGGTCAGATCCGGTGTTACCACCACGCCATCGATCACGAAAAACACGTTCATAGCACCCACTTCGTCGATGTACTTCCGGTGTACGCCATCCAGCCACAGTACCTGGGCGTATCCCATTTTTTCTGCCTTTTCCTGGCCCTTCAGGGAAGCCGCATAGTTACCGCCGGCCTTAGCAATACCGGTACCACCCTTGACGCAACGCACATATTCCCGTTCCACATAGATCTTCACCGGATCCAGACCGGCAGCATAGTAAGATCCGCTGGGAGACAGGATGATGATGAACAGATAGGTGTGAGAGGGATGTACACCCAGCATAGGATCGGTAGCGATGATAAAGGGACGAATGTACAGAGAAGCACCATCGTCGGTGGGTACCCAATCCTGGTCTACGGCAACCAAAGTCTTGATGGCCTGGAGCGCATCGGCAGGATCGATCTGGGGCACGCACAGACGGTCACAGGTGTTGTTCATTCTTTCGATGTTCTTATCCGGACGGAACAGCTGGATCTTGTTATCCGCTGTACGATATGCCTTCATCCCTTCAAACAGTTCCTGTGCATAGTGGAACACCATGGCAGAAGGATCCAGAGAGATAGGACCGTAAGGAACGATCCGGGCATCGTGCCAGCCCTCTTCCACGGAGTAGGACATCAGAAACATATGGTCGGTAAACACCTTACCAAAACCCAGCTTGCCGGTGGGCTTTGCCTTGGGTGCAGGATTCTTTTCGATTTTGATATTCAGCATATGTTTACACCTCTTCTTGTATGTTTTATTGTTGTTTATGGTATAATTATACACCTTTTTTGCACATTTGGCAAGACCCGAAATTTGTATAGAATCCGTGCGCAAATGACACGAATTTCTGTGCATATATACAA
>CAYRPB010000155.1:0-2892 GCA_964426105.1 uncultured Clostridia bacterium | reverse complement strand
CCCCTTTCAAATATTAAGCTCACACAACTACAACACTGCTACAAACTCTACTTGTAACTTATAATTTTGCTATCCTGCGTAATTGTTTCCGAGATCCCATCGGCAACAGATTTCACATAAGCATTAACAACTACCTTGTAGTTATAACCCTTAGTTACAGTACAAGTGTTCTGGTAAATTTTAGATGTACCGGTAAATGTACCGGAACTGGGATTGCGGAACTGCTTTACAAACTGCCATTTACCATCAACATTCTTGTACACATCCGATGTCAGATAAATCTCGCATTTTTCCGATGTGGAAATGTTAACATTACTCGTTAAAACACCTGTCGTAACATCAATACTTGCCGTAACTACAAGATTTTTCACATACAAATCAGCAGGCATTATCCCGTCAAATGCATTTGCAATTTGCGGCAATGCCATACAAAACAGCAATGTTAGCGCCAACATCAAATTTCTCATTCGCATTTTTTCACCCCCTTTCAAATAATCTTATTTTTCAATCTTTCTTTTTCTCCTTTTATACTCTATTACTAACAAATCGCCAAATTCGTAACGCAATTTTTCAAATTTTTTTGAAAATTTTGTAAAAAAATAGGCGAACCTTATCAGCTCACCTATCTATTATTTAATTGATTAAACTTTACAGCTATTCCGTATACTTCATAACACTTTCAGCAATGCTCACCAAACTTTCAACGCTAAGCTCATTACTGTCCAATATAAAACATTCGTTTTCATCGTACCACACCACAGACGAATAAACCTTTTCACCATTTTTATACTTCGTTCTCACCAAACCGGTAATATCACCAATCTGCACATTTTCAATCTCGCAATTTTCAGTGTCCAAATGAACATTAAATTCATCAACAGTAACATCAAATTGAATATAATTTTCAACCTCATTCTCATAATAAATAGAGTACATAGTGTCAAGAACATCCGCATTTTCAATCTGATATCCCTGTGGAATTTCCGTTGGTACATAACGCCCATTCCAGTCATCTGGCACCATTGCCGCCGCATTAGATGATATGCTCATCGAGGTGCCGTTATCCTTCACGAACAATTTATTCCAAAACTTCTGATATGCCACGCCGGGTTTAGCACTAAGCATCACAGCACTTATGGCAATCAATAAGCAGGCTGCCGCCATAGACCACCGCTTAACCATACGCTTTCGCTCCAACACACGCTGCTCCTGCCAAGCGGATTGTTCGGCTCTGCGAATTTTCTCCTCATCAAATTCAGCCGTGCCTGCCATATCTATATTATCAATATCACAAATTAGCTCATTATAGCAAATTTTACTCGCCGTTAACAACTTTTCATACTCTTTTGCTGTATATTCTCTCATTTATACCAGCCCTCCTTAACCAGTATTTCCCGCATATTGTCCAACCCACGCTTTTTCAACATTCTTACACCATCTTGGGATATATGTAATTCTTCAGCAATCTCCTCCAAAGTCCACTTTTCGTAAAACATCAGCACCAGCACCATTCGTTGCCGCTCCGTTAGTTTAGCTAAGGCGGCAAACATCTGTTCCTTGGTTTCAGCCGCTAAAACCGACTCTATCACCACATCAACCTCTGGTCCGGCAAACGGATTTTCGCTCGCATTTTCCCGTAAAATTCTGTTCATATATGTGAATGCGTTATTCCGCACGGCTTTTACAAGATAATTTTTAATTTCTAATTCGTCCCTGCCACATAATGTACCGGATAATTTAATCGCCTTACACATCGTTTCCTGAACTACATCTTCCGCATAATCAATATTACCCGTAATACGCATTGCCACCTTGAAAAGGTATCCACGATACTTTTCACAAATTTCCGGAGTAAGCCCCTTCGCCTTGCCGCCTATTCGAAATATCACATAATCACCCACTTTCCGGGAATATCATCCTTCTATCACAATCAATCTTAGCACAACCAAAAGAATTTGTCCATTTTTTCATAAACAAACTCCATAAAATGGTATAAATTCCAATCATTCAGTGTCAGATTGAACTTTTTCCATCTCCTCCAGCACGACAAGCAAAATCCTAACAGCCGCCTCTACTTCAGCATCCGATTTACTCTGCAAAGTAACTTAATACCACGAAGTGACTTCAAAAACAGGCATTTAGCAAACGACAGCAACATATCTATTTCCCAGACACCTTTTCAGCCGCCAATTAAAACACATGAAAATCAAAACCCTGTTCTGGAGCGCCACCGTGCTGCTGGTCTGCAACTTCATATCCCGCCTGCTTGGCTTCGTCTACCGCATAGTTTTAGTGCGACTCCTTGGCCCCGAAGGTATCGGCGTCACCGAAATGGCAGGCCCGATATATTCGCTGGCACTCGTCATCGCCGGCCTCGGCATCCCGCTCGCCATGAGCCGCCTGCTCGCACAGGAACTCGGCCAGCACCGCTATCACAACCTGCGCCGCATACATCGCTCAGGCACAACACTGCTGTTTGTACTGGGACTTGCCGCCTCAATTACCTGCTTCGCCGCCGCACCCTGCCTCATTGACCGCTTTTGCAGCGACCCAAGAGGACTCTATTACCTGCGAATGATCTCTCCTGCCATTTTTCTGGTGACACTGTGTTCCGGGTTTCGTGCCTACTTCCAGGGTACGCAGCAAATCTACATTATCGGCCTGGCACAGAATATCGAACAGCTGACACGGGTCGCCGCCGGGGCACTGCTGATAACCCTCGCTCTGCCGCACGGCCTCGACCACGCAATAGCCGCCGTGGCCGCCGCCACCGTCCTCGGTGAATTCTCCGGCCTGCTCTTTACGATATATCAGTACCGCCGCCAACGATTAACCACCGAAATACCGGCGATCAATAAAAATCATGCCAAGCCTGTCTCCCCGGACATCCCC
>CAYRPB010000154.1:0-2901 GCA_964426105.1 uncultured Clostridia bacterium | reverse complement strand
TTACAGATCTTCATATCCCACGATGAAGCCGCCTTCCTCCGCGTAGAAGCTGCACAGGGCGGTGCAGGGGAGGATGTCTACCAGCGCCTCCGGGAAACGGTCATGTACCAGCGCCTTCAGGCTCTGGGCGGCGGGGAGGTTTTTGCAATGGGAGATGGCCACCTTGCCGCCCTGATAGCCGTGGCGCAGCATTTCCTCCCAGACGGTGGAGATGGCCTTCTTTTCCCCCCGGGCCTTGTGGAGCAGCTCCAGCTTGCCCTCGTCGCTGGCCTTTCCTACCATCCGCAGGCCCAGCGCACCGGCCAGCTTCGCGGCAGCATGACTGACCCGGCCATTCTGGGCCAGATTGTGCAGCGATTGCAGGCAGAACAGCAGATGGGTGTGGGTCATATAATCGCGAATTCTCGCCTTCATGCTCTCAAAATCCAGGCCCCCGGCAATATCGTCCCGCAGCTTTTCCAAAATCAGCTGCATCTCCGGGCCGGTGGACAGGGTATCCAGCACACAGATGTTCTCCCGCTCGGCAGCGGCATGGGTCGCGGCAGAGCAGCAGCCGGACAGCTGAGATGTAATGGTCACGGCGAAGCCGCAGTCGGCTCCCTCAAAGGCCTCGGCCCACTCGTGGAAGTTGGGACAGGAGGTGCCGGACGGCCCTCTGGCGGCCTTCAGGTCTTCGAGCATTTCGTCCAGCTCCAGCTCCGGCGTATCGATATATTCCCGGGTCGGAGAGAGAATCTTCATCGGCACACAGCTGTAGTCCGCGCCGGGCAGAGAAAACACATTGGAGGACGAATCCGCCACAAGCTTGATCTTCATAACAGAACCTCGTTTCAAATATTACACACCGACAGTATTCTACAATATTTCAGACTCCTTGTCAACGGTTTTTGAAAAACCGTTGACAAGCGCAAAAAAACGAGTATAATGAAACTGAAAATGTGTGCCCACCCGCTAAAGCGTCGCCGGAGGCAGCATCACAATTTTTCATTCTTCATTTTTCATTCCGGAAAAGAGGTTCCACCATGGAGCAGCATATCAAAGAGGAGCTGGCCCGTTCTGTGGCGGCGCTGCGTCTGCCACGCTATGAGGAGATTCCAGATGTCGGATTATTTCTGGATCAGACGGCCAAATACGTCTCCCAATTTCTCGATCCCCTGCTGGAGCAAGCCCTGACCGGCTCCATGATCAGCAACTATGTCAAAAAGGATCTCATTGACAACCCGGTGAAAAAGCAGTACAACCGGGAACAGATTGCCTATCTGTTCTTCATCGCTGTGGCCAAATCGGTGCTCTCTCTGGAGGAGATCAGTTGGGTCATCCGGCTGCAAAAGCTCAGCTATCCGCCGCAGCGGGCCTATGAATACTTCTGCCGGGAGCTGCAAAACGTCCTGTTTTACGTGTTCGGCCTGAAGAATCAGCTGGACACCGTAGGTGAAGACAACACCGAAGAAAAGCTTATTTTGCAAAATACCATCATTGCCGTAGCCCACAAGGTCTATCTGAACAAATGTCTGGCGGCCATGCAGAAAATCGAAAAGGAGCGCAGAAACGAGGAGCCATGAACAACCGAATCCAAGCTATGACCCAGGGCCGCCCGGCGGGGCTGATCTTCCGCTTTGCCCTGCCGCTGATGCTGAGCAACGTCTTCCAGCAGCTTTATACCGTGGTGGACACCATGATCGTGGGAAAGGGTCTGGGTGTTGATGCACTGGCGGCTCTGGGAGCGGGAGACTGGCTCAACTGGATGATGCTGGGCATCATGCAGGGGCTGACCCAGGGCTTCGGCGTGCTGATGGCGCAGGCCTTCGGTGCCGGAGAGTACAGAGAGCTGCGGCGGCACCTGGGCAGCTCCATCCTTCTGGCGGCTGTGTCTGCGGCCCTGCTGGCCGTCCTGAGCCAGCTGACGGCCCGGCCCATTCTGCTTTTGCTGCAAACGCCGGAGGATATTCTGCCGGGCGCACTTTTGTATCTGCGGATCATGTTCGGGGGCATCCCCATTGTCATGACCTATAACCTGCTGGCGACCCTGCTGCGGTCGCTGGGGGACGGGAAAACACCCCTACAGGCCATGATCATCGCCTGTGTGATGAATATCGGTCTCGACCTGCTGTTCGTGCTGGCCTTCCACTGGGGCATCGCCGGAGCGGCCATCGCCACGCTGATCGCCCAGGCCTTTTCCGGGCTCTTCTGCCTGTGGCATGTCCGGCAGCTGGAGCTGCTGAAGCTGAGCCGGGCGGACTTCCGTTTGGAGCGCCGCCGAATCGGGCGACTGCTGGCCATGGGTGCGCCGGGAGCTATGATGAATATGGTCATCGCCATCGGCGGCATGATTATCCAGATGATCGTCAACGGCTTCGGCGTGCTGTTTATTGCCGGCTTCACCGCCGCCAACAAGCTCTACGGCGTACTGGAGATCGCCGCGACCTCCTATGGCTACGCTATGACCACCTATGTGGGGCAAAATCTGGGAGCCCGGCGGCCTGACCGAATCCGCACGGGTATGCGGGCCGCCTCCGTTCTGGCGGTCGTGACATCTCTGGTCATCATGATCTCCATGCTGCTGGCCGGAAAGCCCATTTTGAGTCTGTTCCTCTCCGGTACCCCACAGGAAGTGGCCCAGACCATGGAGGTGGCCTACGCCTATCTGGCTCTGATGAGCCTGTGCCTGCCGATTCTGTATCTGCTGCATGTCTTCCGCTCTGCCATTCAGGGCATGGGGAATTCCGTTCTGCCCATGTGCTCCGGACTGGTCGAGCTGGTGGTACGCACCGGCTGCGCTCTGCTGCTGCCCCTGTTCCTTGGCGAATATGGTATCTTCCTGGCAGAGGTCCTGGCCTGGGTTGGCGCAGACATAGTTCTGATTCCCGGCTATTTCATCACGCTAAAACAAAAAACAAAACA
>CAYRPB010000153.1:0-2921 GCA_964426105.1 uncultured Clostridia bacterium | reverse complement strand
CCGATTGGAGGCGGGGACCCACAATATGCCGGGGATCGCGGGCCTGTTGGCTGGTGTCCGGTTTGTCCGTCAACGGGGGACAGACGCCATTCTTCGGCATGAACAGGCTCTGACCCGCCGCACGGCGGAGGGGCTGGCGCGGATCGACGGCGTGGAGGTCTTCGCGGACCCAATGGGACGGACACAGGCAGGGGTGCTCTCGTTCCGCATCGCGGGACAGGACACGGAGCAGGTGGGCACGGCCCTGGCGGAGCGGGGCATCGCCGTCCGGGCGGGGCTGCACTGCGCGCCGCTGGCCCACCGCAGCGCCGGGACACTGGACACCGGGACCGTCCGGGTCAGCTTTTCCGCCTTCAACACGTCCCGGGATGCGGACCATCTGATCGGGGCCGTCCGGGAGCTAGCGCGATAGGGGCACAGCTGGAAGGAGCGGGCGCGGCTATGCGCCCGCTCCGGCGGCATGGTCCGTGGCATTTGACGGCCTTTTGCGGAGAAAGGGGACAGGCGGTTCGGCCTCTTGAAAAAATAATTCTGAACGGACCGTGAATTTTTAATGGTTTTCCTTGAATTTTACAGGATTTTTCGCTATAATACCAATACGAATGCCCATAGGTGCATATCCGGCGGGAAAGACCGCCTCCATGCGCCGGGGCAAAGACCCGAAGACCCTGCGGAGAGGTGATGGAACGATATGAACGTGACGCTTGCAGAATTCGGCGGCTGGCTGGTCCGGTATCTGCTGACCATCGAGATCTCGGATATCCTGGATATGGCCATCATGGCCTTTATCCTCTATAAGATCTTCACACTGGTGCAGAGCACCAAGGCAGCCAGTCTCGTCAAGGGCCTGCTGATCTTTTTTGCGATGCTGGCCGTGTCCGGCTTCCTACATCTCAACGGCATCAACTATCTCATGAGCCGCATGGTGAACCTGGGGCTGCTGGCCCTCATCATCCTCTTCCAGCCGGAGATCCGGCGGGTGCTGGAGCAGGTGGGCAGCCGCCGCCTGACGGCTTTCTTCTTCCATACGGAGGCGGCCGGTGTCATCGAACAGGCCATCGACCAGACGGTCCTGGCCTGCACGGAGATGTCCCAGAGCCGCACCGGCGCGCTGATCGTCTTTGAGCGGGAGATGCTGCTGGACGATATGGTCCGCAGCGGCACGGTGCTGGACGCGGCGGTGTCCGGTGAACTGTTGAAGAACATCTTTTTCGTCAAGGCTCCCATGCACGACGGCGCGGTCATCGTGCGCCAGGGCCGGGTGCTGGGCGCGGGCTGTATGCTGCCCCTGAGCAAGAACGTGAACCTCTCCCGGGATCTGGGGATGCGCCACCGGGCGGGCATCGGCATGAGCGAGAACTCCGACGCGGTGGTGGTCATCGTCTCCGAGGAGACCGGCTCCATCTCCGTGGCGGTGGGCGGGATGCTGAAGCGGCATCTCAAGCCGGAGACACTGGAGAACCTTCTGCGCAACGAGCTGCTGCCCCGTGAGGACGAGGACACAGAAAAGCCGAGATTCCTTCTGCTGAATCTTCTGCGCGGCCGGAAGGAGGGAGACGCGGACGATGAGGAATAAGATGAACGGAAGTCAAAGGCTGCGGAACGCCTTCTATCTGATCTTAGCCATTGTGATCGCCATGGGCGTGTGGTATTTTGTGGACGAGTCCAGTGACCGGGTGGTGACCCAGACCATCACGGACATCCCCATCGAATACACCAACCAGAGCACTCTGGCGGACAACGGGCTGATGTTGCTGGAGGGTGAGGACAGCGGCACCAGCGCCACGGTGGACATCACCTATAAGGGCAAGCGGCGGCACATCGTGCAGCTTGACCGCTCCAAGGTCCGGGTGACGGCCAACCTCTCCGGCATCACGGAGGCGGGGGTCCAGACCGTGAAATTCACTCCCGGCTTTACCGACCGGAAATTCACGGACAGCAATACCACCATCGACGAATACAGCATCTATGTGGCCACGGTGAACATCTGCGAGCTGAGCCACAAGGAGGTGGAGCTCCGCTGCGAGCTCACCGGCAACGTGGCGGAGGGCTACTCCGCCGGGAAGGTACAGCTCTCCCAGACGGCCATCGCCATCCGGGGTCAGGAGGAGGACATCTCCCGGGTCAGCTACGCCAAGGTGGTCTTTGACGTGGGCCGCAACGCCAAGGAAACGGTGACGGCCCTGCTGGATTATCAGTTCTACGATGAGAACGGTCAGGTGGTCAGCAGCGTCAACATCCACACCGAGGCGGGACAGATCCAGGCCACCCTGCCGGTGTACGTCACCAAGGAGCTGAAGCTGGCGGTGCGCTTTGAGCAGGCACCCGGCGCGCTGCTGAAGGACATGATCTGGGCCATCAAGCCCGAGAGCATCGTGGTCTCCGGCGACGCCTCCGTCCTGAACGACATGGACATGATCATACTGGACAGCTTCGATCTGCTGGGCGTCACCACGGAAAGCGCCACCCACAGCTACGCCATTCTGGTGCCGGACGGCTGCGAGAACCACAGCGGCGTCACCCGGGCCACGCTGGAGATCGGCTATCCCGACCGTGCCGATGTCAGCGTCGTCACCTCCAACATCCGGATCGTCAATCCGCCCGCGGACCGCGAGGTGGAGCTGCTGACACAGGAGCTGACCGTCAGGCTGTTCGGCACGACGGAGGCGGTGGAGGCCCTCACCGGCGAGGATATCACCGTGACGGCGGACCTCAGCGATTACGCGGTGGCCTCCGGCACGTATATGGTCCCGGTACAGATCGACACCGGCGCGGGAGATGCCGTGGGCATTTCCGGCAGCTATCAGGTACAGGTCCGCATCCCGGAGGCGGCGGGCCCCGAGCATGACACAGGAGAGACAGAGGAATGACACAGATCGCAACAGTTGAACGAATTTTGGACGATACCCACGCGGAGATCT
>CAYRPB010000152.1:0-2923 GCA_964426105.1 uncultured Clostridia bacterium | reverse complement strand
GATCATCCGGGACTACGGTGCACGGGTGAAGGAATTCATCTCCGTGGACTCCGCGAAAATCCATCACATCTGCAACGATGCTGTAGGCTCTCACCGCTATCAGGTGACGGTCAAAACCGAGGGCGGCCACTCCTTCGGGGCCTTCGGCAACCGCAATGCCATCCACTATCTGGCCTCCATGATCGACACGCTCTATGCCGTCAAGGTTCCCCAGGAGGGCAGCAGCAAGACCACCTATAACGTCGGCACCATCTCCGGCGGCACCTCCGTCAATACCATCGCCCAGGAAGCGACCATGCTCTACGAGTACCGCTCCGACAGCCGGGTGTGCCTGGAAAAAATGGAACGGATGTTCCATGCCGTGACCGAGGCCTACCGGGCTATGGGAATCGAGGTTTTGGTGGAGCGGGTCGGCGAGCGGCCCTGCACCGGCAATGTAGATGCCGCAGCAGAGCAGGCGCTGACCGAACGGGCCGCCGCAGCCCTGCATCGCCAGCTGGGCCTTACAGCCAGCCCTCATTCCGGCTCCACCGACTGCAACATCCCACTTTCCGTGGGAATTCCCGCCATCGCCATCGGCGGCTGCTCCGGTGTGGGCGTTCACACCCGGGAGGAATATCTGGAGCTTGACTCTCTGGAGCCCGGCTGCCGGTACGTGCTGGATTTCCTGCTGGAAACCATCGGCGCGTAAAAACGGGGACTCCTTCGTTATCCATTGTGAATTCTCAACGAAAAACAGTATATTAAGGAGTATTGCACCATGAAAGAGAAGCTTCGGGCGAATTACCACTGGGTCATCGCCCTGGTGGCGCTGCTGGAGATGACGGTCTACGGCGGCGTGTGCAACAACCTCAACAGTCTCTATGTCATCCCCGTGACGGAGGGCCTGGGCGTGAGCCGGGGCAGTTTTTCTCTCGTCATGAGTCTCAGCAGTCTGATGGCGTTTTTGTCCACCATGATCTCCGGTGTACTGTTTCTCCGCTTCGGCTATCGCCGACTTGTCACCGGGGCGCTGATCGTCGGAGGTCTGGCCTTTGTCTTCCTCATGGGCGACTGCCGGAACCTTACCATGCTGGGCATTGGCTCCGTGCTGTACGGCCTGTGCAGCGGTGTCTGCTCCACCGCCAGCGTCACGCGGATCGTCGGCGACTGGTTCCACCGCCACCGGGGGCTGGTTCTGGGACTGGTATCCGCCGCCACGGGTCTGGGTGGGAGTCTGTTTTGTATGCTGCAAACCGGCATCATTCAGCGAAGCGGCTGGCGGGCCTCCTATCGGTTCTCCGGCATTTGCTGGATCGTGATGGCGATCTTTCTGTTCCTTCTGGTGCGCAACCGGCCGGACGAGATGCAGCTGCGGCCCTACGGTGAGGGCCAGCTGCCGGAAAAGAAGCGTCACCGGGCCGGTCACTCCGAGGACAACTGGGCCGGCTTCTCCCTCCGGGAGCTGCTGCGCAAGCCCACGTTCTATCTGATGATGGCCCTGACCCTGCTCAGCTGCCTGAGCATGTATCTGGCCTTTTACGTGATCGTGCCGCATATGCAGGATCGGGGACTGACGGCCTCTCAGGCGGCCACCGTTCAGAGCGTCATGCTGCTGTTCATGTCCGCCGTCAAGCTGTTCTGCGGCTGGCTCAGCGACCACATCGGCCCCCGGTGGGTCACGGTTCTGTGCATGGGCTTCGGTGCCGCAGGCATGTGGCTGCTGTCCGGTGTCACCGGCATGACCGAGGCGCTGATCGTCATCTGCGTCTACACCGTGGGCCTTCCCCTGACCACCATCACCATTCCGCTGCTGACCACGGAGCTCTTCGGCTACCGGGCTCATGATACGGCGGTGGGCTTCTTCCTGGCCATGGTCAATGTGGGCTCCATGATCGCGTCGTCTCTGACCAATCTCATCTACGATGCCGTGGGGAGCTACACCCCCACCATCCGGGTATCCGCCATCCTGGCCGCCGTCATCGTCATCGGGTATGAGCTGCTGTATTGCATTGCACAGCGGGACAAAAAGCGCTGGCAGACCGCCAACGCTGGAAAATGAAAGGAGCTTAACCATGGATCTGCGCTATAAAACTCTGGTGGAACGGCACCGGGCAAAAATTCTGGAGGTGGAGCGCCATATCTGGAAGCATCCGGAGACCGGCTTCCGGGAGTGGAACACCACCAGATATCTGGCAGACATTTTTGAGGCCGCCGGTTACACCCTGCATCTGGCAGGGGATATCCCCGGCTTCTACACCGATATCGACACCGGCCGCCCCGGCCCCCGCGTGGTCATTCTGGGCGAAATGGACGCGCTGGTGGCCCCCAACCATCCCGAGGCCGTCAACGGTGCGGCCCACGCCTGCGGCCACAATGCCCAGTGCGCGGCGCTGGTGGGCGTAGCCCTGGCGCTCCGGGAGCCCGGTGCGCTGGACGGTCTGTGCGGCTCCATCCGCCTGATGGCCGTACCCGCCGAGGAGCTCATCGAGCTGGAATTCCGCAACAGTCTCCGGGAGCAGGGCATCATCCACTATCTGGGCGGCAAGGTAGAGTTCCTCTACCGGGGCTATCTGGACGGGTGCGACTTTGCGCTGATGAACCACGCCTCCTGCGCCACGGAGCACACGTTCGATGTCTATGATTCCAACGGGTGTCTTGCCAAGGAGATCACCTACCACGGCGTATCGTCCCACGCCGGAGGCAGCCCCCATCTGGGTGTCAACGCCCTCTATGCCGCTACCCAGGGGCTCAATGCCATCAATGCCCTGCGGGAGACCTTCCAGGACGGTGAGCACGTCCGAGTGCATCCCATTCTCTCCGCCGACAGCTGCGCCGTGAACATCATCCCCAATGAGGCAAAGATCTCCACCTACGTCCGGGGCGCCTCCATGGAGAGCATGGCCGAGACCAACCACAAGGTCAACCGGGCCATCGCCTCCGG
>CAYRPB010000151.1:0-2927 GCA_964426105.1 uncultured Clostridia bacterium | reverse complement strand
ATATTCCTCTTTTCGGCAATTGAAGATTGCTTTTCTTTTTTTATCTCAAATCCGCCTCAATAACCGTAACGACTTTTATAAAATCATGCTTGTTCCTGTCTTTGCTCTTCTTTTTTTCGCTTTTTTCTCCCCTTTTTTGTCAAAAGTCTACAAATTTATTTGACTTTACAAATTTTTTTTCATACCTACAAGATATTGCGGTTTAACAAAAAATCGATCACAAATTCTCCCTCGACGCCCGAAAGAACGAACAGCCAAAAAAGCCCCAGCACGAGCGCGATTCCGACGATTGTCAGAATTAAAATCTTCCAAGGCGAATAAGGACGCTTCCCCGTCACCTTCCCCGTCGTGCCGTTGACATAAAAGTTAAACAGTTTTTTCCCGTACGTATAATTTCCCACCCATACGGGAAGCATGACGTATTTATACGTTACGCTATCGTGATCGGTGGATACGTTCAAATAATCGATATGGTCGTACGAATATTGCGAGAGAATCATCGCGCGGAGTTTTTGATCCATGATATCGCGCGCGTCGCCCCATAACTCTTGTAATCCCCGTTCGTAACGGTACGCCATGAACCCGAGCATATAGTCCTCTTCGAACTTGCAACCGTTGTTGGTATCATAGGGTTGCAACGCGTCCATATTCTTTTGGGACATCATATTGCCGGCAGTCACCACAATGTCGTCGAAGAAATTGTCGTATGTACCAGAAATATGTCGCCAAACGATATACGTTTCCGTCCGTCGATTTTTACCCGATCCGACGGTACGCGTATGCGTTTTGCCGATTCTCCCCTCGTAACGGGAAAAAGTGTGACTGTCAAAGGTAAAGCACGGCGTATAAACGCCGTTTATATTGTCGGGCGACATACTCTTGCGAAATTTCCGCGGAGAAAGCCACCCCTTTTTCGCCCATTCCTTACAACGCAAAACAGCGATATCCCGATCGAACGCAAACGGAAGGAGAGCAGTCGGTTTGATTCCCGCCTGCTCTTTCGCTTCCACGACGTGCGCCGTTCCGCAAAACGGGCAGCACCGCGCCGTCTGACCTCGTTCCAACAAAACCTTTGCACCGCAGTTCTCACAGCGAAACACAACCGTTTCGCGATCCCACTGTTCGCAAGCGTCCAACCCCGTCAAAAGATCAACTTCGCGCACGTCGAATTGTTTTTCCAATTTTTCGGTCTTTCCGCAGTGTCTGCAAACGAGTTGTTGCGTCTTGGGATCGAATTCCATATTCGCGCCGCAACCGTCACACTTCACATGATCGGTATCCACGACGCGCTTATCGTAAACCTGTTCCTCTTGTCCGCTCACGTTATGCCTCGACGTCGTTCAATTTTGCCAAAATCTCTTCGAGATCGGCGCCGTGAACGCCGACCGCTTCCCCTACGGTTTCTCCGTGCGCAAGCGCACAGCCCAAGCAATGCATGCCGTATTGCATGAGAATTTCCCCTGCATTGGGATTAATTTCCAACGCCTCGAAAATCGTCGTATTTTCGGTAATCTTAGCCATAATCGCACCTCCTTTCGATACTTGTCTTAGTATATCCTTATTTTAAAAGGTTATCAAAGCTTCATTCCGCATTCCGGGCAGAACTTCGCAGAACCGGCTACTTCTTTGCCGCATTCCGGACAAAAACGCTTGACGTCCTGCTTTTGACCGCACTCCGAGCAAAACTTTGCCGTCGGAGAAATCGCCGCGCCGCAATTCGAACATTTTTTATCCGCACCGCTCCGTTCGGACGGACCGACTTGTTGCGTCGGTTGTTGCGCGCTCTTAAACGCTTCGGTAAAAATGCTGCCCATGCCGGCACCTGCACCGAGTCCGACGCCTGCGCCCATAAACGCACCACCCATGCCCTCGTTCTTTGCCGCGTCCCTCATTGCTTCCGCCGCGGAAACTTTCATCATGACGTCCGTCTTGTCTTCCAAAACGCCCAAACGAGAGCGCTCGTCGATCGTCTTTTCCACTTCCTCGGGAACGGACATATTTTCAATGAACAAATTCGTCAGCGTAAGTCCTAAACCGTTGAAATGTTCTTGAATATTCTTCTTTACCGACTCGTTAAATTCCAACGTGTTGCCTGCGAGATCCAAAACGGAAACCTTGCTTTCGCCCAACGTATCCGCCAAGGAAGAAAGCAACATGGTTTTCAACCAATTCGTAATGTCGGACGTCACGAACGTAGAATTCGTCCCGAACAATTCGCGCAAGAACATCGCGGAATCGGTCACCTTAAACGCGAACGCGCCGTAACCCTTTACGCGAATCATGCCGAATTCGCTGTCGCGCATGATAACGGGATTTGCCGTACCCCACTTGATTCCCGTAAATTGCTTCGTATTGACAAAATAAACGTCCACGGCGATCGGCGTTTGGAATCCGTACGCCCACCCTGCGAGTTTTGACAAAATCGGAAATATTTCCGTTTTCAGATTATAAGTTCCCGGTCCGAACACATCGCACACTTTTCCCTTATGAACAAAAATCGCCTCTTGGGATTCCCGTACGATCAACTTACTCTTTTGGTTGATATCCCGACCGTTCGTAGGGCACTTATAAACGATTGTATCCTTTGAATCGTCAGCCCATTCGATAATTTTCAAAAATAAAGCCATTTTCATCCTCCTGTTCTACGCAAAAACGAAAAAACGTTGCATCAATATTATAAGTATACCACAGATTTTTCAAATTCACAATGATTTTTTCGTAAAAGTCCGTTGCTTTTTGCGATAAAATATGTTATACTGTTTAAGCGTAACGAGAAAAAGCACGCAGAAGCGTTATTTTCCGCATTTTAAAAGGGAAAATTTTCGTCGCGCGGCTTTGACTTTCAATTAGATTTTACAAATTTCATCATGCAGGTGTAGTTCATCGGTAGAATGCGAGCTTCCCAAGCTTGAGAGGAGGGTTCGATT
>CAYRPB010000150.1:0-2958 GCA_964426105.1 uncultured Clostridia bacterium | reverse complement strand
ACCTTGTCCTCCTTGGCTCTGGTGTCCTCCATATACTTCATCAGATCGATATCCGGATGCTTGACCGTCCAGTCGATCAGTGCGTCGATACCGCCGACGGCCCGAAGGACGCTGTCAAATTCCCCGCCGGACATACCGTATTTGATCAGGTCAATGCTCTGAAACTTGATCCGGCGCTCCTTGAACCAGCGCTCGGCCTTCTTGGTGTCAAAGCTCTTGGAGCTTCCAAAAATTTGAATGTTCATTCGTAGCGTACCTCCATTAAGCACAAGCCCCTGGCAGGAACGGTGGGCCCGGCGTTTTCCCGGATACGGTTCTCCAGCACCCCCGGAAGGGATTGGATATCGCGCTCTCCTCTTCCGACCTCCAGAAGCGTTCCAACCAGAATGCGAACCATATTATACAGAAACCCATCTCCTGTTACGGTAAAGACGATCTCAGGCCCCTGTCGCTCCACCGTGAAACGCGTGATCGTCCGGACGGCACTCTTTTTGAGCCGCTTGTTGGAGCAAAAGGCCGAAAAATCATGCGCACCGAGAAATACCTGCGCAGCCTCCTGCATTGCCGCAGCATCCAGAGGCCCCTGAACTTCATAGACGAACCGCCGCTCAAACACACAGGGAAGCTCCGAACTCCACACCCGATAGCGGTAGGTCTTTTCTATGGCACAGTAGCGGCTGTGAAAGCGCTCCGGAACCTCCTCCACAGAAATCACGCCAATGTCCTCCGGCAGATACTGGCGCAGATACGACATAATTTCCCGGCAGTCCATGGTGGTTTGGCAATGAAAGTTTGCCGTCTGCCCCAGCGCATGGGCTCCGGCATCGGTACGGCCGCTTCCAATGACCTCCACCGGATGTCCGGCCATGCGGGTCAGCACCGCCTCCAGCTTCCCCTGAATGGTATTGTCGCTGTCTCCCAGCCGCTGCCAGCCCCGATAACGGGTTCCGTCATAGCACAGCAGCAGTTTCAGATTTCGCATATCAGTCCTCCAGAAGCTCCTCCACCTCACCCATGGTATCGGCGGAAAACATAAACGTTCCTCCCAGATCATACACTTCGATATGACCTCTGACATAGCGGATCTCCATGAACAACACTCCTTTGAAGCTCTTTGTTGTCCATAGAATAACCGATATGCTGTCCCATAAATGGGACAGCATATAAAAATTATGTCAAAATTCTCTGTGGATGCGCCACACAATGGTAGCAAGCTCCGCACGGGTCAGAGAGCGCTCCGGACGGAAGGTTCCATCCTCATAGCCCTCGGTGATGCCCCAGTCGTGCAGGGCACAGGCGTATTTGTTGTCGCAGTCGGAAAAAGCGGAAATATCAAAAATCTGTTCGATTCCAAGGGCGTTGGCTGCGATTTTTGCCATCATGGCTCTCGTGATGGGGACATCCAGATCAGTGATATCGCCCCGTTCCAGAATGCCGTATTCCAGCGCCAGATAGTGGTAGCCGCTGGCCCAATGATCCGTCACGGGCTCCGACTCCCAATAGCCGGAGGCCAACAGAATCATTTTCAGGGCCTCGCCTGTCGTCACAGTGCGCTCCGGGCGGAAGGTATTGTCCTCGTAGCCGTTGATGACACCCTGGTTGTACAGGTCATTGACATAGTCGTAATACCAGGCGGAAGTATACATATCTGAGAAGATATCCGCCACCTCGTACATATTGGCATTTCCGCTCTCAGAGTCGCTGCTTCCAACCTCAGTCTCGCCATCCGTGACGCCATTGACATACTGCTTTTCCGTCAGGTTGATCCATTGAGAGGGGGAATAATCCGCCTCCCAGCAGGTCAGCTCCGGGTCCTCATAGGTGTCGCTCCATCTGGCTTCTACAGTAATGCTGTTGCTGACAATGGTCGAAGCAGTGATCTTTACGCCGTCTCCCGTATACCATCCAATAAAGTATGCGCCCGTTGCCTTGGATCTGTCCGCTTCAAAGAGGACACCGTAGGGCTGGCCCTTCTGATACAGGGCAACATCGGTGTAATCACCCGGGGTATTTCCGCTGTATGTAAGGCGGCAGAAGCTGGCCTCTGCATCATAGTTGTAGGCGTTATAGAGGAAGAGCTGTGCTTCCCGGTTCCGCCGCTGCACCAGATGATTCTCGACCTTGGCAGAAGCACCGGTTCCTGTATGGCAATAGATAGCAAAGGCGCTGGCCAGCTCATTGACCGAGTAGCTTCCGCTGACCAGAAGCGCACCCAGTCGGGAGTTGGGGGTCAACCAGGATTTTCCCAGATTGTAGGTCAGGCTCATCAGCGCGTCATACTGATACTGGGTGACGGAGATTCCGTATTGGGACAGAAAGCTGTCCAGATACCCCTCCATCTCGTCCAGCACAAACAGCATCAGCTGATGGGCCTGCTCCTTTGTGATGGATTCCGTGGAGAAGCCATACTTCTTCGCGTATTCCGTCGAGCAGCCATAGCCGATGGAATACTGGGACACATCGTGCCAGGGCTCACCGATGAAGCCCTCCAGGCTTTGTATCATCTCAATTCCCTTGACGCTGGTGCGCAGGGTTCCATTAAACAGGGGCGATGTCTCGTCATCGGCCTGAGCCGTAAGGGCGCAAATGGAAAAAAGCATCGTCAGCAGCAGAAAAAAGCTGACAAAACGGCGTTTCATGGCGGTTCTCCTTTCGGAAAGAAGGTTCTCGCCTGAGTATAACACAGTTGGTTACAAAATGCAACTATTTTAACGGAATAAAGCGATGCTGCCCTCAGATTTTTTGTGTAAGCCACGTAAGGAGCTGAGAAAAGACAAGCTCCCGGTTCACTTCGTTGTGACATTCGTGGCGCATATCAGGAAACAGCTCCACCGTAACGTCAGTCATCCCGGCATCTTTGAATTTCTGGACGCACTTGAGTACGCCATTTCCCATCCCGCCTACGGGATCCAACTGGCCGGAGAAAAAATAGACCGGAAGGTCTTTGCGCATTCTGGC
>CAYRPB010000149.1:0-2979 GCA_964426105.1 uncultured Clostridia bacterium | reverse complement strand
AAATTCCGGGAACACAAGATACTCGCCAAGATCACAGAGTATGAGGCGGCCCCGGAGGATAGCCTTTACATCAACAGCCTTATGGATATGAGAGTTCCGAGCGGGCGCGGCAAGGACAAAAAGGACGGAGCCTTGCAGAGCATGGGAATGTACAGCAAGGACAGCGCCTTTAGCCGGGTGCTGAAATTGCAGGAGGCGCTTTACAAGGTGCAGGGCCGCATCGCCAAGATCGCAGACAGTCTGCGGGCGCTGGAGGAAGCCGAGAAGCGCATGGAGCTGGAGCGGGAGCGTCTGGCGCTGCTGCGCATGAGGGCGACCGGCGCAGTGGATGTGCCTGACCCGGAGGATGATTTTGACAAGGAGGACGGAATATGAAAAAGCTGAACAGCATCTACACCTATCACGCACCCACGGGCGACCAGCCGAAACGATATGAGGCCATCCGGGCAAAGGCTCGTGAGCTGGCAGAGCTGATCGAGGCAAGCTGCCCGGACAGCCGGGAAAAGAGCCTTGCCAACACCAAGCTGGAGGAAGCGGTCATGTGGGCCAATGCCTCTATCGCTCGGAATGAATGAGCGCTATGAGACTATACACGAGCAAGGTGGTGGCCCAGTGGCTTTGCCTGACAGAACGGCGGGTGCGGCAGCTCCGGGACGAGGGCGTGATCGTGGAGGCGCGGCCCGGCCTTTATGAGCTGCAACCGACGGTGGCCCGGTACATCAGCTACATCGGCGGCGCGGGCAAGGAGAGCCTGACGAATGAACGGATGATGCTGACGCGGGCGAAGCGCGAGGCGGCGGAGATGGAAAACGACCTGCGCCGTGGCGAGGTACACCGCACAGCGGATATTGAGCGGGGCATCAAGTCCATGTTCCTGAATATCCGAAGCCGTTTTCTGGCGCTGCCCGCCAAGCTGTCCCCCACGCTGGCAACCATGAACGGAAACCAGACAGCTATCTTCGACGAGCTGAAAGGGGCCATCGACGAGATACTGGAGGAAATGAGCGATTACCGGGTGGCCTTTGCGGTGCAGGATGGTGAAAACGATGGAGAAGAAAACGAAGAAACACCCGTGTGACGGGTGCGTGTGGCGGGTACATACCAGCGCGGACAAGATTCTATGTATGTTCCCACGCTGCATGAAAAAGGAATATGAGCAATACTGGCCCCGGCAGGAGAAGCGCAGCGATGAAGAAGCGAAAGATCGTTGAAACGCCTCGGCCCAAAGGAACGGGCCTCGGCAGACCCAACGAGAATATGTTGGGCCTCCCAAAGCCCACGCTGGATATGCTGGCCCGATGCGCGGCGGTGCTGAAACCGCCCCCGGAGCTGACGCTATCCCAGTGGGCGGACAAATACCGGGTGCTGTCGGCGGAGAGCAGCGCGGAGCCGGGGCGGTGGCACACGGACAAGGCCCCCTATCAGCGGGAGATCATGGACGCGATAGGCGACCCGCATATACGCAAAGTGGTCATTATGAGCGCGGCACAGATCGGCAAGACGGACGCTTTTATTCTGAACCCGCTGGGGTATTACATGGATTACGCGCCCGCCCCCATTCTGGTGATGCAGCCAACGCTTGACATGGGCCAGACCTTTTCCAAAGACAGACTGGCTCCCATGATACGGGACACCCCGGAGCTGCGGGACAAGGTGGATGTGAAAAGCCGGTACTCCGGGAACACCATCATGAAGAAGAATTTCCCCGGCGGGCATATCACCATCGTGGGCGCGAACAGCGCGACCGGCCTTGCCAGCCGCCCTATCAAGGTGCTGCTGGCGGACGAGGTAGACCGATACCCGGCCAGCGCAGGGACAGAGGGCGACCCTCTGAGCTTGGCCCAGAAGCGACAGACGACCTTTTGGGACAAAAAGACAGTGATCGTAAGCACCCCGGTCATTAAGGGCCAGAGCCGCATTGAGACGGAGTTCAACCAGTCCACCCGCGAGGAATGGAATGTGCCTTGCCCGGACTGCGGGCATTATCAACCGTTCGTGTGGGCAAATGTGATCTTCAACAAGGACGACCCACAGGGCGAGGTGCTGTACAAATGCGAGCGCTGCGGCGTGGTGAACGGAGAGTACCAGTGGAAACAGGCAAGCCACCGGGGCCGCTTCGTGGCGGAGAATCCGGCGGCGGAGGCCAGAGGCTTTCACCTGAACACGCTGGCCTCCACCTTTTGCTCGTGGAAAGAGATCGTGCAGAAATTCCTTGTCGCCAAGGAACAGCTTGACCAAGGAAACCCGGAGGGCATGAAAGTCTGGGTGAACACGGAGCTGGGCGAAACATGGGAGGAACAGGGCGAACAGGTAGAGGACGCTGCGCTGATGAACCGCCGGGAAATCTACGAGGCGGATGTGCCGGAGGGCGTGATCGTGCTGACTGCCGGTGTGGACGTGCAGGACGACCGCTTTGAAGTGGAAGTTGTGGGCTGGGGCATCGGCAAGGAGAGCTGGGGCATCCGTTACCAGAAGATATACGGCGACCTGCTGAAAGAACAGATATGGCACGATCTGGACGCTTTTCTGCTGTCCGGCTTCAAAAAGGCGGACGGAACGACGCTGCATATTGCGAGCGCCTGCATCGACAGCGGCGGCCACCACACCGATCAGGTGTACCGCTTTACCAAGGAACGCTGGGAGCGCAAGGTTTGGGCCATTAAGGGCAAGGGCGGCGCGGACGTGCCGTACATCCGAAACCCCAGCAGAAACAACCGCGTGAACACGCCGCTGTTCGTGATCGGCGTGGACGCGGGAAAGGCTCTGCTTTACCAACGACTGCGGCATGAGACCAAGGGGCCGAACTACTGCCACTTCCCCGCCAACGAGGAAGCGGGATATGACGAGCAATACTTCAAGGGGCTTACCGCAGAGAAAATGGTGGTGCGGTTCCGCAAGGGACGGAGCGTTGTTGTATGGGAGCTGAAAGACAGCAAGCACAAGCGGAACGAGCCGCTTGACCTGCGCAACTATGCCACG
>CAYRPB010000148.1:0-3011 GCA_964426105.1 uncultured Clostridia bacterium | reverse complement strand
AGCCGGACGGCAGCAGCGGCCCGATGACCTCGCCCAGATGGTCGTGCGGCGGCGTGAGATGCAGGCCGGTGATCTCCGCCTTCTCCTGCACCATGAAATGGCGGAACGAGCCGCCGGGATGGATGCGGCAGCGGTATTTCTCCGCCAGTGCGCCAAATTCTTCGCTTTCCCACAGCGCGCGCACCAGCGCGTCGGAGTCCGCCGCCTCGATCGAGCCCGCGGAATGGGACAAAATGCGCCGCCCGGCATAGGGCGCGTCCTCATCGGACAGCGCGACCATATTGCAGCGGCAGGCCATATCGCCGTCCGACAGGGCAATGCCCTGCGCCGCCGCCTCCAGAGGCCCGCGTCCGTGGTAGTAGGTCAGCGGGTCGGCGCCGAAGATGGACATGATGGCCGTGGCGCTGCCGGGCTCAAACTCCGTCGGACAGTTGACCACGCTGCCGAGCATACCGCCGCGCGCGAGGCGGTCGATGAGGGGCTTGTCGGCCAGCTCCAGCGGCGTTTTGCCGCCGCGCTCGGGGATGGGGTTATCCGCCATGCCGTCGCCGATGAAAAGGAAATATTTCATAAGTGTCACCCACTTTCTTTTACGGCCAGTATACGATAAAATCCCGCCGCGCGCAATCCTGAAAAAAAGCTTTACAAAGCCGCGCGGCGGTGGTATAACACGGTCTTAGATAAAGTAATGTATCCCGACAGGAGGTCTTTCCATGGAGGACAAGGAGATCCTTCGCGCCATCGTGCAGGCCGACCGTACCGCGCGCGAGAGCGTGGATGCCGCCGTCCGGCGGGAAAAGCTGCTCTCCGGCAGCGGGGCGCAGATCGATGCCGCCGCCGAAAAAAAAGCCATGGACGCCGCGCGGCAGCAGACCGACCGGCTGCGCGCCGAGGCCGAAGCCGCCGTGCAGAAGCGGCGGGAAACGCTTGATCGCGAACGCGCCCAGGCGCTGGCCGCACTCGACCGCGAATTTGAAGAAAAGAAAGCCGACTGCATCGAGCGCATTTTCCGCATGGCGGTGGATGTTTCATGAGCCGCTACGCCCTTTACAGCGCCGCCGCGGCCAAATCCCGCGCCATGTATGCCCACCGGCTCACACCGGACGACTGGCAGCAGCTTGCCGCGCTTGACAGCCCGCGCCGCATCGGCGAATACCTGCGCCAGACGCGCGCATGGTCGTCCGTTTCCGCTTCGGATGACGCGCAGGCGCTGTGCGCATCGCTTTCCGATGAGCTTGTGAGCCGCTACCGGCGGCTGTGCCTGTATCTGCGGCGCGGCAGCGACCGCGAATACATGGCTTGGTTTCTGCGCCGCAAGCGCCATGCGCTGGTCTACGACAACGACGACTACGAAAACCTCTGCGCGTGCATCGAGAAAAGCTACCGCGGCCTCGCGCGTCTTTCGCTGAAAAAGCTGCTCGGCGCGGAAGCGGATATGCTCAATCTTGTATACATCCTTCGTCTGCGGCGCTTTCCCGCGTCGCTTCCCGAGGCCGAGACCCGGCTCATTCCGGTGCACACGGAGCTGAAAAAGCCGCTCGTGCGCTCGCTGCTGGCCGCGAAGGACGACGACGCGGTGCTCGCACTGCTGCGCGGCACACCGTGGCAGACCGTTCTGTCCGATCTGTCCCCCACCGCGCTCGACGCGGCCTACGAAAACTATATGGAGGCGCTGTGCCAGAAGATCGTTTCCGGCGGAGAGCCCTCCGCCGCCGTGCCGATGGCGTATATGATGCTGTCGGAGCTTGCGCGGCTGCGCCTGTGCCGCCTGATCGCGCGCACGGAGAGAAAACAAGGCAGGTGATCTGATTTGTCCAAAAACACCATGACGGCGCTCACCGTCTCCGGCCCCGCCGAACGGCTGGATGAGGCCGTCGAACGCTTTTTCGTAAACCGCGACATCCATCCGGAGGACGCCGTGGAATTTCTCTCCGGTGTCCGCTCGTTCCAAAGGCCGGAGCCGGACGACCCCTATGCCGAGCCGCTTGCGCAGGCGGACGCGCTGCTGGCCGCCTTTTCCATCGCGCCGGAGCACGCCGCCTTTGAAAACGCCGGCTACACGCTGCGCGGCTGTCAGGCCTATCTGAACACGCTGTCCAGGACCGCCGAAGCACAGAAGACCGAGCGCGAGGCACTCGAGCGGAAAACGGCGGAGAATGCCGCACTGCTTGAACGGCTGGCACACTTTGCGGCCGTGGACGAGCCGATCTCGGAGCTTATCGCGCTGCGCTATGTTCACTGCCGTTACGGCCGTGTGCATCCGGAAAACTGGCCGGCGTGTCAGGCGGAGGCCGAGCGGGTGGATGGTCTGCTGCTGTTTCAGACCGACCGAAGCGACGAGTGGGTATGGCTTTTGATGCTGTCCGTGCGGGAGCTTGCCGAGGCGGCGGACGCGCTGCTCGCGCGCTGCGGCTTTGAACGCATATCGCCTGACGGTCTGCCGCTCGACGGACGCACCGCCGCGCAGCTCATCGCCGACTGCACAGCGGAAAACGAGACCGCCGCGGCACGTCTGGCCGCGCTCGAAAAGGCGCAAAACGACCAGGCGCAAGCCTGTCGTCCGGAGCTTCTGGCACGCCGAAGCTATCTGAAATTCAAAAGCAGCTGCCGCGCCGCCCGACACTACGCCGCGCTGGCCAAGGGCCGGTTTTATCTCGTCGGCTGGATCGATTCCGACCGCGCCGAGGCCTTTGCCGCCGAGGTGGAGGCCGAGCCGGGGCTGCGCTGCACCGTCGCCGCCGCACAAAAGGCGCATCCCGCGCCCGTGAAGCTGAAAAAACGCCCCTTCGGCGGCATTTTCAACAGCATCCTGAATATGTACGGCCTGCCCTCCGGCGACGAGGTCGACCCGCGGCTGTTCCTCGCCATCAGCTACACGCTGTTTTTCGGCATCATGTTCGGCGACGTGGGTCAGGGCGCGTGTCTGGTCCTGATCGGCTGGCTTTTGTGGAAAAAGACCGGCGGCGGCATATGGCGCATCTTCTCCATCTGCGGCATAAGCTCCGTGATCT
>CAYRPB010000147.1:0-3021 GCA_964426105.1 uncultured Clostridia bacterium | reverse complement strand
CGAACCACACACGATATTGTATTTTCTTCATCGTTTTAACCTCCCATGGAACTGTATTTTTTAGCTTACTTACATTCAGGAATTCTCCGCCAAGTACAGGCTCACCCGATTCTGGATCATGCTTGCACAATCGGCGGCAGATTTGGTTCCGGTGATGTAGCCGGAGATTTCTTCGTTCAAAATCGCCGATACCTCTTCCGGTAACACGGTACCGGACAAGGGGGAGCCGGTGTTGTCCAAGAAATCCTCGATGTGCGCCCAGTCAGCGTCTGTTAGCTGAAATACTTCCCCATCTTCCATGCCCCACTGCCGGGGATCCATGGTGCTCCAGGACGCACCGCCATCGTTGCGAATGGAGAAAAACACATCCGCATATTTTTCTTTCAGCTGTGGCAGTGTGGAGCGGAGCATGGGCAAGGAGCGCATACCACCGGTCACCAGTTGGGAACTACTGTACAAAATACTTTCTTTTACAAACGTCCATGCTGCGGTTTCATCTTGCGTATCGGCACAAATGCACATGAGCTGGTTGTCCGCACTGGGCGTGATCCCGCCGATGCCATCCACCGTAGGATAGCCCACATAAACAACATTCCCTTCGCCAAAATACAGCTTTTCCTGCAAGAATCCGTACAACATGGTGTAATTGCCAAGGACCGCTGCCGCATCTCCCGTGCGATAGGGAGCAAAAATATCCGTTTCATCGGCGGTGGGTGCATCGTTTGGCAGAGTCTTCACCCATTCTAACAGGCGAATGAATGTGGCGTCCGTGAAGTCGCAGGTACCTTCGGTCAGGTTCAGGAAGCTACCGTACCCACTTTTGCCAAGGAGCATTTCGATGCCTTTCGCCTGGGTCATACCAAACATATACGGCGTGTCGGTGGTTTCCAAAAAGTCCAGCAGCTCGTCCAGCGTCCAGCCGTCTCGCTCCCCCACGATGGACTTATTGGCGATCACTGCTTCCATTTCCAGCGCATAGGGCAGTGCATAGATTTTTCCGTCTTCCTGATAGGTGTTGGTCACGCAACCCAAAAGATCGGATAATGGCAATTCTGTATCCGTTTCCAAATATGGTTTCAAGTCCACATATTGTTCGTTTTGGAGTATCACCTGCATGGCTTTGTCCGTATATCGACCGAACAAAATATCCGGCTGGTATAGTTTATTCGCCATATCATTGGCCAATCGGGTATTGCCACCGTCCGGATCTTCCGTGGTGTCGTACCGGCTGTAATCCGTGCTGACGATGCGCATATCTTTGTGACTACGGTTGAAATTCGCCACCAGCGTGGGCAAGTTCGAAGTGTCCCCCACTGCCGCCAACTCCAGCACCGTGATCTGGCTCAGCTCAATGTCGTCCACCGGATGAAACAGTTCCAGCCGGTTTTCCCATGCGGTATAATCCGTGTACCGCAACAAAAACCGCTCTTCTCCCACGGCGTACACCATTTGTATGCCCACGGACAAATCGGAATTTTCAAAATCCATCAGCAGTGTGCCCTCTGCCTCACCGGTGTTGTAGCCGTAGATACCACGACTGTTGTAGTAGTACAGATCATAGCCATCCCCAAAGAAACAGCCGTCAACCTGTACCGTATCCGGCCATGTGACCGCCTTGCCCAGCTGTAGATTCTCCACGTCCACAGGCAAAAACGAGGACACATAGCCGTCATCCGTGTAGGTGTCGCAGTTCAGGTACACTTGCCCGTCCGTATTTTTACCCACGCCGGTCACCAGCAGATCCGGATCGATATGGATGGTCCCGGTCAGGGTGAAATCTTCTCCCAACACAGCGATCTGGCTCTCGCCGACCAGATACAAGTATCCTGCCCCATCCTGTATCATTTGGCTAATATACAGTTCTTCTTCATTGACACCGGGGAAAAACTGCACCAGATTCTCGATGGTCTTTGTCTCTTCGCCGTCTTTCCACACTTGCAGATCATAGGTGTAGGAAAACGTCGTGCCGTGCCAGGTGCTGTCCAGGATCACATATCCCCCAT
Organism: uncultured Clostridia bacterium; assembly: GCA_964426105.1. Classification (GTDB taxonomy): domain Bacteria; phylum Bacillota; class Clostridia; order Christensenellales; family Borkfalkiaceae; genus UMGS621. The sequence goes on along the minus strand of CAYRPB010000147.1, from coordinate 1,018 downwards.
CGATAGGCGTCAGCTTCCCCCCATACTCGATTCCTTCTATATCTGTGTACGTAGGTGCTGTGCCATCCAGGGGAACATGACATATGGTATACCCGGAGGTGGATGTGTAGTCCTCCGTGCCAACGTTTTCATCTCGGAAATACCGCAGGAGGAAAACCATATCATCCTCTTCCACCCCCCAGTAGCTTTGCATGGAATACTCGTCTTCCCAGGTGATGGGCTCCCCCTGATACACATGGGTCAGCACCGTAGGCTTTTCCGGTGCAATTTCTTCCTGCGCCGATTCTTTTTCACAACCCACCAAACATAGCAGTGCCAGTACCAGCAAAGCCCAATATTTCCCGTTTCGCATCCTGTCCTCCTTTTCTTTTTCATAGGTTCTTTTCCACATATACAAATGCCGAACGCATTCGGTATTTACAATATACCAAATACGTCCGGCATTTGCAAGGGATATTTTGTGAATTTTTAAGGATGTATTACGAATTCTCTGCCAGATACAGGCTTACCCGATTCTGGATCATGCTTGCACAATCGGCGGCAGATTTGGTTCCCCCGAGGAAGGACGAGATCTCCTCCGAAATGATGCTCGACACTTCTTCCGGCAGGCTGGTGGAGGTCAGCGGTGCGCCAACGGAGTCTAAGAATTCCTCGATGTGCGCCCAGTCTGCGTCGGTGAGCTGGAACATTTCGCCGTTGTCCAAATCGTCCTCGTCCGGGTCATAACCGGTACCCCAGGACATACCACCGTCATAGTGTACCACAAATGTCGTACCTTCATAATACTCCTTCATGGTTTCCAGAGAAGACCGTAGCATGGGCACACCATCGGAATACAGATCGTTTTCCACACCATTGGTCATAAGGATCATGTCCCGGATAAATTCCCAGCAGGCATCCGCATTTTCGCTGTCTGCCAAAATTGTAAACAGAGAGCTGGAAGTCAGCTGGATCCCGCCGGCACCATCCTTGGTGGGATAGCCCACGTAGGCGATATTGTCTTCTCCAAAATATACTT
>CAYRPB010000146.1:0-3074 GCA_964426105.1 uncultured Clostridia bacterium | reverse complement strand
CGATCGCCGACGCCGTGTTTTGCGAAACGCAACAGCGCGCGAGCCTTTCCGCCGAACTCTTGTTTGTGGACGAGAAAGAAATTTTGCGCTTAAACAGCGAAACGCGCGGAATCGATCGGGTAACGGACGTGTTGTCTTATCCTACCTTGGACGGAATACGTGGCGTTGTATTGAATTGCGAGGATTTTCCTTACGATTGCGAGGACGGGCGTTTGATGATCGGATCGATCGTTATTTGCGAGGCGCGGGCGGCGGAACAGGCTGCCGAATACGGACATTCGACGGAACGGGAGATTAAGTATTTATTGATCCACGGACTGTTACACCTTTTGGGGTATGATCACATGACGGAGGAGGACAAGCGCGAAATGCGTACGCTTGAAAAGCGCGTGTTGGCGCGGTTAGGAGAAGAGGACGAATGAAATCGGGAATTGTTGCGGTCGTCGGTCGGGCGAACGCCGGAAAAAGTACGCTTGTCAACGTGTTGGTGGGAGAAAAAGTTTCGATCGTATCTCCCAAACCGCAGACGACGCGCGACCGAATTCTCGGCGTGTTGACCGAGAAAGATTATCAAATCGTATTTGCGGATACGCCGGGACTTTATAAGGCGGAATCGCAATTAAATGCGCTCATGCAGCGGACGGCGGAAACAACCGCACGGGACGTCGATCTGGTGTTGTTCGTGTTAGACGGGCACGCAGGAATTAAGGAAGAGGATTTCGCCGCGGCGGAACGTTTTTTGAAAAAGAAAATTCCGCTCGTCGTCGCGTTGTCGAAAATCGATATCATGCCGTCGGACAGATTGCCGGACGCGTTATTGCGTTGCGGCAAATTGGGGGTGGACGTAATCCCCGTTTCCGCGCGAAAAGGCAAGAATCTCAAAGAACTGTTAAAAGTTATTTTACAGCGGTTGCCCGAACGGGAAAAGATATTTACAGAGGATATCGTTTCGGATAAATCGGAGCGGTTTATGATCTCCGAAATCATGCGCGAGAAAATTTTACTGAAATTCGATAAGGAAATTCCGCATGGGGTTGCGATCGTCATCAACGAGTTTCGGCCGCGCCCGGACGGAAAGGTCGTGGACGTGAATTTGGATATCGTTTGCGAAAAGCCCAATCACAAGGCGATCTTGATCGGAAAGCAGGGGAAGGCTTTAAAAGAGGTTTCGTCTTTTGCTCGGCAAGATATGGAAAAATTCTTGGGAAAGAAAGTTTTTCTCACGACTTACGTAAAAGTAGAGGAGCGTTGGCGAGATTCGGGCAGAATGATCGCCGAACTCGGATATAAAGATTTGGAGTTTTAAGGGTATAATCGCGCCGCTTTTGCCGATACTGCCGTTAAGGGGGTATTATGAAAGATCATTTCGATTTCGAGCGGCCGGAGGATTCCGCATGGGATCTTTTTGAACAAACGGGCAATATCAACTACTATCTTTTGTATAAGCGTCTGATCGAAAAATAGACGCGAGGGACGCAATGGAAGAAAAAGTCAACGCCGTGATGCTGAAAGCCGCGGACTATGGAGAAAACGACAAAATACTCACCCTCTTTTCCTTGGAAAAGGGGGTTGTATCCGCGAAGATTCGCGGCGTTAAAAAGGCCGGTGCGAAGTTGAAATTCGCCGCCGAGCCTTTTTGTTTTGCGGAATACGTTTTGGCGGAGCGGTCGGGGCGGAGAACGGTCGTAAACGCTTCGTTGTTAGACGGCTTTTATGAAATTCGTACCGATTTGGATCGATTTTACGCCGGGGCGGCGGTGTTGGAATTCGACCGCGCGTTTTGCCCCGAAAATCTGCCGTCCGAAACGCTGTTTATGGCAACGGCGGAAGCGTTGAAAGAACTCTGTTACGGCGATGCTTCACCTCGCTATACTCTTTTGCGTTTTCTCTTGCGCGCGCTTCCGTCCGCAGGCTACGGAATTTGTACGGACGAATGTGCGGGGTGCGGCGAGCAAATTTTTTCGAGGGCGTTTTTCGATTTTGGGGAGGGAACTGTGTTTTGCGCCGCATGCGCGCCCGAACGGGCAGTCGAAATGTCCGTTCGCACGCTTTCCGTCTTGAACGCTGTGACGGCGGAAGAGGGAAGGGACGCGGAAGAACGGTATTTGGCGCGCGCCTTAAAACTGCTGTCGCACTATCTTTTTACGAAATGCGGCGTCAATATTCGGGCGCTTGAAGAACTTTTTCGCGTCGAATAAAAATAATCCGCTTTTTTCATGTAAAAAAAGTTGAAAAAAGTGCGAAAATATTGTAGAATGTTAGAGGTTAAAAATTCTCATGGAGGAAGAAAAATAGATGAAGAAATACGTTTATTTGTTCAGCGAAGGCAATGCGCAGATGCGTGAGCTTCTGGGCGGAAAGGGTGCGAACCTTGCGGAAATGACCAATATCGGTCTTCCCGTTCCCCAGGGCTTTACGATTTCTACCGAAGCCTGCACGCAGTACTATGAAGACGGAAAAAGAATCAACGACGAGATTCAAGGACAGATCATGGATTACATCGCAAAGATGGAAGAGATTACCGGGAAAAAGTTCGGCGATCTTGAAAATCCCCTTTTGGTCTCCGTTCGTTCGGGGGCGCGCGCGTCCATGCCGGGCATGATGGATACCATTTTGAACCTTGGCTTAAATGATCAGGTCGTTGAGGTTCTTGCGAAGAAGTCCGGAAACCCGAGATGGGCTTGGGACTGTTACAGAAGATTTATTCAGATGTATTCGGATGTCGTTATGGAGGTCGGCAAGAAGTATTTTGAAGTACTGATCGACCAGATGAAAGAGAAGAAAGGCGTCACGCAGGACGTCGATCTTACGGCGGAAGATCTTGCGGATCTCGCCGCACAGTTCAAGGCTGAATATAAAGCGAAGATTGGCGAGGATTTCCCCTCCGATCCGAAAGAGCAACTTTTCGGCGCGATTAAGGCTGTGTTCCGTTCTTGGGACAACCCCCGTGCAAATATCTATCGTATGGATCACGATATTCCGTATAGTTGGGGGACTGCGGTTAACGTACAGATGATGGCGTTCGGTAACATGGGCGATACTTCCGGTACGGGCGTTGCGTTTACGCGTAATCC
>CAYRPB010000145.1:0-3095 GCA_964426105.1 uncultured Clostridia bacterium | reverse complement strand
AAAAACTTTTGAAAATCGCTTGACAAAGAGCGAAAAATCGTGTATGATAATAACGCTAAGAAGAAGTAACCCTTCTCGCCTTACGGCAATGCTTTGAGGCTCAATCCGAATTTAGGACGGCTGTCTTTTCGAAAGACGGCGTACTTTGGACGGTTCGCGGGTTACGAAAACGGTAACCCGCTTTTCTTTTTGGCAATATAGGTCGAGGTATAAAACGATTAAAGAGCAACATCAGATCAACGAGAGCATCAGGGATAGGGAGATTCGCTTGATCGGCGAGGACGGAACGCAGCTCGGCATCATGAGCGCGTACGACGCACAGCGTTTGGCAGACGAAAAGGAACTTGATTTGGTTAAAATTTCGCCCAACGCTCAACCGCCCGTGTGCAAGATCATGGACTACGGTAAGTATATGTTCGAACTTGCAAAGAAAGAAAAGGAAGCGCGTAAAAATCAAAAGATCGTCGAAATCAAGGAAGTTCAACTTTCCATGACCATCGACGTGGGCGATTTGAACGTCAAAGCAAAGGCTGCGCAGAAATTCTTGTCGCAAGGGAACAAGGTGAAAGTCACCATTCGATTGAGAGGTCGTCAAAACGCCCATTCCAATCTCGGCGTACAAGTGATGTATCGCTTTTACGATATGATTAAGGATCTCGGCACGTTGGAGAAAAAACCGCTTTTAGAGGGACGCAACATTTGGATGATGGTTGTCCCCGTAAAGGCGTAACTTGAAAATCTAGGAGGAACTAATTATGCCAAAAATGAAGACGAAGAGCAGTGCGAAGAAAAGATTCAGAGTAACTGCTACGGGTAAAATCAAGCGCGCTCATTCGGGTAAGAATCATATTCTTACCAAGAAAGCGAGAAAGAGAAAGAACAACCTGAGAAAGGGTACGTTTGTGGACGCGGGTCAACAGAAAACCATGAAGACTCTCATTTACAATAAATAAGGAGAACGGTTATGCGGATTAAAAGAGGAGTGAACGCTGTTAAAAAGCGTAGAAAAATTTTAAAGCTTGCTAAGGGCTATTTCGGAAGACGGAGCACCTGCTATCGCGTTGCGCGTCAGGCGGTTATGAAGTCGCAGATGTATGCGTACATCGGCAGAAAGAGAAAGAAGAGAGATTTCCGTTCCTTGTGGATCGCGCGTATCAACGCCGCTGCAAGACTCAACGGACTTTCTTACAGCAAATTTATGTTCGGCTTGAAGAATGCGGGCGTTACGTTGAACCGTAAGGTTTTGGCGGACATCGCGGTGAACGACGCGGCTACTTTTACCGTGCTTGCGGAAACCGCGAAAGCAAATTTGAAATAAAACGTTTGACAGAGCTTACCGAATTTTCGCGGTAGGCTCTGTTTCGGTATTATGATTTCCGCAAAGAGCAACGAAAAAATCAAAGCGCTCCGTTCGCTGGCGCAAAAAAAATATCGCAGAGAGCGAGGGGAATATCTCGTTGAGGGTGTTAAAATGGTACGAGAGGCGATCCTTTCGGGGCAAGACGTGCGTTTGATCGCAGGGATCCCCGAGGTGCTTTCTCTTCTTCCGCAGACGACGGCGGAACGGATTGCCGTCACGCGCGAGGTTTATGAGAGTTTTTCCGCAGAGGTTTCGCCGCAGGGCGTTGCCGCCGCGGTGCGGTTGCCGTCGCGCTTTATGTCGTCGCCGCAGGGGAATGCGCTGTTTTTGGACGGCATATCCGATCCGGGAAACTTAGGCACGATGATCCGAACGGCGGTCGCCGCAAATTTTCGGGATATTTATCTTGCGGATTGCGCCGATCCGTTCAGCCCCAAGGCGGTGCGGTCGAGCATGAGCGGCATTTATTTCGCCAGACTTTACGAGGGCGGCGCGAATGAACTTTTGCAATACTTGGATTTGCCGTTGATCGCCGCCGATATGAAAGGAGAAGATTTGTTTTCTTTTCATCCGCCGAAGCGGTTTGTCGTTGCGGTCGGAAGCGAGGCGAACGGGCTTTCCGAAGCGGTGAAAGCGCGTGCGACGCATACCGTTTCCATTCCCATGCAGGCGGAAACGGAGAGTTTGAACGCGGCAGTTTCCGCGGGAATCATGATGTACGTATTATCGAGAGGAGGTAATTTTTATGTCCGGACATAGTAAATGGGCAAACATTAAAAATAAAAAGGCAAAGACGGACGCCGTAAGAGGCAGAGTCTTTACGAAAATCGGAAGAGAGATTGCCGTTGCGGCAAAGCAGGGGGCAGATCCTGCAACCAATTCTAAACTTGCGGACGTTATCGCCAAGGCGAAAGCGGCGAATATGCCGAACGACAATATTATGCGCAGCATCAAAAAGGCGGCGGGCGAACTTTCGGGCGTCAATTATGAATCTCTCACTTACGAGGGGTACGGTCCCGGCGGCTCTGCGATCATCGTCACGACTCTGACGGATAACAAGAACCGTACGGTGGGCGACGTTCGTCACGCGTTCGATAAGCACGGCGGACAGATGGGCAATAGCGGTTGCGTGTCCTTTACGTTTGACAATAAGGGCGTTATCGTGGTAGAGCGCACGGTGGATACGGATGAAGACAAGATGATGGAACTTGCCATCGAAGCCGGTGCGGACGACGTAATCACGGAAGAAGATTCGTTCGTGATTTATACCGCCCCGAACGATTTTTCCGCGGTGAGAAGTTATTTGGAGCAAGCCGGCCTTACGTTTATCGAAGCGTCCGTGGATATGATTCCGCAGAACAAGATTACGTTAGACGAAGCGAATCTCGTCAAGTTCAACAAGTTGATCGATATGCTTGAAGAGTTGGATGACGTTCAAGACGTTTATCACAACGTAGACTTGCCCGAGGAAGAGGATGACGAGTAATCGCCGTCCGTAAAAAAGAGGCGTAAAAGCATTTGAAAACGACAAAAAAGCGCGCGCGACTTTCGTAAAAGCGAAACTCGCGCACTTTTCATAGACGGAATGCTTTCCGAGTTTGAAAAAATTGAAGAAAAGTAAAGTATAAAAATTATCTCAAAATTTGCGGAAAAGGAGTTGACAAGTATGCCAAAGTTTGTGACAATCGTTAGCAGACAGCAGACAGCAGACAGCAGACAGCAGACAGCAGACAGC
>CAYRPB010000144.1:0-3256 GCA_964426105.1 uncultured Clostridia bacterium | reverse complement strand
TCATCGGCTCCGCCATCGCCGCAGGCTTCCTGCTCAGCGTGTTTGGCTGATCCCATACAAATTTTCCCCCATGGAGAAATCCATGGGGGATTTTTGTATCTGTGGATTTTCGTTTCTTCGCAGCCGGGGTGTGGTATACTGGGAGGCGAATTACTGGGAGGAGGGGTTTTTATGGAAGGGTTTGTGGTGCTGCTGATCCCGGCGGTGATGGCTCTGCTACTGGTGCGGGTGCTGCTGATGCCGGTGAAGCTGCTGTGGAAGCTGCTGGCCAATTCCGCCGCCGGATTTGCCTGCCTGTGGCTACTAAACGCAGTGGCCGCCTTCACGGGGGTTCTGTTTCCCATGAATGCGGCCACGGTATTGGTTGCAGGCTCCCTGGGGCTGCCGGGGATGGCACTGCTGGCGATTCTGGCGGTGGTATAACGCGAAAATCCCTGTCATCCCGACTAAGCGAAGCGCAGGTCGGGATCTTGGCACCGATTTTACTGCAAAGGGAAACGAAATGCGTAGACCCCTCGGCTACGCTCGGGGTGACATACATCTTTCCGCTGTGCAATTTTTCTTTTTGCTGAGCCAAGTTGATAAGCACATAGCGTTATTTGTCCAGGTGGACGTTGAGGTGGGGGTAGGTCATGGTGATACCCTGCTGGTCGAAGATGTCCTTCACCCGCCGGGTCACTTCAAAATACACATCCCAATAATCCTCCGTTTTCACCCACAGCCGCAGGCTGTACTGGATGGCACTGTCCCCATAGCCGGTGACCACCGCCTTGGGGGCGGGCTCCAGGAGGGCATTGTCCACGGTGCCCGCCAGCACCAGGGCATCCAGCACCTTCTGGATGGGGTCATCATAGGAGGCGGAGACGTTCACCTCCACCCGGCGGGTGTCGTTGGCGGAAAAGTTCACGATTTGGGCGGAGACCACGGTGCTGTTGGGGATGGCGATGAGCTTATTGTCCCCGGTGGTGAGCTTGGTGTAGGCCATGCCGATCTCCCGGATGGTGCCGGACTGCTCCCCGATCTGCACGAAATCCCCGGAATGGAAGGGGTGGGTATACAGCAGGGTAAAGCCGCCGATGACATTGGACAGCATATCCTGCAGGGAAAGGGACACGGCCAGGGTCAGCACGCTGGCCAGTGCCACCACGCCGGTGACATCGATACCCAGGGTGGAGGCCACCATCAGCCCCAGCAGCAGGTAGAGAACGATGGATACCAGGGACTTTATCAGGCTGTGCGCCACCTTTTCCAGCCGGGATTTTTCCAGGGCGGCGTTGGTAATTTTTACCAGCACCCGGATGGCCAGGATGCCGATGACCAGCTCCACCACGGCGGGCAGGAGCTTGGAGAGAAAGGAAAGCAGTGTTGCGGTTACCATAACATCCTCCTTATTTCCGCTTCCAGGTGCTGCCGGAAAACAGCACCAGAATGGGGAAGATCTCCAGCCGCCCGGCCAGCATTCCCCAGGAAAGCACCAGCTTGCTCAGGTCGCTGTAGGCGCCGAAATTGCAGGTGGGCCCCACGGCTTCCAATCCGGGGCCGATATTATTGAAGGTACACAGCACCGCCGAGAAGTTGGTGCCGATGGAAAAGCCGTCCAGGGAGATGATGGCAAACAGCAGGAACAGGATCAGCACATAGGCAGCCAGGTACGCATTGGTATTGTCCAGCACCTTTTCCGACACCGCCCGGCCGTTGACCCGAACCACCTCCACCTTCCGGGGGCTCAGGAGCTGCCGCAGATTCCGCCGCAGTCCCTTGATGAGCAGAAGGAGTCTTGCCACCTTCAAGCCGCCGCCGGTGGAGCCTGCGCAGGCACCCACCACCATCAGGCACAGCAGGATGGTCTTGGAAAAGCTGGGCCAGAGGTCGAAATCCGTGGAGCCATAGCCGGTGGTGGTGATGATGGAGCCCACCTGGAAGGCGGCGTGGCGGATGGCCTCCTCCAATGTGCCATACATCCCCCGGATGTTCCAGGCGATGAGGGCGATGCTGGCGAAGATGATGCCCAAGTAGGTTTTCAGCTCCTCGTCCCGGAAGACGCTCTTGAACTGCCCCAGGAGCAGCAGGTAATAGCAGCTGAAGTTCACCCCGAACAGGATCATAAACACCGTGGTGACATTCTGGATATAGGGGCTGTAGGAGCCCATGGAATCGTTTTTGATGCCGAAGCCGCCGGTGCCCGCAGTGCCGAAGGCGGTGCACAGCGCTTCAAAGAAGGGCATGTCCCCCAGCAGCAGGAAGATCACATTGATAATGGTCATAGCAATGTAGATCAGGTACAAAATGGCGGCGGTGTTCCGCATTTTGGGCACCAGCTTCCCCACATCGGGGCCGGGACTCTCGGCGCGAAGCAGGTGCATGGTGAAGCCCTGCCCCTTCTCCCCGGCGGGGACGATGGCCAGCAGGAACACCAGCACCCCCATGCCACCCACCCAGTGGCTGAAGCTGCGCCAGTAGATAATGCCCTTGCTCAGCTTCTCCACCTCCGGCACCACGGAAGCACCGGTGGTGGTAAAGCCGGAGACGATCTCAAAGAAGGCATCGGCAAACCCCGGGATCTCCCGGGACAGCATAAAGGGCAGGCACCCGAACAGGCTCATCACGATCCAGCACACCGCCACGCACACCAGCCCCTCCCGGGCGTGGAAGGCGTTGGGCGCGGTGCGGCACAGTGCCCACAGCAGCCCGGATACCAGGCAGATGACGATAATGGTGATGCCGAAGCCCTGCCAGGCCAGGGTATCCCCGCAAAACACGCTGATAAGCATGGCAGGGATCATGAGAATGCCCTCGATAAACAGGATTTGAGCAATGAATCTGCCCATCATTTTATAGTTCATAGGGCTACCTCTCAGGCGAAGATATCGTTGAGCTGGCGGATGGTACCCTGGCCGCTGGTGACCACCACGATGGTATCCCCGATCCCGAAGGTGGAATTACCGGCAGGGATCTCCACATGGGAGCCCTTGGTGATGGAGGCCAGCAGCACATCCGGCCGCATTTTGATATCCATCAGGGGCACACCGCAGTATTTGGTGCTTTCGTCCACCAAAAATTCCACCGCCTCCGCCTGACCGTCGGCAATGGCGTGGACGGACACGGCGGCACCGCTCTGGTTGCCCATGGCCCGGACATACCGGGCGATGGTGTTGCAGCACAGCTCCTTGGGGCACACCACGCTGCCCAGGCTCAGGGCATCGATCATGGTGCGGTTTTCCATGTGGCTGAGCTTGGTGATGACCTGCCCCACCCC
>CAYRPB010000143.1:0-3258 GCA_964426105.1 uncultured Clostridia bacterium | reverse complement strand
ACCGATAACGTCGGCGGAAACCATTATAATTCCGCCCTCGTCACCGCAGCCGATCCACATGGCACGAACGGTAAGCGGATCGTGGAAGCCCGTCATATCCTGAGCCATTTTGTGACCTGCAATGTAGTATTTCTTAGAGTCGAAATCGTCGGGCATAACCTCTTTCATTGCAAAACCGACATCAAATTTATCGTCCTTTTTGTTCGATATTCTCGTCGGCTGAACTGCGGGGAGCTCATCGGGGTAGCCCTTTTTAGCGAGCTTTTTGCCCTTGCTTGACGCAATTTTTTTAACGGCACTTGCCGCAAGATTTGCTATATCCATAAAAAACATCCTTTCATTTCCGCTTCAAAATAGAAAACGGACTTATGTTCCGAATATATTATATCATACCGAGCTTGCATAAACAAGTTAAATTTTTGTTAACACGGCTTTTGATTGATTTTGTCGGGGAAATATGTTACACTTGTTTCGGTGATAATATGTTAAAGAAAAATGACGAAATATATTTGACGGTGAAATCCTGCACTCTTCAGGGTAGCGGGGTTTGCGACTATGAGGGTATGACCGTTTTTGTCCGCGGCGGCGTGACAGGTGACCGTGTGCTTGCCCATATTATAAAGGTTAAAAAGACCTATGCCGTCGGAATTATAAAAAAGCTGATACAGCGTTCCGGTATGCGAGCAAAGGATTTTTGCCCGATTGCCGAAAAATGCGGAGGCTGTTGCTTTGCTCATATAAAGTATGAATGCGAGCTTGAAATAAAAGCGAAGCAGGTTGCCGATAATTTCAAAAGGCTCGGCGGTCTTGATGTTGAGCTTGACACGATAATTCCGTCACCCTCCGCCGACAGATACCGAAACAAGGCTCAGTATCCTGTCGGTACGGACGGCAATTTTGCACAAATCGGCTTTTACGCACCGATGACGCACAGAATAATCGACTGCTCCGATTGTCGATTACAGCCGAAAGAGTTTTCGGAGATTACGGATATTTTCCGTGATTGGATAAGGGAAAACAAGGTCAGTGTTTATGATGAAACAACGAACCGAGGCGTTCTTCGCCACATCTTTATCCGCAAGGCGGTCGTGACGGGTCAAATTATGGTTTGCGTTGTTGCCAACGCCGAGGAAATTCCGAATGTCGATGACCTTATTTCACGTCTGACACAGCTCGACGGTGTAAAAAGCATAATTTTAAACGTGAACCGAGAGAAAACTAATGTTGTCCTCGGCAGAGAGTGTAAAACGCTCTGGGGCGAGGATTTTATCACGGATGAGCTTTGCGGCCTAAAATTTAACATTTCGCCTCTTTCGTTTTATCAAGTCAACCACGACGGTGCGGAAATTCTTTACAACAAAGCCAAGGAATACGCCGAGCTGACGGGTAACGAGGCTCTTGTTGACCTTTATTGCGGCACGGGCACGATAGGCTTGACAATGGCAAACGACGTGAAATCGCTCATCGGCGTGGAGATTATTCCGCAGGCGATTGAAAACGCAAAGGAAAACGCACGCAACAACGGCATAGAAAATGCGGAATTTATATGTGCCGACGCTTCGCAAGCGGCACAGGAATTGCTTCAAAGGGGCATTACTCCCGACGTTGTTATCCTCGACCCGCCGAGAAAGGGCTGCGATGAGGAGCTTGTAAAAGCGGTTGTCAAAATGTCGCCCGAAAGGATAGTTTACGTTTCCTGCGACAGCGCAACCCTCACAAGAGATTGCCGCCGCTTCACCGACCTCGGCTACACCGTAAAAAAAGCCACCCCCGTGGATATGTTCCCCCACACGGGACATGTAGAGTGCGTGGTGTTGATGACAAAAGTGTAAAAAAGAAGAAAAATTGAATTTGACAGAGGAATTTTATGGAAAAAGAGCTTGGTATTGGTCGTTGCGGATTAGCATGTTGCCTGTGTTCTGAAAACGAACATTGTGGTGGATGTGATTCCGGAAATTGTCCGGATACAGAATGGTGTGAAAATAGAAAATGTTCGAAAGAAAAAAATATTGATAATTGTTTCCTATGTGAAGAGGATTGTAGGAAGGGACTTCTTGCAAAGATTAAGCCTTATGGGTTTACTTTGTTTGCGAAGAGATATGGTATTGAAACTTTACTGAGCTTTCTTGAAGAAAATGAAAAAAATGGTATAGTTTATCATCGTCAGGGAATCGTTGGAGACTATGATGATTTTGATGATGTCGAAGAACTTATTCGATTCATACAAACAGGTAAGCATTGAATTTAGCGGAGAGCTTATATTACAGAGTTAAAAGTAGACAATTAAGAATCTATCTGCTTAGATTGAGTTAAAGATGGATTACAATTTCAAGTTGATGATGTTGCATATTGCAAGAAATAGTGCTACAGAGAGGAACAGAAGCTTCCAGTTTAATGGATATGTTCCCACAAACAGCAAAAGTGTGAAAAAAAGCTGTGGATATGTTCCTCTAAACATAAAAATAGCGAGTAAATTCAGCATATCCAGACGAGCCGTGTAGAGTGCATCTGTCAGCTTTCAAGAAAAGATAAATAAGGAGATATGTTGTGAAAAAAATCAATAACAAATGTGCATTTGATATTATCCCTTTCGGAGAAAAAGAGCATTGGATTATAAGTTGTGGCAGGGCTTATATATTAACGGAAAATAATGCAGCAAGATTTATTTCTCCGCATTTGCAAAACATGAGCGGTGTTTTTTGGAATGACGAACAAAATGAATTTCTGTATTACAATACGACGGGCAAATGTATTTTTACGCAAGCTTATAAGGAGGGCGAGCTTTTCAAAATTTTTACTCGACCTTATGCGGAAAATCCGATAGCCTGCTACAATGGTGATTATATTTATATAGACAAAACGGAAAAGCTTAAATTACTCAGCTTTGATAAAAAGGAGACTTTAGATATAAGCTTTTCGGATAAGGTCTATCGGATTATTCATTACAAGGATAAATTCATAATGCTCACGGAAAAAGAAAATCGAAATTATATAAAGCTGTGTTCTTTGGTCGAGGGAAAAATGATTTGCGAAAAAGAAATGCAGCTGACGGGGACTGTTATAAATTGTTTGCAGCTTCATGGCAACGATTCCGTTGTCTTAATGAACAGTATTAAATCGGGTGATATGTGGGAGCCGCATATTTGTTATATTGATGTTGAAAGCTGGGAATATCATAAGCTGTTTTTCTGCAAGGACGTATGCGAGGAGCCGAAAGATTTTTTGCCGAACAGATTTTCCGTAAGCCCCGACGGGGAA
>CAYRPB010000142.1:0-3304 GCA_964426105.1 uncultured Clostridia bacterium | reverse complement strand
AGGTCAGCAAATTGTCCCCCTCGGTGATGCCGGAAGCCTCCCGCACCGCCCAGGCGCTGTAGACCTCCGCCCCGGAGACGGTGATGGTCTCCACCTTGAAGAACACGGAAAGTCCCAAAACCACCGCCAGAACCACGGCCACCAGGGTAATGACCTGGATCAGCAGCCGATCCCGGTTGAAGGGCACCGGCTGGGTGTAGATCACCGCCGGGGCATCGGTCTGCCGCTTGGCCTGCTGCCGACGTCGCTGCCGCTGTGCCTGCCGCTGCTTGACCTTGGGATCCTCCTTGGCCTGGGCGTGGAGCTTCACCGCCGCACCGGCCATTTTTTGCAGGGTGGTCTGCTTTTTGGGCTTGCTGTTTCCGTAGGCGCGCCGCCGCTCCGGCACATCCGGGGTCTCCTGGGGCTTCCGGCGGACGCTCTGGACGGGCTTTCGATTCTGCTGGGGCTTCTGCGCCTGCCGGGGACGTGCCTCCTTCGGACGCTCCTGCTGCGGCTTTTCCCGCTGGGGGCGTGCCTCCTTTGGGCGTTCCTGCTGCGGCTTTCCCGCTGGGGGCGTGCCTCCTTCGGACGCTCCTGCTGGGGTCTTGGCCGGGGCGGGGCATCCTTTTTCTGCCGGGGGGGCGGGGATTTCTTCACCGGCGATTCCCGGCGGGGCGCATCTGCCTGGAGCCGGGTTTTTTCCTTGGTTTCCATATGGGTTCCTCCTGGGTAAGGGGCTTATGCTTTGGCAAGGGCTTCCACGATATCGCAGATCCGCTGGGTGCTGTCCAGCCGCACCTGGGCATGGAGCTTCCTGCTCATATCCGCCCGGCGGCTTTCATCGGCCAAAAGCTCCTTCACGGCATCATACAGCCGCTGGGGGGTGCAGTCCTTTTCCAGGATCACCACCGCACCGCCGGTGGATTCCAGCACCCGGGCGTTCTTCTCCTGATGGTTGTTGGTGACGTTGGGGGAGGGGATCAGGATGCAGGGGGTGCCGGAGACGTCGATCTCGTTGCAGGTGGCGCTGCCCGCCCGGCCAATGACCACATCCGCCGCCGCCATGACGGCAGGCATATTGTAGATGTATTCCCGGATGTCCAGCTGGGGGATCTCCTCCCAGTCCACGCCGTTGGCCTTGACACGCAGGGGCATCCACTCCTTGCCGAAGGAGCCGGTGGCGTGGATGTGGTGGAAGGGGAAGCCATCCTTCTTCTCCAGTGCCATCATGTCGGCGATGGTCTCGTTCATCACCTTGGCACCCTGGCTCCCGAAGGCGGAGACCACCACGTCCCCCGTCAGCCCCAGGGCTTTCCGGGCATCGGCCTTGGTATCGAACAGGAATTCCTTCCGCACCGGCATACCCACCACCTCCACCTTTTCCGGATGGTTATAGTGGCTGACGCTTTCCTCAAAGGCTACCAGCACCCGGGTGGCCTTTTTGGCGGCCAGCTTGGTGGTGACCCCGGGCACGGCGTTGCTCTCGTGGACGCAGGTGGGGATGCCCATGGCCTGGGCGGCGTAGAGGGCGGGGAAGCTGGCGTAGCCCCCGGTGCCCACCACCACATCCGGCTTGAATTCCCGGAAGATTTTTTTACATGCCCGAACGGCATCGAAAACGCATTTCACTGCGTAAAGATTCTTCTTGATGGCTGCCAGGTTTTTGCCCCGGCTCAGGCCGGAACCGGGCAGACTTTCCAGCCGGTAGCCCGCCTGGGGCACCAGCTGCTCCTCCATGTGGCCGGTGGCACCGATGAACAGGATGCCGCTGTCGGGATGCCGCTCCCGCAGCTCGTTGGCCACGGCAATGGCCGGGTTGATGTGTCCGGCGGTACCGCCGCAGGTGAAGATCACGTTCATAGAGGAGTCCTCCTGTGTTTTTCTTTGGAAATACTGAGCACGATGCCCATTTCCCCCAGGTTCACCGCCAGGGCCGTGCCGCCATAGGAGAAAAAGGGCAGGGCAATGCCGGTGGAGGGGAGCAGATTGGTGACCACCCCCAAATTCAGGATGGTCTGCACGGCGATGAGGGTAACAAGCCCCGCCGCCAGCACGGTGGAAAATCGATCCGGGGCATTTAAGGCAATTTTGTAGCCCCGGGAAATGGTCAGGGCGAACAAAGCAATAATGGCCAACGCCCCGGTAAGCCCCAATTCCTCGCAGCAGATGGCGAAGATGTAATCGTTATACTGAAAGGGGAGATAGAGATATTTTTGCCGGGATTTTCCGTAGCCCAGGCCGAACAGTCCCCCGGAGCCGATGGCATACAGGGATTGGAGAATTTGATAGCCGGTGTCCCCGGGGTCGCTTTCCGGGTGGAGCCAGGCGGTGACCCGATCCCCGGCGTAGCCCATGAGCCGGATATACACCAGCACGAAGGCTACCGCCGCCCCGGCACCCGCCAGGAGCCACTTGGGGCTGGTGCCCGCCACGAACATCATCACCACCGCCACCATGCCCATGAGCATAATGGCGGACAGGTGCTTTTCCAGCGCCAGGGGCACCAGGATGCCCAGCAGCGCCAGGCCGAAGCCCAGCACCCCGTGGCGGAAATCCCCGGCCTTCTGGTCGAACCGGAGGGTCAGCCGGGCGAACAGCAAAATCATGGAAAATTTCGCCAGCTCCGAGGGCTGGAACTGGATGCCCGCCAGGGAGATCCAGCGCTTTGCCCCGTTGACCTCCTGGCCGATGACCAGCACGGACAGCAGGAGGGCAATGGACAGCCCATACATGGGCCAGGCCAGCCGGTACCAGAGCTCTGCCGGGAGACGGCTGAAAAAGTACATGGCAGCAAGGCCGATGACGGCGCAGACGGCTTGCTTTTGCAGATATTTGGTGGAAATTTCATAGCCGGTGTCGTACTGGCTTTGGGCGTAGCTGGCGGAATACAGCACCAGCAGCCCGGCGCTCAGCAGAAGCAGCACCAGAAATACGAAGGGGATATCCACCGTTTCCCCGACCTTGCGGGGTTCCTCTTTGGCAGGTCGGTGATTTCCCGCCGCCATAGGACGCTCCTTTCCGGAATTACCCCACCAGACCCGAAATGCCGAACCAGGCCAGCACGCACATCACCGCCGACACGGCTGTGAAGGTCAGCACGATCCGCTCCTCCTTCCAGCCGCACATCTCGAAATGATGGTGGATGGGGGTCATTTTGAAAATACGCTTGCCGTGGGTCAGCTTGAAATAGGTCACCTGCATAATCACGGACAGGGTCTCGCAGATATACACGAAGCCCACCAAAATCAAAATCAGGGGCATTTCCAGGGCAAAGGCCATGGCGCACACCACGCCCCCCAGGAACAGGGAGCCGGTATCCCCC
>CAYRPB010000141.1:0-3339 GCA_964426105.1 uncultured Clostridia bacterium | reverse complement strand
AAATTCCGTCGGCGTTTGAGTTAATCTATAAGCCGAGTTCTGTCGAGTGCGTTCATTTATCTAGGACGGCAGTCTCCTGCCGCCTCAAGCGACAAAAAACGGATTCGCCTGACGAGCAGCCAATAGCGAATCCCCTGTCTTGCATCGAACGGGGTTTACATGGCTCCGCGCGTTACCGCGCGGACGGTGAGCTCTTACCTCGCCTTTCCATCCTTACAGGGAACAAGCCCTGCGGTTTATTTCTGTTGCACTTTCCTTAAAGTCGCCTTCACCGGGATTTCTCCGGCGCTCTGCTCTGTGATGCTCGGACTTTCCTCATGCGCTTTTCCAAGCGCCCGCGAACGCACAACTAACTCAAACAATTCAATTTTAGCACAACTTTTCCGTCTTGTCAAATTCTTTTCCCCTCGCGCAATCGCCGCGCGATCCGTTTCGTCGATTTTTTCCGTTTTCTCTCTTTTGAATTTCGGGCAAGTTTTGCCCGAACGGGGCATACAATACAGTATGAAATCGTTAAGCGTTTGTATCATTGCAAAAGACGAAGAAAGGGTAATCGGGCGTTGTCTGGGTTCGGTTGCCGAACTTGCGGACGAAATTATCTTCGTCGACACGGGAAGTATGGACGACACCGAACGGATCGCGCGCGCGTTTACGCCGCATACGTACCGTTTCACTTGGTGCGACGACTTCTCGAAAGCACGGAATTTTGCCTTTTCCAAAGCCACTTGCGACTACATTCTATGGTTGGACGCGGACGACGTTCTTCCCGACGTCAGCCGCCGCGGAATTGCCCGATTAAAGAAAATTTGGACGGACGAGGACGTCGTTATGCTCCCCTACGTCACAGCGTTCGACGAAGGCGGCAATCCCTCTTGCACCTATTTCAGAGAACGGATTTTGCGCCGCGAAGGAAACTTTTTATGGAGAGATCCCGTACACGAGGCAATCGTGCCGCACGGCAAAATCGTCTATGAAAATTTTCCCGTAGAGCACCGCAAGGAAAAAACGGGCGATCAACTGCGTAATCTGAAAATCTATCAAAAGCTGCTTTCGGGCGGAAAGCGACTGACGGCGCGCCAACAGTTTTATTACGCGAACGAACTGTTTTACAACCGTATGTACGCGGAAGCGGAAGCGGTTTATACAGACTTTCTAGACCGCCCTGCGCTCACGGAAAACAAAGTGCAAGCACATATCAATTTATCCCAAATACGCGCTCTGAAAAATTCGGATTCCGCTTTAAAAACCCTCTTTTCTTCCTTTATCTTAACGCCGCCGTCCCCCGAATTGCTGTGCGAAATCGGCGTTAACTTTATGCGAAAAAAAGATTACCGTCAAGCGATTTATTGGTACGATCAAGCGATTCAACCGATTCCGACCGAAACACTGTCCTTTATTCGTCCCGATTGCTATGGTTACATCCCGTACGTACAGACTGCCCTTTGTCACTATTATTTAGGAGAACTAGAATCTGCGATTCAAGCAAACGCAAAGGCACTCGCAATAAAGCCTTACGGCTCGATCGCCAAATCAAACGACGCTTTTTACCGTGCCTTACAAAACCAATCGCAATAATAAAAAAACGACCCAAACAGAACGTTTCGGAACAAAGAGCGGCATTAGCAAATGGACAAACCGAGCACAACGCTTATAGCAAAGAAAACTAACTCAATCCGTTTTAGAAATACAAAATTTTCGGAATAAAGAAAACATGAAAAACCCGTTCCAAACAAAACGTTTCGGGACAAAGAAAACCCGACGTAAAAAATAAAAAACAAGACCGCCCAAAGGCATTCCCTACAAGGGATTTTTTGAAATATTAAAAATTTATAGAAAATTGCACTTTCAAGCGGAGAAATAATCAGATTCCATTACGGAGTCTGATTTTTCTTTTTCATAATTATAATAATAATTGAATTGCTTCCATTCTTTCTTTGTGATTTTTTGATACAGTTCATGTTCCAATTCAATGTTGCTTTCACATTCCTTTTTGTTGCGAAAAAATTTATACCACAATTTATAATGAAAATATTGATATTCAACTTCTTCATAAACTTTATGCCTTACGGATCTATCCTCAAAATCATTCTTATGTCCCCATTCATAAACTTGATTTTCCCATTTATCTTTGGCTTATTCTTTTGTCGTTATCGAAATGCTTTCCGTTTTATATAAGTATCCCTTCTGTGCCATTTTTTCATCTTCACGACTGACAAAATCGTAAGAATTTCCACTCTCCTCACTTTCCTTTTTTCTCTTACTGCCGCCGACATAATAAAGGTATAGATCGTGATCGATTGCCGTTTTACATAAAAATTCTTGTATATTTCGTTCATCCGAAAACATTTACTTTCCCTCCGCTATTATTTTTATATATAAATAAAATTTCAAAAAATCTCCGCTTCCTTTGCCGACGGCAAAAGAAAAAGGTATGCCTTTTGTAATATTATCACACACTTGCAAAAATCAGCAAGAAAAAAGAGCGGAATTTTCCGCTCTTTTTTCATTATCTGTAAACTTATTTTACAATCTTGGAAACAACGCCCGAACCAACCGTTCTGCCACCTTCACGGATAGCGAAACGAAGTCCTTCTTCCATAGCGATCGGCGTAATCAATTTAACGCTGATCTTAACGTTGTCGCCAGGCATAACCATTTCAACGCCCTCGGGAAGTTCGATCGTTCCCGTAACGTCCGTGGTTCTGAAATAGAACTGAGGACGATAGTTGTTGAAGAACGGGGTGTGACGACCGCCTTCTTCCTTGGTCAAAACGTAAACCTGACCTTCAAAGTCGGTGTGGGGATGAACGGTGCCCGGCTTTGCGATAACCTGACCTCTTTCAATCGCCTTTCTGTCGATACCTCTCAAAAGAGCACCGACGTTGTCGCCTGCCTGCGCTTCGTCAAGCAACTTTCTGAACATTTCCAAACCGGTAATAACGGTGGAAACGGGTTTTTCCTGCAATCCGACGATTTCAGCGGGATCGCCGACCTTCGCAACGCCTCTCTCAACTCTACCCGTAGCAACCGTACCACGACCGGAGATCGTGAACACGTCTTCAACAGGGAGCAAGAAGGGCTTGGAATCCTCTCTCGCGGGAGTGGGGATATAGGTGTCGATCGCGTTCATCAATTCTCTGATGCACTCGGTCTCGGGAGCGGTCGCGATAACGTCCGGCTCGGAGTTCTGAGCACATTCAAGAGCCTTCAACGCAGAACCCTTGATGATGGGGGTGTCGTCTCCGGGGAAGCCGTACTCGTTCAACAATTCACGAACTTCCATTTCAACGAGTTCCAACAATTCGGGATCGTCCAACTGATCGGTCTTGTTCAAGAATA
>CAYRPB010000140.1:0-3389 GCA_964426105.1 uncultured Clostridia bacterium | reverse complement strand
CGCGCCAAGGCTATGGTGCCGATTCTGGTGCCGCTGTTTGTCAGCGCGTTTCGACGCGCCGATGAGCTTGCCACGGCGATGGAATGCCGCTGCTACCACGGCGGTGACGGGCGCACGCGGATGAATCAGCTGAAATATTCCGGCCTTGACGCCGTGGCGTATGCCGCGGGGGTACTGCTGCTTGCGGGGATGACTGTCCTGCATCGGCTGGGGCTATGACAGGAGGCGCGCCATGCGCAACATTGCTCTGTTTCTCAAATATCTGGGCACGGCCTATCATGGCTGGCAGGTGCAGAAAAATGCCGTTACGGTCGGTCAGACGCTGGAAAAGGCGGCGGCCATGGTCGTGGGGCATCCGGTACACATCACCGGCTGCGGCCGCACGGACGCGGGCGTACACGCAAGGGTCTATGTGGCAAATTTTCGCACCGAATCGCGCATTCCCGCCGACAGGCTGCCCTATGCGCTCAATACCCATCTGCCGGATGACATCGTTGTGACCGCCGCGATGGACGTGCATGACGGATTTAACGCCATCGGCTCGTGCATCAAGAAGGAATACACCTATCTGATTTACAATTCGCGGGTGGGCGACCCGTTTTATGTAAACCGCGCGTGGTTTTATCCAAAGCACCTCGATGAAAACATCATGCGCGAGGCAGGAAAACATTTTGTCGGTGAGCATGATTTTGCCGCGGTACGCTCGGTCGGGACCGAGGTCAAATCCACCGTCCGAACGGTCTATTACTATGACGTTGCGCGTGAGGGCGATTTGATTTCGCTGAAAGTCTGCGCCAACGGATTTTTGTACAACATGGCGCGCGCCATGGCAGGGACGGTTGTCTATGCGGCTGAGGGAAAGTACCCGCCGGAGGCGGTTGCGGACATTCTGGCGCGCGGCGACCGCAAGGCCGCAGGCCCAACGGTTCCGCCAGGCGGGCTTTATATGACGCAGCTGTGGTATGACGATGGTGAGGTTTCGTTCCATGTCGGATAACATTTCCAAAATGCCGAAAAGCAGACGCACGATTGCAAAACGTGCGCTGCTTCTGGCGGCGATCATCGTGTTGGTTCTGGTGCTGGCCACGGCGTATGTGTTTCGCGACAGCCTGAATCTTTCCTCTGTTCGGCGCTGGTTCAAAAGACTGGATGCCGGCGCGTCCGAGTCGGCGGGAAGCTTCATTTTCGATGCGCACAGCACCAACCGCTACAGCGCCCTTTCGGGCGGCCTTGCCGTGGCGTCTGCCACGGGACTCAGCGTCTATGACGCGGACGGCGAGCAGATTGCGCTGATACAGCAGTCGCTGACGGCGCCTGTTGTTTCAGCGGGCGAGGATACGGTTTTGTGCTATGACGCGGGCGGCTATACGCTCAAAACCGTCCGCCAAAGCAAGGGGGCGGTGCTCTCGGTTTCCGCCTCGCGTCCCATTTTGGACGCGGATATTACCGCGGACGGCTGGGTCTGCTACAGCACGCAGGAAACGGGATACAAAAGCGTTCTCTATGTCTGTAACCCAAACGGAACGACAACCTATCGCTGGCTTTCGGCCAGTCAGTATCTTCCGCTCTGCACGCTGAATCGAGGCGGCGGCTATCTGGCGGCGGTTGCGTTGGGACAGTCGGACGGCATCTTTGAAAGCCGCCTGCAAATCATGAAAACCGACCAAGAGGAGGTCTACAGCTCATTTTCGCTTGGCAGCGAGCTGATTTACGACCTGAAATTTTTGGACAGCGGCGTGATCTGCGTGGTCGGGGAGAGCAGCGTTATGTGGCTGCGTATGGACGGCTCGTTGGCAGGACGGTATGAATACGGCGAGTATTATCTCAAGGATTTTGATTTCGGTGGCGACGGATTTCTGACGCTGAGTCTGAATAAGTATAAGGCAGGTAACCGCTGCACCGTTGTCACGGTTGACGTGGAGGGAAACGTGCTGGGAAGCGCCGACGTTGCCGAGGAGCTGATGCAGGTTGCCGCCTGCGGCAATTATACGGCCGTTTTGACGGCGAGCCGCCTGACAATCTATGACGGCGCAATGCGCCAAATCAGTCAGCGGGAAAACAGCGGCGCAAAGAATGTTGTTTTGCGCGCGGACGGCTCGGTGATTTTGCTCAGTGACGGACGCGGCGAAATTTTGACGCTTGACAAAAGCTGAAAGCTTTGTCGGCTTTTGGCGGATGACAAGATTGCGGCCGCGTGATAAAATATAAAGCGATTGAATGCATCGGTGCAAACGGCGCCGATGGACAGTATAAGGAGTAATCCGAATGAAACCAACCCTGTGTTCCAGATGCAAGAAAAATCTTGCGGTGATTTTTATCACAAAAATTGAAAACGGAAATACAATCAATGACGGTCTGTGCCTGAAATGTGCGCGCGAGCTTGGCATCAAGCCCGTTGACGATTTGATGCAGCGCATGGGCATCACCGATGATGAGCTTGAAAGCCTGAGCGGTGAAATGTCCGAGGCGATGGGAAATATCGAGGGCATGTTTGCCTCGCAGTCCGAGCAAAATGAGGACAGCGAGGACGATGAAGAAAACGACAGCCGGACGGCAACGTTCCCGTTTTTGAACAAGCTTTTCGGAAACGCGCAGAATGAAAATCTTCCCGCCGAGCAGCAGCCGCCCAAGGCGGATAAAGCGCCGCGCGGCGAAAAAAACGCGCAGAAGAGCGGCGGCAAAAAGCACAAATATCTTGATGCTTACTGCCAAAATCTGACGCAGCGCGCAAGAGAGGGAAAGCTTGACCGCATTGTCGGCCGCGAGATTGAGCTTGAGCGCGTGATTCAGATTCTGAACCGTCGGCAGAAGAACAACCCCTGCCTGATCGGTGAGCCCGGTGTCGGCAAAACGGCCATTGCCGAGGGGCTTGCGCTTCGAATCGCGTCGGGCGATGTGCCGTATAAGCTGACGGATAAAGAGGTCTATCTGATGGATTTGACCGCGTTGGTGGCGGGTACGCAGTTCCGCGGCCAGTTTGAAAGCCGCATGAAAGGGCTGATTGAAGAAGTCAAAAAGCTGGGCAACATCATTCTGGTCATCGATGAGGTACACAATTTGGTCGGCGCGGGTGATGCCGAGGGCTCGATGAATGCGGCCAATATCCTAAAGCCCGCGCTTTCGCGCGGCGAGATTCAGGTGATCGGCGCAACCACCTTTACCGAATACCGCAAACACATCGAAAAGGATTCCGCGCTTGAGCGGCGCTTCCAACCGGTCACGGTGGCAGAGCCGACGATTGATGAAGCCGTAGACATTTTACGCGGCATTGCGCACTACTACGAAACGTTCCATGGCGTTGTGATTTCACCCGAAATCGCGCGTCAGGCCGTTATTTTGTCCGAACGCTACATTACCGACCGCTTTTTGCCCGATAAGGCCATCGATTT
>CAYRPB010000139.1:0-3393 GCA_964426105.1 uncultured Clostridia bacterium | reverse complement strand
GAATCCGTCACCTCTTCACACGAATCCGGGTGAACGCCGACCGCATAATAAACAGAAGAAAATCGCTCCGAAAGCGCCTGAACACGCGCAGAAGAAACCAAATCATACCCGACGGAAACAGCGCGAATCACTCCTGCCGCCTCATAATTCGACACAATCGAATCAAGTTCGCCCGTAAAGCGTTCGTCCGTCAAATGGCAATGCGTATCGATCAGCATTAAAAAATTCCGCTTCCGTCCGGAAAGTTCGCCCGTTCGGGAGTAACCAAAGAAAGATTGCCCTCTTCGTCCTCCGCACACAAAATCATGCCTTGACTTTCAATTCCGCGTAATTTTACCGGTTTCAAATTCGCAATCATAACGACGCGTTTTCCGACCATTTCTTCGGGCGCATAGTGTTTGGCAATCCCCGAAACGACCGTACGCGTTTCTTCTCCCAAACGAACGGTAAGTTTCAAAAGTTTATCCGCTTTTTCCACCTTTTCGCAAGCGACGACAAGCGCAACGCGCAAATCCACCTTACCGAAATCGTCAATCGCGATTTCCGATTTTTTTTCTTCTTGTTTCACTTCTTTTTTCTCTTCCTTTTTATTCGCCGCGGCGATTTTATCAATCTCCGCAATTTCCTTTTTCAAATCAATCCGCGGAAAAATCGGCGGAAGTTTTTCAACTTTTGTTCCCACTTCCAATCCTCCGAACCGTTTCACCGTATCAAAACGATCCACTTTAGCCCCGTCAATCGAATACGACGCCAAAATGACGTCCGCCGCTTTCGTCAAGAACGGCTTCAACAAGACCGCCGCAATACGGATACATTCGGATAAATGATACAAAACCGTCCCCAAACGAACGCGCTTCGATTCATCTTTCGCCAAAACCCAAGGCGCAGTTTCGTCGATATATTTATTCGCCCGTTGAATCAAACGAAAGATCTCCGTCAACGCTTCCGGAGCATTCAACGCTTCCATTGCCGCGTTCGCACGGTCAAAAAGGCTCTCAGCCATCGCAATCAATTCGTCGTCCGGCCCCTCCCGATCGCCTGCCGCCGGCAATACGCCGCCGAAATACTGTACGATCATCGCCGTTGTACGGGAAACCAAATTCCCGAGATCGTTCGCCAAATCAAAATTGATTCGATTTAAAAGACTCTCGTTGGTATAAATACCGTCCGAACCGAACGGAATTTCACGCAACAAGAAATAACGCACAGCGTCGCTTCCGTACCGTTCTGCAAGTTGATGCGGATCAACGAGTTCCGTACGAACAAGATCGCCCTTACTCTTGGAGAGTTTATCGCCGCCGATCAAGAGCCACCCGTGTCCGTAAACTTGCTTCGGGACGGGAAGATCGAGCGCCATTAACAAAGCCGGCCACACAATCGCATGGAAACGAACGATTTCCTTTCCAACCAAATGCAAATCGGCAGGCCAAAAAGTTTCATATAAAGACGGATCGTCCGTACCGTACCCCAACGCGGAAATATAATTCGCAAGCGCGTCCACCCACACGTAAACAACGTGATCGGGATCGAACGAAACAGGAATTCCCCACTTTAAGGACGTTCTCGAAATACACAAATCCTGCAACCCCGCTTTCAAAAAGTTATTGATCATTTCGTTCATGCGCGATTTCGGCTGCAAAAATTCGGAGTTTTCTTCATAGAGTTTCAAAATACGGTCGGCATACTTGGAAAGGCGGAAGAAATAACTCTCTTCCTTTTCCTTATGCACCGGTCTGCCGCAATCCGGACATTTACCGTCCTTTAACTGCGCTTCCGTCCAAAACGATTCGCACGGCGTGCAGTACCACCCCTCGTATTCCGCTTTGTAAATTTCCCCGCGACGATAAAGTTCCTCAAACAAACGTTGCACGCACTTTACGTGCTTTTCGTCCGTCGTGCGGATAAATTGATCGTAGGAGATATCCAACAATTTCCAAATTTCTTTCAAATCGGTAACCAGCGGATCGACTAACTCGATCGGTTGTTTTCCCGCCGCTTTCGCCTTTTTTTCAATCTTCTGCCCGTGTTCGTCCGTTCCCGTCAAGAAATAGACCTTTTGCCCGAGCATCTTATGCCAGCGCGCAAGCGCGTCGCAAATAACGGTCGTATAGCAATGACCGATATGCCAATTACCACTGGGATAATAGATGGGCGTCGTAATGTAATAAGTGTCTTTCATGCTTCCTATCCTTAATCAAATTCTTATAAAAATATTATACCTGCTTTTTACAAAAAAGTAAACATAAATACCGATGAGATTTCATAACTTTTTAGAGATGAACGCAATTTTCGGCGCAGTAACGATACTGTCGCTCGCCATTTTAATCGTAATTCACCCCGAAGAGGCACTCGCCGCCATGATGAGAGGCGGAACAAAGGCGGCGGAACTCTCCGCAAAAATGACGGTGATCTACGCCGTATGGTTCGGGATCTTTGAAATTTTGAAAAAAACGGGGCTTTCCGAAAAACTCGCAAAACTCTTAAAACCCGTCAACCGCCTTTTATTCGGCACACTCCCCGAAGAGGCGGAACGCTATATCGCGCTCAATATGTCCGCCAATATTTTAGGCGTTTCGGGCGCAACTACGCCGATGGGAATCAAAGCAACGCAAACGCTCCTTAACGACAAGAAAAAACACACGCACGCCGTACAAATGTTTTTCGTCATCAACGCGACGAGCATTCAGTTGATTCCGGCGTCCGTTATTTCTCTTCGGACAAGCCTCGGCTCGACAAGCCCGTCGGACATTCTTCTTCCGACCATTCTCGCGACAACGCTATCCACAGTCATCGGCGTATTATTGATGAAAATTTTTCAAAAAAAGGAGTAATCATGCAATACGTTCTGCCCGTCTTGATTTTATTTTTACTTCTCTGCGCGATGATTAAAAAAGTCAAACTTTACGACGCCTTTACCGAGGGAGCAAGCGGCGCGATTCCCTTGGCAATCAAATTATTCCCCTTTCTCGCCGCAATCTTTTTGTTGACCGAATTATTTCAAGCAAGCGGACTTTCCGACGCGGTTTCCCGTATTTTATCCCCCGTTTTCGGATTGTTCGGAATTCCGAAAGAGTTAACCAAACTCATCTTGATTAAACCCTTTTCGGGAAGCGGCTCACTGGCTTTGGTCAACGAAATTTTTATCGAATACGGCGTAGACAGTTATCTCGCGCGGTGCGCTTGTGTTATTTACGGTTGCAGCGAAACGGTGTTTTATATCGCCGCCGTCTATTTCGCAGGGACAAACTTTAAGGGACTTTTGAAACCCGTCGTCATTTCCCTCGTCGCAACCTTTGCTTCAGCAATCTTTGCTTGCTTTATTTGTTTGATTTTATAACACAAGAAGTCGGGAACTTGCTTGCAAGGGTTTACAACTTCGCAGTGTTTCAAACT
>CAYRPB010000138.1:0-3412 GCA_964426105.1 uncultured Clostridia bacterium | reverse complement strand
TGAGATCCACCCAGTCGTACACATCATCCCCGGCCTGGATGGAGTTGATGATCCCGTTCATGTAGGTCTGTCGAACAGAGGTCAGATGTCCCGGCTCAGCGATCAGCACAATGTCCACGTTCAGCCGTTCCTTTGTGGCCTGAATGCTGTTGTACTGGGCATCGTTGACCACGTCTCCGTTGAGAGAATCGGTGAAAAATTCCTCGGACACTTCCTCCCGGTACAAAAAGGTCACGCTCTCCCCACCAAAATCCAGATCCTCCGGCAGGTCATCGGGATAGCCGGATTCGGTTTCGGCGACAATATCCACGGATGTGGTGTTTTCGTTTGTCTGGTCAGAAGTTTCGTCGGTGCTCCCGCAGGCAGTAGTCATGAGCAGGAGGGCAGCAAATAAGGCGGATAAAACACGTTTCTTTTGCATAAGGATACCTCTTGTATGAAAAAATAGAGCCATATGGTGCGATTATGTAGTAACTATGTACAAACATTATCATACCACACCGGGGGAGAAATGTCAATGCTATTTGGTATGTGCAAAAGTGACGAGAAATATATGGTGGAATTGTGCAGGATGACTGGGGTTGGGAAGACGTATTTTTGGAGAAAGATAACTTGACTAAAAATAGAAATCATGATATAATACTGATATTACATATGAAAGATCGGAAAAGGGGATGTCATCGTGCGGTACGGCATAGATTCTTTGCAGCTAACAAATTTTGGAAAGATTGGATCTGCTCATTTTGACCATTTTTCCGGTATCAATCTGATCATTGGCGAAAACGGTACAGGCAAGACCTGCCTTTTGAAAGCCATGTATTCCGCAGTTCGCTCATTAGAGGAGTTTGAACGTGGAGATGATGTACGTACCATCGGCGAGATCCTGGCAGAAAAACTGCGCTGGACATTCCAGGTGGATAAGCTTGGGGATCTTGTGACCAAAGGAAGTACGGAATCACTACAATTCGAGATGAAAATGCGAGAGCAGAGTCTTCAGTATCAGTGTGGACAGGATTGTACCAGAAAGTTGACAAATGTTCAACCAGTCCTGCCCAAAGGCGGAAACTCTGTTTATATTCCGGCAAAAGAAGTGTTGTCTCTTTTTTCTGTCATACTAAGATCCAGAGATATAGATCGATCCTTTGGCTTTGACGATACCTATTATGATCTTGTCCGTGCTTTGCAGATCCCGCCAACACGAGGAAAAAACTATTCTGCTTTTTCGGAATCCCGTAAAATTGTGACCGATGTGATCGACGGAAAAGTGGATTACGATATTGAAACAGGAAAATGGTTTTATAAAAATAGGAAAAATCAAAAATTCTCTATTGGAGCAACATCTGAAGGGGTCAAAAAAATTGCCATAATGGATAGACTATTGGCAAATGGATATTTAGATAAAAATTCGATCATTTTTATTGACGAAATAGAGTCGGCTCTGCACCCAGAAGCGATCTGTCAGTTTTTGGATATGATCGATAGCATCGCAGGAGGAATGGGTATACAGTTTTTTATTACAAGCCACTCCTATTTTGTAATCAAGAAATTGTATTTGATCGCACTACAGAATAAAAACAAGGTTTCTTGTATTTCGCTTGGAAAAGATCGACTTCCTGTGATTTCTGATATGTCTCAAGGTATGCCGGAGAACTCTATCATCGATACTTCCATCCGGTTATATGAGCAAGAGATCGATGAGGTGTTGTAATGGAACAGATCATCATTCGGGAATCGGAGATGGATTTTGGTCCGTTTCTTCCGGTGCAACTTTTCCACATTGAAAAAAGTAGTCAATACCAGGATTGTAATAGAAGCCATGTGCGATGCTGTGAATTCGTGTTGCTAAAGAATAAAAAAATTTTATTCGTAGAAGCGAAAAAGTCCTGCCCCAACAGTGAAAAGCAAGAAGAAACTGGGGAACGCACAGCAAAGTATCATGCGTTTATTTCGGAGATCACGGAAAAAATGCGACATTCTCTGGCATTATATGGAGCGATGTTATCCGGGCGACGTTCCATGGAAGAGGTCGGGGACGATATACGAGAAGCAAATAGGGAAACAACAGAGATCGTGTTGGTTTTGGTTGTCAAAAACGCCAGTATGGATTGGTTGAAGAATTATGCAGATGTCTTCAGAGAACAGCTTCGACCGGAGATGCGCATATGGAATGTTCAATCCTTTCAGGTGATCAATGAAGAGAAGGCGAGAGAAAAAGGACTGATCGGTTTTTCACATCTCTGTACATAGATCGTGAAAGGTTGTAGTTTGCGTTTTTTTTGCATTTTTCTACAGTGAATTCAAAATTTTCTCCCTCATGGGGATGTACAAACGGGAAAAAATATGGTATACTTATTCCGTACCGGTGCATCCCCTCTTTTTTGTGCGGTCACATAGGTACATATGACATAGTATTAAGGAAACAAAGCATGAATCAGAATTACATGGAAGGGAAGGATCCCTTTCAGATGTCGGCATCTTCTTTGGCGTACCTGGGAGATGCTGTCTACGAGATCCAGGTGCGAACGGCCTTGGTGGCTGCCGGTGTACAGAGACCCAGCGTGGCATCGCTCCAATACGTGACCGCTACGGCCCAGTGTCGGGTGGTGGAGAAAATTTTGCCTTACCTGAACGAACGGGAAGAAGACATCTACCGCCGGGGACGGAACTGCGTCCACAATATGCCCCCGAAAAGCTGTACCATGGCAGAATATCGCCGGGCTACCGGACTGGAAGCATTGTTCGGCTATCTCTGGCTTGCCGGGGAGCATGACCGACTGACGGAGCTATGTCGCATTGGTTTTGCCGGAACGGAACTGCTTGTGGAAAATAAGAGATAAGAAATAAGAAGGCAGAAGTGGGTGGTGCGTCCATCCCATTTCGATCCCCATACAAATATACTCGAATTGAGGTTTTAACAATATGAAATATATTGCCATCATTGGTTTTGGCGTGGTGGGCGGCGGTATCGCTGCGATCCTGGACGAAAACAAAGAGGCGATCCGGGCGACTGTGGGCGAAGAAGTTTCGCTGAAATATATCCTGGATCTGCGAGATTTTCCCGATTCTCCCTACGGAGACAAAGTGGTACATACCATCGACCCCATCGTGAACGACCCGGAGGTCTCTCTGGTGTGTGAGACCATGGGCGGTTCTCATCCGGCCTTTGAATACACCATGCAGCTGCTGTCTGCCGGGAAGAGCGTGGTCACCTCCAACAAAGAAGTGGTTGCCAGCTTTGGGGACAAGATGCTTGCCTGTGCCGCCGAGCATGGGGTGAACTATCTGTTTGAAGCCAGCGTAGGCGGTGGGATCCCCGTGATCCGCAGTATGCTGACCTCCCTGGCCGGTGAAAATATCACCCGGATCGATGGGATCCTCAACGGTACCACCAACTATATCCTGACCCGGATGC
>CAYRPB010000137.1:0-3420 GCA_964426105.1 uncultured Clostridia bacterium | reverse complement strand
TTTTTTCGTTTTCTTCCCGATTTCATGCAATTTTTCTGCGTATCTCTTGCTATTTGGCGGGAATCTGGTATAATAGTAGTATATGAGTTCATCACATGCAAGGAGTTTATTTTATGTTTGAAAATGTATCTTTTACACCGGACACCATGGAAGTGCTCCGACATTTCTCTGCCATCTCTGCCATTCCCCGTGGTTCGGGCAACGAAGAAGCGGTTTCGGCGTACGTGGAAGAATTCGCTAAGTCCCGTGGGCTGTTCTGTGTGCGAGATAACTGGAACAATGTGTACGTGCGCCGTCCTGCTGCTGCCGGGTACGAAGATGCACCGGCCGTGGTTTTGCAGGGGCACTTAGACATGGTGTGTGAAGCCAACGCCAATGTGGACCACGATTTTCTGAAGGATCCCATTTCGTTCGTTTTGGATGGGGATATTCTTCGTGCCGATGGAACGACGCTGGGTGCGGACAATGGGGTGGCTGTGGCGATCATGTTGATGCTGCTGGACAAAAAGGATTTATGCGCTCCTGCCCTGGAATGCGTGTTCACCACGTCGGAAGAGACCGGCATGGATGGCATGCGACATTTTGACTTTGCGCTACTCCAGGGACGGCAGATGATCAATCTGGATTCCGCCGGAGAAGGGGAAGCTACGGTGGCCTGTGCCGGTGGGGTACGCACGGATCTGGTACGAACGGTTACCTGGGAAAATGTACCTGCCGAGATGGCTGTGTTGTCCGTGGCTGTGTCTGGGCTTGCCGGGGGACATTCCGGAGAGGATATTCACAGAGGACGTACCCCTGCCATTCCGGCTATGGGACAGCTCTTACAACGGATCAGCGGTGCTTGCGACCTGCGGCTGATCTCACTCTCCGGTGGGGCCCGAGACAATGCGATCCCCAGAGAGTGTACAGCCATGGTTGCAGTATCAGACAATGCAGCTGCGATCACGGCGATTCGGGAAGGAGAAGCGGTGCTCCGTGCCGATCTGGTAGCGGAAGACCGTGGCTTTACGGTGCAGGTGGAAGAGGCTGTGGCAACGTCCTGCATGTCCTGTGACGACACCACTGCCATCGTTTCCCTGCTCCGGGTGATCCCGGTGGGCGTGCGGCGCATGAGCAGAGACATTCCAGGGCTGGTGGAAACCTCTTCCAGCCTGGGTGTGGTGCGCACTACCGATACGCAGGTGGAATTCACAGTATCCTCTCGTTCTTCGGTATCCGCACAGCTGGACGAAATGCAAGCAGTTCTGGAAGCTTGCGGCACTTTGGCAGGGGCATCTTGCACCCACAGAAGTCGGTATCCCGGCTGGGCGTTCCGCAGTGGTTCCCGGTTGCAGGAGTGCTACAAGGAAAGCTGGAAAACGCTGTTTGGCACCGAGGCGAAGATCATCGGGATCCATGCGGGGTTGGAATGTGGTCTGCTGATGGAAAAGCTGCCGGATATGGACAGCATCTCCATTGGACCCGACATTCAAAATCTGCACTCCCCGGATGAATTTTTGGGGTTGTCTTCTCTGGATCGGCTGACCACGCTGGTGGTGCATATGCTGGCGACATTGCAGTGAACCTATAATAATAAGAAAATGAGACACTTCCAGAGAAGGTGGTATATCCACTTTTCCGGAAGACAGTCTCATTTTTTTGCAGTATCAGAACGGTCACATCTCCGGTACATCGCCGCCAAGCAGCATATACAACAGATATTCCACCTCCGGTAGATACGAAGCCAATTCGCTGGGATCTGTAGGATGCCGGAATACGATCTCGTCCTGTGAAATCGATTGGAAATACAGGCAAACCTCCAGCCGGTGCTTTCCCTGCTCGGTTTCTGCGATCTGGTATGTATAGGGCACGGCATTCCGTGTCAACAGCCATTGCAGCACCAACAAAAACCCACGGCTGAATGGAAACTGCTGGATCAGCAGCTCCATATCGCTGGTACTCTCTATCAAGTCTATCTGCTGTGGGAGGATGCCGTACACACGGAAGCAGATCCTATCGCCACTTTGTTCCATCTGGATATGGGATCTGTATGCGCAAGAAACGATACTCACAAAATAGATCACCAGCACATTGATATACAAAAAAGGCGAATGCATACCTTTGACCCAGCTGTTCTGGAACTGCTGGATATTTTCGTCACAGCAGATCTGGATCGTATCGAACATAGGCAGCTTGGGCAGCTCTTTGGCTAAAAACGACACAATGCCCCGTATATCCAGAGCCTCCTCTACGATGTATCCGTCCGTTCTCCGGTGATAGGCACAACGTTGTTCTATCTCACAAACCCGCTTTGTCAGGGGCAACAAGTAACGCACAACATGGGGCATATTTTCCAAAAACAGCGTATTCATTTTGATCCTGGAAGGAGTCGTATGCTGGAGTATGGTCAAAACCAGTGCATCTTTGCTCCTGTACTGCGTGTTCATAGCACCGAGAATGGAGGGAGCCACCAGATGGAGCAATAAGCCATTGGGATACGGCAGCGGAGGTCGGGAACAGCCATAACGTTCTGCAAACAAGGCGACCTCGGACTGCTGCAGACATAGAACCAGCGAAGCG
Organism: uncultured Clostridia bacterium; assembly: GCA_964426105.1. GTDB lineage: Bacteria > Bacillota > Clostridia > Christensenellales > Borkfalkiaceae > UMGS621. The sequence continues at coordinate 861 of CAYRPB010000137.1, read as the reverse complement.
GTATCCAGGCAACACTTTTTCCCCTTTCCTTTACAAAAAGCAATAAACTGCTTTTTTTCCTCTGGCGACAGATTGTCATAGAACGCCTCTTGTCGTGCCTGTCGATCTACCGTTTCCACAGCTGCGTGTGTATCCGCTTCTAAAGGAAAATAGCATAGCAGCTGCCCATCTGTTTGAAATACATAGCAAAGCATGACAGGTCTTCTACGCTGTCCCCATTGGGATAACCGGACAGCGTTTACTTAAGTGAACGCTGATAAACTCGAGAAAACGTGCCAAAAAGACTGAAATTAATAGTCTTTTTGGTGCGTTTTCAACCTTAATCAACGTTTACTTAATGGTTTGTCCCCCAAATAGGATCCTGCATCACGTCACAGGCAGACAGGATCTTGAGCAGGGTCAGACGGTTACGGATATACGGTGCATATCGCAAGGACTTGGCACGGAACGCAGGGTCCTCCGGTAGACCGATCTCTGTCATAGTGGTGGTGCAGCCTGCTTTTTCAGCAAGAGCACGGAGGGTTGTAGCATCGGGCAAAGCGGCAAACAGCTTGCGAATCTCCGCTTCAGCAGCAGCGGTATCGGTCACGTGGAGCTTAGCCAAGCTGGAAGAAGCGATGGTACCGTCGGGGCTATTTTCCTTTAAGATACCGGGGGTGATCTCGCCATACACAGCGTGGATCTCCTTTTCGCTGAAGATCTTTTCCATATCCAGCTTACCGATGGTATCCCAATCCAATCCCTTTTCCAGAGCTGCTTTATAAGTATCTATAGCGGTCAGCGTACCCACTGCCACTTGTTCGCCATGGAGTGCAGTGGTCTTTTCGTTGATCAATGCCATTTCCCACATATGAGACATAT
>CAYRPB010000136.1:0-3462 GCA_964426105.1 uncultured Clostridia bacterium | reverse complement strand
TGTTTCGTTAAGATAATAGCATATTTCAGACAAAAACGCAACGGTTTCGGACATGCTCCCGTGCCTATTCGGGAGAAGAAACGCATACCTTAATGAGAGAGGAGAAAGGATATGTTTTGGGATTCGCTTTTATTTCTTTTATCTAAGGTCGTATTTTTCTGTTCGAGTATTCGTTCGGGCGCGAGTTTTCCGAAGCCGCTTTCTGCGGAGGAAGAGAAAAAATATCTTGCCGCGGCAAAGGCAGGGGACGATTCTGCACGAGAAAAATTGATCGAACACAATCTTCGCCTCGTCGCGCACGTGGCGAAAAAGTATGCCGGCGCGGCGGAAACGGACGATCTTTTGTCCGTCGGATCGATCGGCTTGATCAAAGCGATCAATACGTACGAGGCGAGCAAGGGAACGCAACTCGCCACTTATACGGCAAAGTGTATTGAGAACGAAATTCTCATGTTGCTCCGCGCGAATAAGAAGTTTAAGAATAACGTGTCGTTGTCCGAGGTCGTCGGGACGGATAAGGACGGAAACGAGTTGATGCTCATCGATCTTTTGTGCGAAAAAGACGACGCGGTGTTTCAAAAGGTGGAGAAAACCATTCAGAACGAAAAGTTTATCGAATTGATAAAATCCGTCCTAACCGAACGGGAGTTTAAGATTATCTGTTTGCGGTACGGATTAAAGGGTGGAAGAAGTTATCCGCAACGCGAGGTGGCGGCGTTGATGAAGATTTCTCGCTCTTACGTATCCCGAATCGAGAAAAAGGCGATTGAAAAATTAAAGCAAGACGTCAAAAAAGAGGATTTTTATCTTTGAATTTTTCGTTTTTCGTGATATAATACAAAAGAGTTCTTGAACGCCGTGTTTTACGGGAAGCGGCACGTTCGTAAAGGTTTCGTTCGTCGTGTTTGCGAAACGCTTTGAGAATTTTGTGAAAAGAAAACGGCGCGATGAAACGCCGTTCAAATAAAAACGCGAGGGGAAGTTTATGGAAGAAACAAAAATCGCCGTTTTGGCGATCATTGTCAAAAATTACGAATCGGTGGAAACGGTCAACGCGCTTTTGCACGAATACAGGGAACGCATCGTCGGAAGAATGGGAATCCCTTATCGGGAGCGCGGATTGTCCGTTTTATCCGTCGTGTTGGACGCGCCGCAGTCCGAAATCAGCAGATTGTCCGGGAAAATGGGAATGTTGGACGGCGTTTCCGCAAAAGTCGTAAGCGCGAAATAACGTCAGTCCGTCCGTCGTGCGCGCACCTCGAATCCGTAAAGGACGAAGAGGTAAATCAATAGCAGAACGGTTATCGCGGCGAGCGCGACGCCCAATAGAAACGCGCCGTGCCGTAAAAGAGAAAAGACGACCAGTGCGCAAAACAAAAAGCAAGGTACGGATATCATCTTAAAAATCAACGATAAAACGATCGCCCGTTTCGGGGGAGCGTCGGGTTGTTCCTTGTTTGCTCTTTTTAAGAGAATGATGCCGAAAACTGTTTGCCAAACGAGATCGATCAAGCAACTCGGAACGAACGACAACATAAACAGCACCAAAAGAAGCACTGCCGAAACGGCAAAGCCCAAGCCTTCGCCGGAGTCGCCTCCCTCAAATTGAATCGCGCCGCCGTAAAACGCGGCGAAAATGCCGACGAGCAACAAAAGGCATATGCCTGAGCCGATTAAGTTTAAGATTCCGGCGAGTTTGATTTTTCCTTTGGTAGTTTGTTCCATCTTTGATTCTCTCCTTTTTTCATAGTATATCATATTTGGAAAAGAACTTGCAAATAAAAAAACGTTTTCACAGGCGTTTTTTGGAAGTCTACGGCTTTACAAAGCGTTTTTTTTATGGTATCATAATTATATGAACGTGACTTTTCTTTCGGGCGCGACGGGCGGAATCGGGAAAGCCTTTGCCGTAGCGTGCGCCAAAAACGGAGATCATCTTTTTTTAACGGGCAGAAACAGCGATAAATTGCTCGCGTTAAAGGCGGAACTTTCAGCCTTGAACCCGTCGATCGCGATTGAAATTTACCCTTGCGATCTGACGGACGCCGTCGCGCGCGACGAGATGGTTGCGTTTGCGGAAGAACGCGGTTTGCGCTTTTCCCGTATTTTGTTGGTCGCCGGCGTGGATACGCAAAAACCCGTCTTGGAGTATACGAGGGAAAAACTGTTGTTTCAGATTCGCGTGAACGGGGAAGCGACCGTCGATCTCGCTTATCGCTTGCTGCAATTGCGTGCGGAGCGTTGCGAGGTGGTTGCGGTCAGTTCGATGAGCGGCGTTACGCCTATGCCGTATTTTGCGTTGTATTCCGCGACCAAAGGCATGCTTACGTCCTTTTTCACCGCGTTGCGGTTGGAATTAAAGGGACGGAACGTCAACGTGACCGCCGTTTTGCCGGGCGGCGTTTATACCCGACCTGACATTGTAAAGGACATCGAGGGACAGGGCGTTTGGGGAAAACTTTCCGCAAAGTCGCCCGAGTTCGTCGCGAAGAAGAGTTTAAAAGCGGTAAAAAAGAATCGGGCGATCTGTATTCCCGGGTTTTTTAATAAGTTTTTATACGGCGTTATGAAGATCGTGCCGCGCGGAATCTCCATGCTGTTTATCGCGCGCCGTTGGAAAAATATCCGCAAGGACGCGTTTTAGCGCGAATTTTTATAAGAGAATATAATCGAGGAGAAAAAACAGCCGCGCACCGCGCGAATTGTTTTAGAAAAAGGAGAAGCGGAAATGAGTTATGCCGACCGCGTTTTTATCGAAAACTGCAATGAAATTTTAAACAACGGATTTTGGGATACGGATTTACCAGTTCGGCCGCATTGGGAGGACGGGACGCCTGCGCATACTGTCAAGAAGTTTTGCATCGTCAATCGGTACGATTTGCAAAAGGAGTTTCCCGTTTTAACCATTCGTCGCACGGCGTTTAAGTCCGCAATCGACGAGATTTTGTGGATTTGGCAGAAAAAGTCCAACAATATCCACGATTTGAACAGTCATATTTGGGATTCGTGGGCGGACGAAACGGGTTCGATCGGCAAGGCATACGGATATCAACTTGCGATCAAACATCGGTATAAAGAGGGCGAATTCGATCAAGTGGATCGCGTTCTGTACGATTTGAAACACAATCCGGCCTCTCGTCGCATCATGACCAATCTCTATAATTTTGAGGATCTCCATGAAATGAATCTCTATCCGTGCGCGTATTCCATGACGTTTAACGTTTCGGGGAATACGCTGAACGGGATTCTCAACCAACGCTCTAACGACGTCGTGGTCGCGAACAATTGGAACGTCGTGCAGTATTCCGTTCTGTTGATTATGCTTGCGCAGGTTTCGGGATTAAAGGCAGGAGAACTTGTCCACGTGATTGCGGACGCGCATATTTACGACCGCCATATTCCCGTTTTGAAAAAACTCATGGAAAATCCGCAATACGCCGCGCCGAAACTGATCGTCAATCC
>CAYRPB010000135.1:0-3506 GCA_964426105.1 uncultured Clostridia bacterium | reverse complement strand
CCCGCCGCTCCAGCTCGCCGCTGGCGGATTCAAACCGCTCGATCTCATGCTTCTGCCGGGACAGTGCCTTGACCACCCGCACGCCGGTAATGTTCTCCCGCAGGATGCAGGTGGCCTCGTCGGCGCTCTTCTGCACGCCGTTGTACAGAGGGATCCCCTTCCACGACACCAGTGCCACCGCCGCGATCATAACCGGGGCAACAACGCACAAAATCAGCGCCAGGCCGGGATCCATGATCAGGGTCAGCAGCAGGCTGCCCAGCACCAGTGTCGGCGCGCGCACGCAGAAGGTGGTCATCAGCTCCAGAAAGCCCTGAATGTTATACACGTCACCGGTCAGCCGCGTGGTCAGAGATGGCACCCCCAGCCGGTCGGTCTGTCCGCCGGACAGCTCGATGGTGCGGCTGAACAGATCCCGCCGCATGGCCAGTGTCCCTGCCCGGGCCACTCTGACCGCCATACGGCTGGACCACAGATTCAGCCACCGCTCCACCGCCGCCAGCGCGATCATCACCGCGCCCCACAGCAGCACCTGCGCGGCGCTGCCCGAGGGCACCACATCGTCAATGACATGCTCCACCGTAAATGGGATCAGCAGCAACACGATGGTGGAGACGAATTTCATCCCCGCCCCGGCCAGCGCCAGCGCGCGCTTTTCTTTCAAATAGTGAAACATCAGCTTCATACAAACCTACCTCGCTTTGGAAACGCAACGGAATTGATAACGGAAAACCGAGAATGGAGAATCAACGTGCGCGTCATGCGGGACGTCGTGGGCGCCGTCCCTTACACCAAATGCCCCGCAAACACATATCTCCTATCTCTTATCTCACTTCTCCCCCGCCCGGATCTCCTTGATCCACTTTCCGCTGGCATAGCGGATGAAGCAGATGATCCCCTTCAGGGGGTACTGGATGCGCAGGCAGATATAGATCCACACAGCCGGCCATCCCCACAGGAAGGCAGCCAGCGCTCCCAGCGGCAGACTGATCAGCCAGATGCAGGCGCTGTCGGCCACCATGATGAACCGGGTATCGCCGCCGCCCCGCAGCACGCCCTTGGACGAGGCGTAGGCGTTGGTCTGGAAGGGCAGGAAACAGCAGTTGACCATCAGGATCCCGTGGGCGATGGCCCGGGTTTCCGCGCTGATCTCATACAGGGAAAAATACGGCCCCTCCAGCAGAAGCAGCGGCACGATCAGTGCCAGCCCGAACAAAAAGGACAGGATCATATAGCTGTTGCCCTCCCGCTTGGCGCGGGGGATGTCGCCCTCTCCGATGGTGTTGCCGATGATAATGGCGGAGACCGTTCCCACTGCCGTGTTCAGCACGGTCACGATCTGGATCATGGAGCTGGTAATGGCCGCCGCCGCGGAGACCGCCTCGCCCACATGTCCAAGCACCGTGTTGGTCAGACTCAGGCTCAGCCCCAGCAGCGTGTCACTGACCAGAACAGGGATGGCGTATTTCAGATACTGTCTCCACAGCGCGCCGCTCCGAAGTGCCAGATGCTTCAACCGGAAGGCAATACGCGCGTCCTTCCACATAAAATATCCCACGATGAAGCAGAACTCGAACACGCGGGCGATCACCGTGCCGATGGCCGCACCCACGACTCCCAGCGCCGGCGCGCCCAGCTTGCCGAAAATGAACACCCAGTTGAAAAACAGGTTCAGGAAAAAGGCGCCGATGGAGCTGATCATGGGGATGCGCACCACGCCCACGCTGCGCAGCAGATAGGTGCACACAGAGGAGACACCCACCAGAAAATAGATAATTCCCACGGCCCGCAGATAGGGGATGCCCGCCGTGACCACCGCCGGCTCATTGGTGTAAAAGCGCATGACCGCCCGGGGAAAGCCGATGGCCAGCACGCTGAACACCGCGCCCAGCAGCGCCCCAAGGCGCAGGGCGATGGCCGCCACATTGCGCATGGGCTCCTTCTCCCCGCGGCCCCAGAACTGGGAGGACAGCACCACAGCGCCCGACCCCAGCCCCATGCAGATGAAATTGAACAGGGAGTAAAAGGTGTTGCCGAAGGACACCGCGGCAATAGATGCCTCCCCCAGTCCGCCGATCATCAGATTGTCCAGAAAATTCACGCCCGTGGTGATCAGATTCTGCAGCACGACCGGTGCCAACAAAACCGCCGTTTTTTTGTAAAAAGCCCTGTTCTTCAGCTCTGTTTTCAATGGTCATACCTCCTGTGAGTTGTATATGTTAGGGTGTAGGTGCGGCAATCTGCCGCCCACCATGCCGTCAAACGCCCTACCGCGGGCCGTCGAGGGCGCCGGCCCCTACATCGTTGTCGCAAGCTCCGTATCCTTCGTTTCCGCCCGACGGCGAAAACTCGCTCATTCCGCCCCCCACAAGAACCGCTTCACTGGGTTCTTGTGGGCCCCATAACTCCTAACTGACCAAATATCTCTTATCTCATATCTTCTATCTCTTATCTCCTAATGATATTTTACCGCTCTTTCTTTTCGAAGTCAAGTACCTGACCAATTGACATTTTTGCTTTTCCCTGTTAAAATCCAGACAATACAAATAACGGAGGGATCCCTATGATCATTGACATCAACATGGACAACCTGCCCCTGAATCTGTTCACGGACGAGGAAATGCTCAACGGCTTTATGAGCACCGCTCCCCGGGGCTATGGCGAGGTGGCGAATCTGACCACCACCCCCGACGGCAAGCGTCAGATCGTGCTGGAAAAACCCAAGGGCTACCCCAACCTGAACTACATCGAGGGCGAGTACACGCTGGAGGCCAAGCTGGAGGCCATGGACGACAGCGGCGTGGACATCGCCATGCTGCGTGTACCCGTGTGGCAGGAGTGGCTGCGGCTGGACACCTGCAAAAAGATCAACACCCAGACCGCCGAGATGGTCCGGCAGTCCAACGGGCGGCTGTATGCCTTTGCCTGTCTGCCCCCCTGGGGCGGGAAAGAGAACCTGTACGAGATGGAGCGCTGCGTCAAGGAACTGGGCTGTGTGGCGGTGCAGATGGCCGCCCATTACGGCGAGCTTTATCTGGACGACGAGGTCTTCCGCCCCCACCTGAAGGCCATCGAAAAGCTGGGCGTGCCTCTGGTCATCCACCACACCCCCATGCCCGTCTACTGGAAGCCCTATTACGAATGGACCAACGTGCGCCGGGAAATGGGGCGCTTCGTGGATCAGCTTACCTGCGTGACCCGCATGATGTACAGCGGCCTGTTCGACGAGGTACCGGATCTGAAATGCGTGTACACCATGTTCGGCGGAGCCTGGTTCGCCGTACAGGACGCCATGCTGCCCACCCGGGGCGGGCGCAAAAAGAAGGACTCCTGCGTGCTGGATGTGTCCGGCAACGAGCGTTACCGTGAATATCTGAAAAACAATATGTATTTTGAGGCCACCCACGTCTCCACCTGGGGCAAGGAGCAGGTGGAGTGCGCGGCAAAGGTCTGCGGCGCGGATCACATCCTGTTCGGCTCGGCCTTCCCCATTTTCTACAACTGGA
>CAYRPB010000134.1:0-3522 GCA_964426105.1 uncultured Clostridia bacterium | reverse complement strand
GAAACGGCGGAATAAACGGAACGGATAAGGCGCTTTTAAGCGAAATAGGGAAGTGGATACGGGCGAATAAGGGCTTTATCTACAATGTACGAGGCGCGCAATCTCGCGAGGACGATTACTGTGTGTTGGAAGATGAGAACGCTTGGTATATTGTCGTGAACAATGTGGTGATGACAGCGGATCCGAACGTAACGAAGTGGGAAGAACGATCGTATTTAGAAGTAGATAAGAAGATAAAGGGCACCGCATATTGGCTGGATAGCGGCGAGAGCGCGCGATTGCAAGACGGTAAACTTGCGGTTTTACCGTTCGGGTACGGAACGAGTTTATCTTCTCGCGTAGCCAAGGTGTTAAAGAAGTAAATAAAACGAAAACAAAAGGTGACATGCATCTCCAAAAGTTAGACCAACTTTTGGAGATGCATAATTTTATGAAAAAAGGACAACGATTCAAAAAATATGTCGGGGTGTTTTCTTGGAAAGGGAAAACACCCCGACGTTTACGCTTTTTTATTTTACCGACGCTTGTATTTGATTTTTATTAGATTTTGCTCGATTCTATCGTGTTAAGTGGAATATTGCGTGTCGTCGGGAAGTTGAATAAACAATTTTTCTTTCAAAGGCAAATTGCGCGAGGACGAGCCAACGTAGATTTCAAACCAACCGTTTTCCAAATACCACTTGTCAAGCGACGTGCTGTAATATTCAAATGCGGTATGATCGAGGCGAACGCGAATCGTTTTGGTTTCGTGTGCGCCGATCTCGTCTTTGGAAAATCCTTTGAGTTCGCGCAACGGGCGGTGCACCATCGCCGAAACGTCGTGCACGTACACTTGGGAAATTTCTTTACCTGCCCGATCGGAATTGTTCGTTACGTCGTATATTACGTCGAAATCCGTTTCGCCGACCTTTTCGATACGCAAATTGCGATACTCGAAATTTGAATAGGAAAGTCCGTGTCCGAAAGGAAAGAGTACTTCTTTTTCGTACTTATCATAGTAACGATAGCCAACGAAAATCCCGTCTCCGTACACGTCCGTTTCGCCGTCGAACGATTTTCCGCCTTTGTAGGTATCTTCAATCGTTATCGGGAACGTTTCGGTAAGTTTTCCGACGAAATTCGCCTTGCCGCAAAGCAGATCGCTCAAAGCCTCTTGCACGCCTTCTCCTGCGTAGCCTGCGAATACTACGGCGTCTACGGTATCGATCCAGCGGCTCATGTCCACTGCAGCACCTCCGTATACCACGACCGCGGTTTTATTGGAATGCGCCGCCATTTGACGAATGGATTCTTCCTGTTCCTCCGTCAAGCGAATGGCGTCGCGATCGAGACCTTCGCCCTCTGTCTCGCGCGACGAGCCGATTGCAATCACAGTTACGTCGGCGTCATATGCCTTTTGGTAACAATAGCGTCTGTTTTTATTCCAACGATCCGAGACGTACGTCGTAACTTCCGCCCCCGATTTTTCGGCAAGCAAACGATCCAAGAGCGGCTGCTTAAATTCCGTCCGAACCTGCCCCGAACCGGTTGCGGAAATAGGGGGAATTATGCGGAAATTGCCGTAATCGCAATAGAGGAACACGCGTTGTTCTTTCCCTTGTTCTCCCGTTAAAGGTAAGACGTTTCTTTCGTTTTTTAAAAGGACGATACCCTCTCTCGCGATTTTTACGGCTTTTTCGTGGCGTTCTTTAACAGTCGATTCCACTTTGCGCTTTTCTGCGGCGCTTTCGCTCTTTTTCGCGAGTTCCAAAACTTTTTGTGCGCGTTCGTCGATTTGCGCTTCCGTCAATTTACCGTCTTTTACCGCTTGTAAAACCAAATCGGCGTAATCGTCCCGATGCGGCATGCAGAGATCGAGCGTCGCGTCTACCGCGCGCACGGGATTATGTACTGCGCCCCAATCGGACATAATCAAGCCGTCGAAGCCCAACTGCTTCCGTAAAACGTCGTTGAGCAATTTTTTATTCTCCGAAGCATAAATGCCGTTGATCGGATTGTACGAGCACATCACCGTCCAAGGTTTCGCCTCTAAGGCAATTTCAAAAGGACGAATGTAGATCTCGTGAAGCGCGCGATCGCTCACTTCGCTCGATTGATTGAAACGATCGTATTCGCGGTTGTTTGCGCAATAGTGTTTGACGCACGCGCCGATCCCCTTGCTTTGAACGCCCTCGACGTACGCTTTTCCGAGAAGCCCCGAGAGGTAGGGATCTTCGGATAAGTATTCAAAATTTCTGCCGCAAAGGGGTGTGCGTTTGATGTTTACGCCCGGTGCGAGCAATATGTCCGCATCGTGCAAAATCGCTTCTTCGCCGATCAATGCCGCGTATTCAAATGCCAACGTCGTGTCCCATGTGTGAGAAAGTACGTGACAGGTGGGTAACGCCGTCGCTTGAAAGGTTTCGTTGGTATCGATATCGACCATCCTCAATCCGGCGGGACCGTCGGACAAAAAAAGTTGTTTTACTTTGCCGTCGGCGTCGCTCGTCTGCCAACCGTTCGCGCCCGTTAAAAGAGAAATTTTCTCTTCGAGGGTGAGTTCTTTTAGATTGATTTTTTTCATTTTTTTTCCTCGCATTTTCCTTGATCGAAGCGATTATCTGTTTTTCATTTTTTGCTTCGATTCCCATTCGCGTTTCCATTATAACACCGAAAACCGCTTTGTTCCACTCAAAAACAGTTGGAGATATTCTCATTTTTTGATATAATTCGTGTATGGACGCTTTTTATGAAAAAGATAGAGAAGAAAACGAGAGTTTGCATTGTCGTCGCGGCGGCGATTACGGCTATCCGCCGCACTTTCATGGTAATATAGAAATTTTCGTTTGTTTCGACGGTTTTCAATCGGTCGTTTACGACGGTACGTCGTACGAACTTCGTGCCGGCGACGTGTTCTTTTGCGACAGTTATGCGCCGCATACCTATCAGACGACGCCGCAAAAAAAGAAAGGCGATTTGCTTATCGTGTTTCCTGCACACTGTGCGTTCCGCTTTAACGATCGCAATAAAGGTATGAAGCCGCGTGTACCCGTGGTGCATGATCCGCTTCTTTGCGAGCAACTGTCGCAAATATCAGTTCTTTATTTCGAGCAAGAGCAAAGCGACGTCGTGCGCGACGCGGCGTGCGAACTGTTTCTCGCGCTCATCGAAACCCGTCTTGAATTCGTCGAGAGCAAAGAACGCAACGAAACGCAACTTATTCGCGATCTTCTTACTTATCTTTCCGCGCATTTCAAAGAAGATATTTCCTTAAAACAAATCGCGAAAACGTTCGGTTATGCGGACGCGCACGTGTCGCGCGTGTTTCACCGCTATACGAATACGGGAATCCCTCGGTACGTAAACCGCCTTAGGTTAAACGACGTCGAGTGGCAAAGAAAAACAAAACCGACGGCGAGCCTTTCGCAAATCGTTTTCGACGCTGGCTTTAAAAGTTTACCTACCTACTATCGTGTGAAAGAGCAAAGCGAAAAAAATCAATTTGCGACACGCATGAAATAGCGTTCGCAAACCTTGGCAAGC
>CAYRPB010000133.1:0-3529 GCA_964426105.1 uncultured Clostridia bacterium | reverse complement strand
GCGCAGGGTTTGAAATCCGGTTATCGGGGACTTGGCTCCTATTGACTTCCGTGCGTCTGCCGGAAGTGTCCTGCTGGTGAGGCGGCTCAATACCAACCACGTGGTGGTACAGGACAGGAGAGCCGCCGCACTTTTAGTGCGGCGGCTCCTTGTCAGGTGCTTTATTTGTCAGGCAGGGATCTTCAAGACCTGCCCGACATAGATCCACGCGGGATCATGGATGATATCCCTGTTCGCCTCATACAGACGCTCCCACTGACCGTCGTTTCCGTAGATTTTCCGGGCAATACGATACAGGCAGTCGCCAGCCTGAACTGTATAGGTGTTTTCCTGAACAGAAGGCTGCTCGGCGGAAGCTGTTTCTGCCGGCCGGGCAGATGCCTGGGACTGTTCTCCCTTGGTGAGACTGGCAGTGATGTCGTATCTGTCGATCACATCGTACTTAGACCAGTCCTCATCCACGCCCCGCTGATAGGCGGTGACATGGATGCCGCTTTCATCCACAGTGACCATGCTGAAGATCTGCTGGGATTCCTCCGCGCCGTCCTTATGGACCACAGCGTATTTGTCAGCGGCAGTCCCTTCCTTAAAGGCGTCCAGCTTCTCGCCCAGGGAGCTGCAGGTCATATACGTCGTCCCCTGTCCAAGCGGCCGGATCACGTTATCTTTGGTGGTCGTTCGGATATATTCGTGGTCATGACCGTTCAGGTACAGGTCCACCTGAAGCTTGTCGCACATCTCCGTGATATAGGGATAATCCGACGGATCGTTGAAGTTGACGATATAGGAACCGACATGAGAGGCCATGATGCGCCATGTACAGTCAGCATTTTCGTAGACCTGTTCAGCCCACGCAGTCTGCTCCTCAAAGAAGCGGGCACGATCAGCCTCGATATCCGCCCCCTCTTCACCGGAATAAGGATCGGAGTTGACAAACACGAAGCAGGCATCGCCGATCACGCACCAGCCGGTGCCCTCCAGGGGGCCATACTCCAGTTCATTGGGAAGACTGGTCCGTGCACCATATTGCCTGTATGTGGGATCACCGGCATTATCGTGGTTTCCGGGGAGCAAAATGTTCAGGCGGTTTGCCATATAGCTTCCGGTCATGTCAAAGAAATTCTCCCACTGAGAGCTCTTGTATGCGGAGTCAACGATATCACCGGTATTCAGCAGGAAGTCCGGCTGGTCAGGCAGTGTGCTCACGAAATCCGCCATGGTGTTGACAAAGGGCAAATAACCATCAGCCTCTTCTGCCTGAAGGTCGCTGTACTGCATGAACGTAAAGGAGCCGGAAGCAGGCAGTGTGGTGAATTGGTAAACGTCACTACGGGATTCTTTTCCCTCATAAACACCGCCTACCGTGTATTCATAAGTGGTTTCCGCCTCCAGACCGGTGATCTCGGCCCAGTGGCTCTGAACATCATCCCAGCCTTCGACGAGATAGCTCAGCTCGCTTTGCCCCTGAATGACGGTCCAGTCAGTCGCGCCCTTTTGCCGATACCAGACCTTGGAATCCGTCATAGCGGGAACGGTGATCCAGTTGAGTCCCACCTCCTGATAGGTGGTGCCCACCTGACACAGTATCTGCGTCGGGGAAGGATCTACGATGCCGTCATCCAGCACCAGCGGCAGAGAACTGGTAATATCATATGGCACCGTCAGCGTCTGATCGTTCACTCTGGCGGCCACATAGTAATAGTAAGTGCCGTACTCCTTCAGAGGCAGGGTAGCAGTGTAGCCATTTTGAGTGGCGGCCATCTCCACAGCATCGGTAAAAGCAGTGCCGTCCGTATCTGTGCCGTAGAATACCTGAACGGCATCGGCGCTCATGCCCGCCGGCAAGGTCAAGGCGGCGGTGATCACAGCTTTCTCGCCTTTCTCCACCAGATTCACAACGGGATTGTCGATGTTCAGCACAGGCTGCTCCTGCGTCATATCCGCCTGGATCGTATCCAGCAGATCAGGCGCGTTTCCAGCTTTTACAAAGCCCTTCAGCATCGGATACCCGTTCTTTGCCGTGCCGACCCAGGTCCAGATACTGCCAAAGTCCCAGCCCAGCTCCTTCTCATACAGGCTGCGCGCCATGAGCTCATCTGCGGAAGCGAACTGATAGATCGTCCGATTCGGATATTCCCGCGGGCCGTTGCCCTCCAGAACAGCGCCCTCCCAGACGCGGTTGTTTTGAATGTTGGCACCGCTCTCTCCTTCCATCGTGCCTACAAAGCGGTCGACATCAGAAGCGCCTTCATCAGCCGTGACGGAGTGGACCACAGAGGCCACATTTTGCAGCCGGTCGGCCGCACTGAACGCACCGGCTACGCCACCGGCGGAGGCCTTGTCGTCACCGGTCTTGAGACTGCCGCCCACATAGCAGGAGTCAGCGTTGCCGCCCGTTTCGATGCTGCCCGCAAGAACGCCTGTCAGCTCATTTGCCTTCACGTCCATGTAAACAAAGCAGTTGATCAGATCGCCTTCCAGCTTGCCGACCAGGCCGCCGGTCGTCTGTTTCGCCTTGATCGTACCGGTGGCTAAGCAGTTTTCGACTGTGCCGTAGCACACGCCGGCAAAGGCACCGCAGGTCTTTTTGCCTGTGATCTTGATGTTGACGAGGCCCAAATTCTGTATGGAAGCCGGGTCGCCTTCATCGCCCAGATAGCCGATCAGTGCAGTGTATTTACCATCCGCACGGTGGATAGCAAGATTGGAGATCGTATGATATTGACCATCGAGCACACCGCGGAAATAGCCATCGGTCTTGTCATCATTCTCACTCTTATTGGCGGAGATCGGCGGCATATATCCCTCCGTTTCCTCGCCGGAGGCAGCGGTGATGGCTTTGCCGATGCGCTCCATCAACGGCCCCATGTCGATGTCCGCCGTTAAAACGTAGTGACCGTTCCGGGGAGCATCGGGTCGTCCATCGCCATTGGTGTCTGCGGATTTCCATGCGCCGGACAGAAACAGGAGTTGCTCCGGTGAACTGATCTCATAGAAGCCGGTGGTCTTGTTGTACACGGGAGGCTCTGCTCCTAAAGAGATCAGAGTCTCCGTATCCCATACCTCATCAGCCCACCAGCCGTCCGCTTCTGCAGCGGCTCCGACTGTCAGCAATGACAGCAGCATCGTTAAAACCAGAATGATCGATGCTGCTTTTGCAGCTTTCTTCATGGTATACTCCTCCTCTAAATAATAGTTGGCCATTACAACTGGTCAAATAAAGTATGGCACTTTTCAATTGCTTTGTAAAGAGTTTTTGTAAAAAACCTCAAAAATTCATCTAACACACTCGCGAATATGGTACATTTCGTAAAATTTTGCGTGGAAATCAGCTTTTTTTGCATAGAATTTTGCGTATAGCAGTCAGCAGACAGTGAGAGCGCCGTCTGTCAAGGAAATCAGTAAGTGAGGTCACAGACGGTCCGCTCAGGGTCCCCCTGCCGACCTTCCGGGGTACGCCTACTGCCACCCGCAACTGGATAAAAAGCTGGAAGCGGCAGACTCCATGCTCACCATGCTGCGGCCGGAG
>CAYRPB010000132.1:0-3536 GCA_964426105.1 uncultured Clostridia bacterium | reverse complement strand
CGCTCAAATACATCAAGGAAAACGACAAGGTTGTCGTTAAGTCCTATAAAGGCGCGGCGTTTTCCGTCGAATGTGAAAACTTCGTCGTTTTGCGCGTAACGCAGGCAGATCCTTCCGTCAAGGGCAACACCGCGACGAACGCCACCAAGGACGCGATTTTGGAAACGGGAGCGAAGATTCAAGTTCCCATGTTCGTCAACGAGGGCGAGTTGATCCGCGTCGATACCCGTACGGGCGAATACATGGAACGCGTAAAAGGTTAATCGAACGAATTTGCAGCCTGCATTTTTTGCAGGCTGTTTTTATGAAAAAGTCCGATCGCACGGGGCGACGGGACTCGTTTAAGGAGATGTTATGAAGTCTGTTGTCATCACGGGCGGCGCGCGCGGAATCGGAAGAGCCGTTGCGCTGGCGTTTGCAAAAAAGAAATACGCGGTCGCGGTTTGTTACGAGAAAAACGATGCGGCGGCGGATTCTTTGCACATTGCGTTAGACGGGGAAAAGATTCCCTATCTCGTCATGAAAGCGGACGTTTCTCGATCGGAAGACGTCGCGGCGTTTTGTAAAAAAGCGATTTCCTTGACCGGAGCGATCGACGTGTTGGTCAACAATGCAGGCATTGCCGCGAGCGGACTCTTTCAAGAACTTTCCGAAGAGCGATTCGATCGTCTGTTTGAAGTTAATTGCAAGGGGGCGTATCTCGCGTGTAAGGAAATTTTGCCGTATATGATTTCCGAAAAACGGGGAAGTATCGTCAACGTTTCGTCCGTTTGGGGGATGGTGGGGGCGTCGTGCGAAGCGGCGTATTCCGCTTCCAAGGCGTGGTTGATCGGCTTGACGCGTGCGCTCGCGAAAGAGGTCGGCCCTTCCGGAATTACCGTCAACTGCGTTTGTCCGGGCGTGATCGATACGGATATGAACGGGAATTTGTCAGCGGACGAAAAACTTGCGCTCGTCGAGGAAACGCCGCTCGGTCGCATGGGGACAGCCGAGGACGTTGCCCGTTTGATCCTTTCGCTTGCCGAGGACGGGTTCGTCACGGGACAGGTCGTCGCTTCGGACGGCGGCTTTGCACTGTGAAAGGAGAAAGAGCATGAAAGAGTTTCGCCCGAACGGATTGAAAAGATCCGCGTATGAAACGCCCGTTTCCACGATGTGGATCGTGTTGCTTTTGGCGGCAGGCATTTTTTGCTTTCCCGTCGAAGATATGATGCGACTGTTTACGGGCGAATACGGGTTAACCGAAGACCTGATCGGAACGATGGCGGTGCGTTACGTGTTTTCGGCGGTTATCGTAAAGTTGGCGTTCGATTTCGGTTTTGAAAGGCTTTACGTGTGGTCGCCGTTCGGAAAAGGGATTTTTTACGCGCTTCCCTTTCTCGCGGTCGCCGTCAATAACGCGCCGATCATCGGGCTTGCGACGGGGAACGCATTCGTGTCGGCGGAAATCGTCGATATCGTGCTGTATCTGTTTATGAGCCTTTCGGTGGGGATATTAGAAGAACTTATATTCCGAGGAATCATTCTTCCCCTCTGCATGATTTATTTGAAAGGGAAAGATCACGCGCTGTTTTGGTCGTGTGCGTTATCTTCCGCGATTTTCGGCGCAATGCACTTCATCAATTTACTCGGCGGCAATATCGGCGGCACGTTTTTGCAAGTGGGGTATTCGTTTTTGATCGGCGGAATGTGCGCGGCGGCGACGGTGAAATCGGGGTGCGTCTATCCTGCGATCGTTCTGCATACCGTCTACAATATCGGAGGGCGGTTGCTCTGGTATCTGGGCGGCGGAAAGCAATGGGATATTGCGACCGTTGCGATCACGGCGGTGTTGGGCGTTGCCGTTTTCGTCTATGCGATGATTACGCTTTGGAACGAGGACGGATCGCTTTTGGATGAAAAAATCGGGATAGAAACTATAACCAATCGTGATAGCTGAAATCTTGAAAAAAAATTTTTTTTGTGATAAAATAAAAAAGAATCTGAATAATGCTCGATTCGGGCGATAAGGAGAAATATTATGTTAGCAGCAATTGCGGGCATCAACTGGGGTGATGAAGGCAAGGGGAGAATGGTAGATCTTCTCTCCGAGCATTATGATATCGTCGTTCGTTATCAGGGCGGCAACAATGCGGGACATACCGTTATCAACGACAAGGGCAAGTTTATTTTGAACTTGCTTCCGTCCGGTATTTTGCGCCCGGACGTCGTGAACGTCATGGGAAACGGCATGGTAATCGATATCAAGCATCTTTGCGGAGAGATTGAGAAACTTCGCGCCGCCGGTGTTGAGATTTCTCCGAAAAATCTCAAAATCAGCAATTCCGCGGTCATTTGCATGCCTTATAACGTGATGCAAGACTGCTTGGAGGAAGATCGCTTAAAAGATAAAAAATTCGGCTCGACGCGTCGCGGCATCGCACCGATTTATGCGGATAAGTATTTGAAAAAGGCGGTTCGTATGGGCGAGTTATTGCATCCCGAACTGCTTGCGGAACGGCTTCGCGGTATCGTCGAATGGAAGAACTTGACCATTACCGGCGTTTATAATGCCGAACCCGTCGGCTACGAAGAAGTCGTTCGTTACTTAAAGACGTACGGCGAACCGTTGCGAGATTATATTTGCGATACCGGTGTGTATTTGGACGAAGCCGCCGAATTGGGCAAGAAGATCATGTTCGAGGCACAGTTGGGCGCACTCCGCGATATCGATTTCGGTATTTATCCTTACACCTCTTCTTCCAACACCATCGCCGCGTACGCGCCGATCGGTGCGGGAATCCCCAATTATCATTTGGATAAGGTAATCGGTATCATGAAAGCGTATTCCACTTGCGTGGGGGAAGGTCCTTTCACGGCGGAATCGTTCGGAGAAAAGGCGGAAAAACTTCGCGAAGCAGGCGGCGAATACGGCGCGGCGACGGGCAGACCGAGAAGAGTCGGACCGTTCGACGTTCCCGCGAGCAAGTACGGAATTCGGGTTCAAGGCGCAACCGAGATCGCACTCACTAAGTTGGATGTTTTGTCTTATTTGGACGAGATCGAAATTTGCACGGGATACGAGTTGGACGGAAAGGTCGTTACTTCTTTCCCGTTCTCGCAAGATCTTGATCGTTGTAAGCCGGTTATTACGACGATGAAAGGCTGGAAAAAGGATATTTCGGATTGTCGTAAAAAATCCGATCTTCCGAAAGAAGCGCTTGCGTATATTCGTTATATCGAGCAGACGACGGGGTGCTATATCAAATACGTGTCCGTCGGCGCGAGCAGGGAGCAGTATATCGTTCTGTAAGAAATTACAGTCATATCGATCTATAACAATATATATAATAATACAAGAAGTCGGGAACTTGCTTGCAAGGGTTTACAACTTCGCAGTGTTTCAAACTAAAAAGTGTAAAAACGCAGTTTTTACGGCAAAACAGCAGTTTTTGCAAAGATTTGCCGAACGGCAAAAGATTACTTTTTGTAGTTTATAATATTTTGTAGTTTATAATATAACGAAATATAATATAACGAATGAAAAGCCGCTCGTC
>CAYRPB010000131.1:0-3575 GCA_964426105.1 uncultured Clostridia bacterium | reverse complement strand
TATAATAGACACTGGAAACCGAGAAACGTGGAAGATGTCAAACGCACATACCCCGTCACCTTCCTAAGACGGCCGTCACCTCTCACCCATGGAGATGGAAACCATTTCAGGGAAGGAGGTGAACACTTTTGAACAAACGTAGTTTGTTCGAACTCCTTTTCGATGGGAATATCCCAAGAAAGGAGTGGATAGCATGAGATTTGATTGGAAAACTGTTTGTTTGGTCATCGGTCTATTGGACAAGCTGAACTCTGTTTTCGATTTTGTCGGGAACATCGTGAAAGCTTGCAAATGGGTCGGTGCGAAGATGAAGCAGATGTACATAAAGATCCACAATGCAAAAAAGTGAGCCGTCTGCCGCAAACAGATTGTGCCCACTTTAGGTGTCGTTGGAAGTTACCAATTTCCAGCGTGTAAAACCTAAATAATCATAATTCTGGTGATGGCCGTCGTCTTGGCGACCCGGTAGAGGGGGCTTTGGCTTCCCTCTATTGTTATTATAGCATAATCGTGCCTACTTGTCAAGCCTTTCTCGTTTCCCATTTTCTCATTTTATGGAGGTTTTTATGCATACATCCCAATGGATCACCTGTCCCGGTACAACCTATTCGGACACAAAAGTATATCTGTTTCGGCGCACGTTCACGCTGGACGAAACTCCCACCAGTGCTACCTTGCACATTTCTGCCGAAGCTCGCTACAAGCTATTTGTCAATGGCAAGAGAGCGGCGGTGGGGCCCTGTCGTTCGTCCGGGGAAGAAAAATATTACGATACCCTGGACATCGCACCTTACCTGACTGCTGGGGAGAATACCATTTTCTGCCAGGTTTTGCAGCTGTGCGACAACGAGGACATGACAAAATCCCGGTTCTTATATGGTGTGCGCCGGACGGGGAATATGGCGTTGGCTGTTAAGCTGACCTGCACCCTACCGGATGGCACAGAGACTTCTCTGATCACTGACGAGAGCTGGGACACCTGCCCCTCTCCTACCGCCACTTTCCCGGTACGCCGGGGCGATATGTTCGTCTGCACCCTGGAAGAAACCTACACGCCCGGGGAAGAAAATTGGCAGAAGGCGGTGGTGTTGCGTCCTGTCCACTGTGACCGGGACGTACCATATCTGTACGGCATCGTCAATGACCTGTACCTGACGCCACGACCCATCCCCATGCTGCGCCAGACTGACGTGACAAAGGATTTTGATGCAGACGGCTATTGCATTCTTGATAGACTGACCATTGGGTTCCCCACCTTTACCTTCACCGGAGAAGGCAAGGTGACCATTCGCTATGCGGAATCTTTTGGAGATGGTGGTAACAAAGGCGACCGGCTGGATCGTTCCAAGGGCATGACCGGCTGCACCGACCTGGTACAGGTATCTGGTACCACCACCTTTGAACCGTTCTGGTTCCGTACTTGCCGGATCATTCGGTTGGAGATCGAGGGAGATGTACAGCTCACCGACTTCCATTATACGGCGTGCAGTTATCCTTTGGATGCGCCCACGGACTGCGATTTTGGTTCCGATGAAGACAATGCTCTGTGGCAAATTTCTGTGAACACCTTGCAGCAGTGCATGGTGGAATCCTACACAGACTGTCCGTTCTATGAACAGTTGCAATACGATATGGATACGTCCATGCAGATGCTGTTCCACTATCAACTGACGAATGACGACAAGCTGGCAAGAAAGGCCATCCACGACTTCCGACTGTCTCAGCGTGCCGATGGACTCATGCACAGCCGGTATCCTTCCGTGGAGATCCAGTATATCCCAACATTCTGCTTCTATTATATTTTCATGGTAGCAGAGCATTACAAGCGGTTCGGGGACAAGGCACTGGTGCGAGAAAATCTCCGTGGTATCGATGGGGTGCTGGAATGGTTTATGGGTCAGATGGACGAATGTGGGCTACTCCACAATACCCAGTATTGGGATTTCATGGACTGGTCTGCGCCTTGGCTGGCGACCCGTGGGGAACCCTACATCGGA
The DNA here is from genome assembly GCA_964426105.1 of uncultured Clostridia bacterium. Classification (GTDB taxonomy): domain Bacteria; phylum Bacillota; class Clostridia; order Christensenellales; family Borkfalkiaceae; genus UMGS621. The sequence goes on along the minus strand of CAYRPB010000131.1, from coordinate 1,578 downwards.
GAAGGCGACGACTACAAGCACAAGATCGTGACCATTCACAGTGCTATGTACGTCTTTGCACTTCGGCAGGCTGCGGCGCTGTTTGCTGTTTGTGACCGGCATTGTACCGCAAACGAATATCGGGATCGGGCAAACAAGCTGGCAGAAAAGATCGAGAAGCTCTGCTGGCGTGCGGACAAGGGGCTCTATGCGGACGACCTCTGTGGCAACTACTACAGCCAGCACATGCAGGTGTGGTGTGTGCTGTCCGGGATCGCCACGGGCGAAAAGGCACACCGGATCATGGAGAATTGCCAGAATCTGGAAGCCAAGTGCACCCAGGCCTACGGGTATCTCTGGTTCCGTGCGCTGGAGCTTGCAGGACTGTATGAGAAGACAAATACCATGATGGATGCGCTCCGTGCTCTGCCCACGCAAAACTGCACCACCATTCCGGAAACGCCGGTGGCTCCTCGCAGCGACTGCCATGCCTGGGGTGCGGTGGCCATCTACGAATTTGCCGCAGTGGTATTGGGTGTGCGCACCATTTCTGCCGCCGACAAAAAGGTGAAGATTCAACCCAATATCGCAGGTCGAGACCACGCAAAGGGTTCCGTTGCCACGGTTGGCGGTATGATCACGGTAGATTGGAAGCTCGAGGACGGCTGGTTCAAGATGCACGTGATCGCACCACGGGGACTCAATCAGGAGATCGTCTTGCCCAACGGTGCGGTCATGCACACGGATCTGGATCGGGCGGTGTACACCTGCAAGTTGAAGTGAGACGAACCCACGCAGTGGTTCAAAGGTAAAATATACGAAAAACCGCTTGGTTTCCCGAAAAGGGGACAAGCGGTTTTTACGGTTGTGCATTTATTGGGTTATAATTGGAATCATTTTTGGGTTTGCGATAGAATATAGGTGCATTGTCCAACAAGAAGCTGTATGGTGATCAGGGTCATGAGTATAGGTATGCTATAGTGAGAATCATTCAGCACAGCAAATAAGGCACCAGGAAAAGAGAGCAGACAAGCGATCCCTTGGGCAATCATAGCACGATGTACAGCGGTGGATGTATTTTGTGCGTTCTTGCAACGAAGAAAGAATAAGACGAAGGAGACGATGCACAGAAGAATTGTGGCTATGACAACAACAAGGGTTCCGCAGGTTTGCCAAAAGGTGGTCAAGGCATTGCTGATAGGCAGGTCGGGCGCTCGCTTGAACGTAAGCAGGGATGCCATTTCGTGATGGACAGAAAGAAACAGGAACAATGCACTGTAACACAGGGATTCTAAGAAATATAGGAGAGTCATTCTGCAATACCACCATTCTTTACCAATAAATAGTAACAGTCATACGGAGAAATCGATACGGTAACAGATGTACAAAAATATGTAAAGTGGACTAACTTAATATGGCTTCCACAACTTCATTGTAGCATATTTGATGTCTTATGTCAACACCAATATCTACAAATTCCAGGGCAACAGCATTTACTTTTTTTCACGCCATATATGACCTAAATACCTGTAGGGGCGATTCACGAATCGCCCACCACATAATTTGTAATTCTATATGGAAACTAATTTTACATACATT
>CAYRPB010000130.1:0-3581 GCA_964426105.1 uncultured Clostridia bacterium | reverse complement strand
TATAGAACAAAATACGTTCGGTCGTGGTCGTTTTACCCGCGGCGATATGAGCCATGATGCCGATGTTTCTGGTTACTTTTAAGTCAAATTCTCTGGGCATCTTCTACTCCTTAGAATCTGTAATGCGCAAACGCCTTGTTCGCCTCGGCCATTCTGTGCGTATCTTCTTTCTTCTTGACCGCAGCGCCGGTGTTGTTGTACGCATCCATCAGTTCGCCCGCAAGTCTTGCGGACATTTCTCTCTCGCTTCTCTTTCTCGCGGCGATAATCAGCCAACGGATTGCGAGTGTTTGTCTTCTTTCCGCACGAATCTCGATCGGCACTTGATAGTTCGCGCCTCCGACACGTCTTGCTTTTACTTCAACCATCGGCATGATGTTGTTGATCGCCTGGTTGAAAATATCGATTGCGGGCTGTCCTAACTTTGCGGACATCGCCTCGAACGCATCGTAAACGATTGATTGAGCGGTTCCTTTTTTGCCGTCGATCATAACTTGATTTACAACTTTCGTAACAACCTTGGAATTGTAAATCGGATCGGGCAATACGTCCCTTTTGGGAACGCCTCCTCTTCTTGGCATGGTAATTCCTCCTTGTGATTTTTAGGGTACCGACACGCAAAAATTTTATCGGTACCAAGGGGCTAACCCTCGTGTACAGCTATCGCTTGCCGTAACCGGTAGCGAACCTTCTGCCGTCAAACGGCATACTGCCTACAATCTATCGGGCTTATTTTGTCAATAACCGAAATTTGTAGGAAATGTCTTAAAACGGTTGCTTATTTGCCTTTCTTAGCGCCGTATTTGGATCTCGCTTGCTTACGCTTTGCGACACCCGCGGTATCCAGCGCGCCGCGGACGATATGATATCTAACGCCCGGAAGGTCCTTAATTCTGCCGCCACGGATTAAAACCGAGCTGTGCTCTTGCAGATTGTGTCCTTCGCCGGGGATATATACCGTACCTTCCTGCTTGTTGGTCAAACGTACTCTTGCGATCTTTCTGAGCGCGGAGTTCGGCTTTTTGGGAGAAGTAGTGGTAACCGATAAGCAAACGCCTCTTTTCTGCGGACAATTGTCCAGAATAGGAGACTTGGACTTATAGGTGATCTTCTCTCTGCCCTGTCTGATTAACTGGTTGATGGTTGGCATATGTTTCCTCCTTTTTTGAATTTCGGTTATTTCCAAAAATCGCCAAGCGATTTTGAGAAAGCATTTTGTGCGTATTCACGCGAATAATATTGTATCAATTTCCGAAAAATTAGTCAATCGAATTACGATAAAATATCGTTTTTCCGCTTATTTTTCGGCAGAAATCCCCGTTACTTGCGGAGAAAGATTTTTATATTCCTTTACACCCGTTCCGGCAGGGATCAGTTTTCCGATGATCACGTTTTCTTTCAACCCGATCAGCGGATCGACCTTGTTCTTAATCGCCGCTTCGGTCAAGACGCGCGCCGTTTCCTGGAAGGACGCCGCGGAAAGGAAGGATTCCGTCGCGAGAGCCGCTTTGGTGATACCCAACAGCGTACGCTTACCGGTTGCCGGACGCTTGCCTGCTTCGAGCGCTTTGAGGTTTTCGTCCTCGAAACGGAAGAGATCGAGTTTTTCTCCCGGCAAGATATCCGTATCGCCTTGATTTTCGACTTGAACCTTTTTCAGCATCTGACGAACGATGATTTCAACGTGCTTATCGTTGATATCAACGCCCTGCGAGCGGTAAACGGACTGAATCTCTTTCAAAATATAATCCTGTACGCCCTTGACGCCCTGCGTCTTTAAGATATCCTGCGGATAAACCGCGCCGTTGGTCAAAATCGTTCCGGGAACGACCTCGTCGCCCGTCTTTACGAGCACGCCGAATCCGAACGGAATGAGATAATCTTTCGCTTCGCCCGTCGGCGTATCGACGATAACGTGCAACAACTTATCCTTTTCCTCGATACGAACGATACCGCCCACTTCGCAGACGATCGCCGCACGCTTCGGACGACGCGCTTCAAACAATTCTTCGACACGAGGAAGACCTTGCGTAATATCTCCCGTACTCGCGATACCGCCGGTATGGAACGTTCTCATCGTCAACTGCGTACCCGGTTCACCGATAGACTGCGCGGCAATGATTCCGACCGCTTCGCCCACCTGTACGGGTAATCCGTTGGACATATTCTTGCCGTAGCACTTCGCGCAAACGCCGTGCCGCGATTTACAAGTAAAGATACTGCGGATCTCGACTTCTTCGATTCCCGCGTTCACGATCGCTTTCGCTTGCTCTTCGGTGATCATGGTATCCGCCGCGGCGAGAATTTCTCCCGTTTCGGGGTGAACGACGTCCGAAATAGTGAATCTGCCCGTCAAGCGATCCTCCAACTTCTCGATGATTTCGCCCTTTGTTCCCTTGATCGCCGAAACTTTGATTCCTTTCGGCTTTTCGCCCAAAGAAGCAAAGCAATCGTCTTCTCGAACGATAACGTCCTGCGAAACGTCTACCAGACGACGCGTCAAATAACCGGAGTCCGCCGTCTTTAACGCGGTATCCGCCAAACCCTTTCGTCCGCCGTGAGAGGAAATAAAGTATTCCAAAACGGTAAGTCCTTCACGGAAACAAGATTTAACCGGAATTTCAATGGTTTTACCGTTCGGGTCGGTCATCAGACCGCGCATTCCGGCGAGCTGCTTAATCTGGTCGATAGAACCACGCGCACCGGAGTTCGCCATCATCCAGATGGGATTGAACTCGTCGAGCGTGCCTTTCAAATGTTCGGTAACGTTCTCCGTCGCGTCTTTCCAAATGGAAACGACTTTCTTATAACGCTCGTCGTCCGTCATAAAGCCGCGCTTGAACTTCTTCTCGACACCGAGAACCTCTTGTTCTGCCTTGGAAAGAATTTCCGCCTTTTCTTTCGGCATATGCATATCGAACACGCTGGTCGTAACCGCGCCGATCGTCGAATATTTATAGCCGAGCGCTTTGATCTTATCCAACACCTCCGCGGCGCACTGCGAGCCGTGTACCTTAAAGCACGCGTCTACGATCTTGGAAAGGTGTTTTTTGCCGACTAAGAAATCGATTTCGTATTTCAGATAATCTTCGTCCGTCACGCGTTCGGTGAATCCCAAGTCCTGCGGAATCGCTTCGTTAAAGATAATGCGACCGACCGTCGTCTTGGTTCTGCCCGTAATTTCTTTTCCGGACGGCGTTTTGACCGTTCTTCTGACGTAAATTTCATCCTGCAAGAAAATGGTTTTGGTTTGATACGCCATGATCGCTTCGTCTTCCGAAACGTAAAGACCGGGCTTATAAACCTCTCCGTTCTCGCTCGGACGGCAATATTCGTCGTAACATTTACCCTCGTGACGCTTGATGATCGTAAGATAATACGATCCCATGACCATATCCTGAGAAGGCGACATAACCGGCTTTCCGTCCGAAAGTTTCAAAATGTTATTGGAAGCAAGCATCAAAAATCTCGCTTCTGCCTGCGCCTCGATAGAGAGCGGTACGTGAACCGCCATCTGGTCGCCGTCGAAGTCCGCGTTGAACGCGCCGCACACCAACGGGTGAAGTTTAATCGCTCTACCC
>CAYRPB010000129.1:0-3624 GCA_964426105.1 uncultured Clostridia bacterium | reverse complement strand
CGGCGCAGAGCGGGGCGGAGGGCTTCGGCGGGGAGGCGGCGCTTCAGCTCCGGGCGAAGCTGATAGAGCCATTGCAGAATGTCTCCGGTTCGCCGGGGGAGCCACGTCTCCAGGCTCCGGCGCAGGCAGGCGGCCAGACCGGGGCTTTTTCCGCTGGTGCAGATGCCCACGGTCAGGTCTCCCCGCTGCACCAGGGCGGGGAAATAGAAGGTACACAGAGCGGGAACGTCCACAACGTTGACCGGAATATTTTTTTCCAGGCACAGGCGCTGATACGCCTCCGCTTCCGGAAGGGGCGTGTCGCCGATGATGACCATGGCGGGGCCGCAGTCCAGATCGGTCTGCTCCAGCCGGGAGAGGCGGCGAAGCTCTGCCTGAAAGCCGGAGAGCCGCAGAAGCTTTTCTTCGATCTGCGGCCCGCTGCCCACCAGAAGCACCACCGCGCCGGTGAGATCGATACAAAGGGGAAAATAGCTCATGGTTGGGCCTCCTCGTAATAATATTGCCACGTGCCGCCTGCATCCATCCGCATGACCTTCACGGAGAACACCCGATCCAGCACGCCGGAGGAAAAGACCTCCTCCGGCGTTCCGGCGGCGGCCAGCGCACCGCCCTCGAGAACCAGCACCTGATCCGCCCGGCGCAGCGCCTGCGAGAGGTCGTGAAGCACCATGACCACGGTCTTGCCCAGGGCGGCCAGCTGCCGGGCCTGGGCCATCAGGCGTGTCTGGGCACCCACGTCCAGAAAGGTCGTCGGCTCGTCCAGCAGAACCACCGGGGTATCCTGAGCCAGCGCCATGGCCAGATAGACCCGCTGGCGCTGCCCGCCGGAGAGGGTGGGGAGCATCCGTTCGGCCAGCTCCGTCACCTCCATCTGTGCCATGGCCCGCTCCACCGCCTCCAGATCGGCGCGGCTATAGCGTCGGGGATAGCCCAGATAGGGAAAGCGCCCGTGGAGCACCAGCTGCCGGGCAGTCAGCTCCGGGACGGGGCGGTTTTGCGTCAGATAGGAGACCCTCTGGGCCAGCGCCCGGGGAGAAAGAGTCAGAAGGGACTGCCCGTCCAGCAGCACCTGCCCGGAGGCCGGGAGAATGCCGCACAGGGCCTTGAGCAGCGTGGATTTTCCACAGCCGTTCGGCCCCAGAATAACGCTGACGCTCCCGGCGGGGAGCCGGGCCGAGATCGGCCCCAGGGTGAATGCCCGCCCGTAGCCGCAGGTCAGATCGCAAAGCTCAAGCATGGTGCCGCCCTCCTCTTTGCCGCAGCAGCAGAACCAGAAAAAACGGCCCGCCGAGAATGGAGATCACAATACCCACGGGGAGCTCGAAGGGGGCAAATACCAGCCGGGACAGCAGATCGCAGACCGTGACCAGAAGCGCACCGCCCAGAGCACACAGGGGAATCGTCCGGCGGCTCTCGCTGCCTGTGGCCTGGCGAACCATATGGGGCACCACCAGCCCAACAAAGCCGAGAAGCCCGGCGAAGCTGACCGCCGCGCCTGCCAGCACTGCTGCCAGCACCAGAAGCACCCCCCGGGTTCGCCGGACGGGAAGGCCGAGGCTCCGGGCCGTTTCGTCCCCCAGACTCAGAAGGTCAAGCTCGGTACACAGCAGACGCACGGCAGCCAGCGCCAGCAGAATCAAAGCTGCCGCCGGAAGGAGCCGGGGGAGAGACACGGCAGAAAAGCCGCCGGTTCGAAAATCGCTGCCCAGCATCGCCGCATCGGGGACGAGGGTCGTCACCGCGTCCCGCAGCGCGTTGAGGATACTGTTGATGGCTACGCCGGAGAGCAGCACCGTGGAGCGGGAGGCCCCGGTTTTCCGCGCCAGCAGCATCACGACGGCCACCGCCGCCAGAGCCCCGCCGAAGGCGGCGCAGGAATAGACCCACCCGGAGACCACGCCCCAGGCGCAGCAGACCGTGACGGCCAGTCCGGCTCCGGCGTTGATGCCGAGAATGCCGGGGGAGACCAGACGGTTGCCCAGCACCCCCTGCAAAATGCAGCCGGAGACGGCCAGTGCGGCCCCGGCCAGCACACACGCCCCGGTGCGGGGCAGCCGGGAATACCAGAAAATATAGCCCGCCGTGTCCTGGGCCCCGTCCCGCACGGCCCGCCACAGGGCAGGCAGAGAGAGGGAGACCGCCCCCAGACACAGGCTCAGCATCACGGCGCATAAAAGCGCGGCGGCAACGGCGAAGCGAATGCGTCCTGCCTTATGCTTCATGGGATAAGATCGCCTCCACCTGCTCGTAAGCCTCGCCCCAGCGGTGATTGGGCTTGAGATTAAACAGCTGCTTGTCCATGACATAGACCTGCTCCTGCCGCACCGCCGACAGAGAGGCCCACGCCGGATCGTCCGTCAGCAGGGCTTGTACCAGCGCCTCGGCGGCCTCCTGGTCATCGCCGCGCCGGATGAAAAAGATATAGTCCGGATCCTCCAGCAAGATCTGCTCCATGCTGACCTGCTCCAGAAGCATGGCGTTGGAATCGGCCAGGTTGATGCAGCCCAGACGGCTCAAAATGCGGCTGAGGACGCTTCCGGTGCTGTTTTTTGTGTGGATTCCCGAGGCCGTGGCGGTGAGACACAGCACTGTGGGAGCGGGCTCCGTCTCCAGCCGCTTTTGGCTCCGGGCCAGAACCGCTTCGATCTGCGTCTGGACGGCGAGACCGTATTGGGCATAGCGGTCGTCCTCGCCGGTGATGTCGGTAAAGAGCTTCAAAAGCCGCAGGTAATCCTCAAAATCGTTGACGTCAAAGTAGGCCACGGGGATACCGGCGGCCTCCAGCGTGTCCCGCCACTGGATATTCTGCCGGGTGTTGGTGCTGGCCAGAATGAACTCCGGCTCTGCCGCCAGCAGAAGCTCAAGGCTCAGGGCGTGGATGCTCCCCAGATTGACGGCATCGTCCGCAAGCTCCAGACCAAGCTCCGTCCAGGCATCGTCCGGGGCGGCGCAGATGCTTCCCCCGGCCAGCATCCAGATCTGGGCAAAGCTGCCCAGCAGCGCCGCCACCCGCCGGGGCTGCTCCACGGTGACGGCCCGGCCCAGATCATCCGTAAAGGAAGCGCCTGCCGAAACGGGCTGCGCCGGAGCGCAGCCCGCAAGCAGGGTCAGAACAAGCAGCGCGGAGAGAAGCCGCTTCATTCGCCGATGAGTGCCCGGTTGACCTCGTCAAAGCCAAGGCGGGCCACGGTGTCGGCGAAGCGCTCTCCGGCAACGCCCCGGTCGCGGAAGAGCAAAATGGCGCGCTCCACCACGTCCAGAACCTCCTCCTCGGAGGTGAAGATCCTGGTCAGCGCCCGGCCCTGGGCGGTCTTCTTGCCCCAGCGGCCACCGATGGTGATCTTGAAGCCGTCCTGATAATCTGCCACGGCATCGAAGGGACAGCTGCCCTTGCAGCGGCCGCAGTGGTTGCAGCGCATGGGATCGATGTCGATCTTGCCGTCCCGGAGGGACGCCACATGGATGGGGCAGGCCTTCTCCACCTGACAGACCTTGCAGCCCCGGCACTTGTCGGCGTCCACCTTGGGGACCCGCTGGCCGATGATGCCCAGATCGTTGAGGTCGGGCTTGACGCAGTTGTTGGGACAGCCGCCCACGGCAATTTTGAACTTATGGGGCAGG
>CAYRPB010000128.1:0-3705 GCA_964426105.1 uncultured Clostridia bacterium | reverse complement strand
GGACAGGGAAATCTTATTCACGGAAGAGATATTACGACCGAACTCGCAATGTGCGTCGATAAAGTAAACGTCAGTTTGAACGCTCCGACTGCGGCGGAGTATCAGGCGGTCTGTAACAGTCGTTACGGAGAGGTTGCGTTTGACGAACTCTTGCGTTTTGCTTGTTTGTGTCGGGATAAGAGTATGGAAACCGTGCTTTCCGTGGTGGATTGTATCGGGGAAGCCGCGGTTAACGCTTGTCGCTGTTTAGCGGAAGATCTTGGGTTGAATTTGCGCGTTCGCGCTATGATTCGGGATAGTTAAAAGAAAAAAGAAATACGCCGATGGTTCGACGTATTTCTTTTCATTAGTAGAAAATCGCGCCGTAAGGGGATAAGCCTTACGGTAGCAGTATGTGTCCGAATTTTTTGAAATATACAAAAGGGATATCGGTAATTTATGGAAAATTTAAGAGAGGCTTTATCGCGCCGCGGTTTTTCCTTTAAAAAAGCGTTCGGTCAGAATTTTCTCACCGATCGAAATTTACTTGCGGCAATTGCGGAAAGTGCGGATTGCGCAGGAGAAACCGTGTTGGAAATCGGTGCGGGAGCAGGTGCTTTGACGTGTGCGCTTTCGGATTGCGCAAAAAGAGTGATATCATTTGAAATCGATAGGAGTTTGCAGCCGATTTTGAATGACGTTATGTCAGACAGAATCAATGTTGAAATTCGCTTTGAGGACATAATGAAGCGAAAAATGAGCGATCTTGAAAGGGAAATCGGAGAAGATTATATCGTTGTGGCAAATCTTCCGTATTATATCACGACGCCTCTTTTGATGCGTTTTGTGGAAGAGAGCGTGCGGTGTAAGAGGCTGGTAGTCATGGTGCAAGAAGAGGTTGCTGATCGTCTTACCGCGAGGGAAAATACCGCAGCGTTCGGTGCGATTACGGTTTCGGTGGACGCTGTCGGAACGGCAAAAAAGATTCGTCGCGTTCCGCGAGAATTGTTTACGCCGCGCCCCAACGTCGATTCCGCCGTCGTGCGAATCGATATTGATCGAAATAAATACGCGATTGCCGATCGCGCTTGCTTTCGGGAAACTTTGCGCGCAGGCTTTAACAATCGCAGAAAAACGCTGTGCAATAACTTGATGCAGACGTTTTCTCTCACGCGTTCGCAAGCGGAAGCGTTACTGACCGATTGTGGTATCGACTTAAAAGCACGGGGGGAAACGCTTTCGACCGCGTCTTTCGTGGCGTTATCGGACAAAATTTTAAGAGGGAAGGAGAAGTAAAATGAACAATTTTAATCATTTGATCGAAACGGAAATTCTCTTCGGAAAGGGGACGATTAAGGGACTCGGCAAAAAGATCGCCGCGGTTACGGACAGCGTGTTGCTTTGTTACGGCGGTGGAAGCATAAAAAAGAACGGCGTTTACGATTCGGTTGTTTCCGAGTTGAATGAAAACGGGATTCGTTTTTGCGAACTTTCGGGAATCGAGCCGAATCCGCGCATCGAAAGCGTACGTAAGGGCGTCGAGGTGATTCGGGGAAACGGACTTACTGGCGTTTTGGCGGTCGGTGGCGGTTCGACGATCGACTGTGCCAAGGCAATCGCCGGCGCGGCGGTAACGCCGCATGCGGATGCTTGGGATTTGGTCGTTACGTCCGCTTTTGAGGGCGCTTTACCCGTGTTTTCCGTGCTTACGCTGGCGGCTACGGGATCGGAAATGGACGCTTTTGCCGTTATTACGAATTTTGAAACCAACGAAAAACTCGGTTGCGTGGTTGCGCGTCCGACTTGTTCCGTGCTCGATCCTACTTATACCTTTACCGTTCCCGAACGGCAAACGGCGGCAGGAAGCGCGGATATTCTTTCTCATATTTTCGAGGTGTATTTTTCCAAGGTAAAAACCGCTTATATTCAAGATCGTTTTGCCGAGGCTTTGATGAAAACAGTAATTAAATACACGCCCGTTGCTATGCGTACGCCGAACGATTACGAGGCTCGCGCGAATTTGATGTGGGCTTCTTCTCTCGCGATTAACGATTTAATCGACGACGGGAAGGGCGAGGATTGGTCGGTGCACGGGATCGAACACGAACTGTCTGCCTTTTACGATATTACGCACGGCGTGGGACTTGCAATCGTCACGCCGCGTTGGATGCGCTACGTCTTAAACGAAAATACGGTTTGGCGCTTCCGCGAATACGGCGTCAACGTGTGGGAAATAGACGAAGTGCTTGGCGATTTTGAAATCGCCGCGCTTGCGATCGAAAAAACAGAAACGTTTTTGTACGATACCTTAAAACTTCCGTCTTCGTTGACCGAACTGGGGATCGGAACGGAATATTTTGAAAAAATGGCGCGCAAGGTAAAAATTCCCGTGCCGGATAACCGCTTCGTTCCGCTTTCGGCGGAAGACGTGGTTGCGATTTTAAGAAATTGCTTATAGAGAAAGGGGTGTCGAATGAAAAAGAAATTGATTCTCGCAACGGGAAACGTCGGAAAGGTTCGCGAATTTTCCGCGCTTTTCCCCGAATACGACGTCGTTTCGATGAAAGAAGCCGGCTTTTTTGACGAGATCGAAGAAACGGGGAAGACTTTTTATGAGAACGCGCTCATCAAGGCGAAAGCCGTTTCCGAGGCTTTGGGCGAGGATTCGTTGGCGGACGATTCGGGTTTGGCGGTAGAAACTTTGAACGGCGCGCCCGGCGTATATTCCGCCCGTTATGCAGGGGACGGAACGGCCGAGAGCAACAATCGCAAATTGCTTTCGGTTATGGACGGCGTTACGGATCGTCGAGCGAAATTCGTTTGCGCGTTGGTTCTTTACCGCAAAAACGGGGAAATCCTCTCCGCGCAAGGGGAAACGCAAGGGGAAATTCTCTCTTCGTTAAAAGGCAAGGGCGGCTTTGGCTACGATCCTCTTTTTTATTCTTATGATTTAAAAAAATCGTTCGGAGACGCGACGGAGGAAGAAAAAAACGCGGTATCTCATCGCGGCAGAGCGGTTGAGGCGCTGAGAAAGTTGTTATGAAAACAGCGGTTGTTTTATCGGATACGCACGGAAATCGGGAGAGAGTTGCCGCTCTGTTGCCGATTATGCGAGAAGCGGATTACGTTTTCTTTTGCGGAGACGGCGTAAGCGACGTCTTGTCGTTAGGGGAGATCGCAGAAAAACTTTATGCCGTCGGCGGAAATTGCGACGCTTACGGGGAAAAGGAGATCGTTTTAGAAATCGAACGGAGAAAAATTCTTTTAGCGCACGGGCATTGTTACGGCGTTAAGCGTTCGCTCGCTTCGCTTGCGCTGCGCGCGGAGGAAGTCGGTGCGGATATCGTTTTATACGGGCATACGCATTCGGCGTTTGCGGAAATCGACGAAAAGAACATCCTTTTCGTCAATCCCGGCACGTTTTCTTATTACGCAAACGCGCCGTCGTATGCGTATCTTGTAATCGACGGAAAAAAGGCTGTTGCGAAAATCGTCCCGTTTTTTTAAGAGGTCTTTGATTTTTTGTTGCGACCTCGCTCTTTTTCTGTTTTTGTCGTGTAAAAAATGATAAAACTTTTTATTTTAGAAATTTTTGAAAAATCGACAAAAATCAGTTGACAATTCTTCCTCTGTTTTGGTATAATTTTTTAGCGTTGAAAAACAGAAGACGGAATGCGGGTGTAGTTCAATGGTAGAATTCCAGCCTTCCAAGCTGGCTGCGTGGGT
>CAYRPB010000127.1:0-3720 GCA_964426105.1 uncultured Clostridia bacterium | reverse complement strand
AGCTCGCCGATTTTTTGGGAGGTCACTTCCCGGCGCATGGTATTGTACAGCGAAGACTCGATCTCGTTGGCCACAGCTTCCGCATTGACCGGTCGCTTCTGACACGCCTTTAGCAAACCTGTCAGCAGCTTATTTTTGTCGAACAGTTCTTTGGTTCCGTCTTTCTTCAGCACCACCGGCTGGTACACATCGACCACTTCATACGTGGTAAACCGCGTGTGGCACTGCAAACATTCTCGGCGCCGACGGATGCTGTTGTTCTCCTCCACCGGTCGGGAGTCGATGACCTTGCTTTCCGGAAATCCACAGGAAGGACATTTCATACAGGTTTTCCCCTTTGTCACATGATAGCAGGATATGGCTGAACCATCCCGAATTGTGGTGATAAAGTGGCGATTTCTGGCATTTTTTCCACAAATACGTCCTTTTTCAGCTTTGTCAATAGTATATCATGCTTTTCTGAAATTGTCAAGAGCTATGAAAAATTTTTCCTGAAAATCCCATGGAAAATCAGGTCTCATTCTCCATACACTACATTCTCAAAATGTCTTGCTGTCAATGCACCAGAACCGCCTGCCGTGGTCATGTTGGATACATACACGGCACACAGCGCATTCTTTGGGTCGCACCAGAAATGGGTCCCATACGCACCGGACCAGCCGTAGGCACCCTTCGGCAACGGAGCTTGAGAGCCGTTGTCCGCTAATGCCACACGCATGGACAGTCCCCAGGAATAGGTAGCGTCCGTACCCGGTACCAACGGGGGCAGCTGGCGCATATGCATCCTCTCGACGGTTTCCGGACGCAGGATCTGCACGCCATCCAGAGCGCCTTCACCCAGCAGCATCTGCGCAAAACGAGTGTAATCGGCAAGGCAGGATACCAGCCCTGCACCACCGGAATGGTAGGTGATAGGACAGCTGCCAAAGATACGTCCTTCCATATCCACGGGACGGATCGTTTTGTCCGGCAAGGTTTCGTGCATTTGCACCAGTCTTGCCCATTGTTCTGCGGTGGGTGTGAAGCAAGTATCGGTCATACCAAGGGGGTGGAACAGATTCTTTTTGGCATAGTCCTCATAAGGCATATCGGAGAGCAGCTCCACCAAATGGGCCAGCACGTCAAAGCCTACCAGCCCGCTGTAGGAAAACCGGATACCGGGATCAAATTCCAACAGCGACTCTGCCCAGTCGCCGATTTTGCTTGCCAATGTGTCCCCATCTGCAAAGCCGGGGTTTTTACAGAAACTGGCAAAATAGGCACCGGAGCCAAGCCCAGAAGAGTGGGTCAGCAGATCCCGGATGGTGAAGGAACGAGGAGCCGGGTGGGTGCCGGTCAGCTTGCCATCTGCGTCCACCTCTGCCACCTGTCTGTTTTGAAACACCGGCAGAAACCGTTCCACCTTGTCGTCCAGCGAAAGCTTTTCCTTTTCGATCAGTTGCATGACACAAGTCGCCGTCACCGGTTTGGTCATGGATGCCATGCGGAACAGATGCGTGTCGGTCAGCGGCACCGTCTTATCCCCATCGGCATATCCATGATTCGCTTTGTATATAGTTTTGCCATTCTGGATCACCTGCATACCGGCACAGGCAATCAGTCCCGTGCGCATATCTTCCTCTGCCATTGCGTCTAAACGATTCTTTAATGTAGTGATTTGCATGATCACACCTACCTTGACCAAAGTGATTGTATAAAAAGTATAGCATAACAGATCAGAGAAGTCAATAGGTGTGGTTCACGATGCTAAAAAAAGTTCATAAAAAATCAAAAAATCCATGAAATAGAATTGACATTCGGTGCATTTTTGTGTATAATACCTGTGTACGATCCGTTGGCGTAGAAATTCGTTTGTCTCGGCAAATGGTAAATCGCTAATGGATGACAATTTTAGAAAGGAACTTAAAAATATGCAAAGAGAAAAATTTGCGTCCCGGATCGGGTTCATCCTGATCTCTGCCGGATGTGCCATTGGACTGGGTAATGTGTATCGGTTCCCCATCATCACTGGTGCCTATGGTGGTGGACTATTCGTGCTGATCTACCTCGCTTTCCTGGTTCTCTTAGGGATCCCGGTCATGACCATGGAGCTTGCCAACGGACGAGCCAGCCAGAGAAGTATCGCCACTTCCTACGACGTTTTGGAGAAGAAAGGGCAAAAGTGGCATTTCATGAAATATGCCGCCATCGTCGGGAACTATCTGCTGATGATGTTCTACACAGTCATCGCCGGTTGGCTGGTGATTTATTTTGGTAAGTATATCACTGGCAGTATTTTGGAATATAAGACTGCCGAAGAATTGGGCAATCTGTTCGGTAACGATGTCATTGGCAATGTGCCGCTCCAGATCATCGCTACGTATTTTGTCATCATCGCCTGCTTCCTGATCTGCTCCCTGGGTCTGCAAAAGGGCGTGGAACGGATCACCAAATGGATGATGGTGGTACTGCTGCTACTCATGCTGGTGCTGGCTGGGTATTGCTGCACCTTGGACAATGCGGCAGAGGGGCTCAAGTTCTACCTGATCCCCAGCGTGGAGAACATCAAGGATGCCGGGCTTCTGACTGTAATTTCGGCAGCCATGGGGCAGTCCTTCTTTACCCTGAGCCTGGGTATCGGTTCCGTTGCCATTTTCGGTAGTTACATTTCTAAGGATCGCTCTCTGCTGGGCGAATCCGTTATCATCACCGCACTGGATACCTTTGTGGCATTGTGCTCCGGGCTGATTGTGTTCCCGGCCTGCTTCACCTTCAATGGTGGCGTGACGGCAGATGCCAGTACGGTCGGTGCGTCCTTCTTGTTCACGACTTTATCCAGTATCTTCAACAATATGCCGGGTGGTCGGCTCATCGGTGCCATGTTCTTCTTATTCATGATTTTTGCGGCAGTGTCTACGGTCATTGCGGTGTTTGAGAACATTGTGTCCTTCTGGCTGGAGCTGACCGGACTGAGCCGGAAGTGGATCTCCCTCATCAATATCGTGCTGCTGTTGGTGCTGTGTCTGCCGGCTCTGCTGGGGAACAATGTGCTGTCCTTCATCTCCCTGGGAGGCAAGGCTATGATGGATATGGAAGACTATGCGGTGTCCAATGTTCTGTTGCCGCTGGGCAGTTTGGTATACGTACTGTTCTGCACTACCCGATATGGCTGGGGCTGGGATAACTACCTGAAGGAAGCCAATACGGGGAACGGTTTGAAAGTACCGGCATGGCTCCGGGGGTACATGAAGTATGTACTGCCGCTGATCATCATTGCGGTGCTTGTTATGTCGATTTTCTAAAAATTGCGAAAGTAAAAACGCTGGATCCAAAAAGGATTCCGGCGTTTTTTGTATGTGTTATTTTGTTTTACAGCAGCTCTTTTCGATAATATTCCTCGATCATCCGCTTGTTTGGGGAGTCCGGCATCTGGGGCAGGTATCGGGTGATGTACTTCTTCAACACCACTTTGTTCACAGGACGGGGGGTTTTGCCTACTTCTCGTTCGTGGTTTCTGTGCAAGATATTCTCCAGATGCGGCTGTTCCAGACCTATACCGTGCGCCCGGTTCACCTCGGTGAAATCGAACTCGTCTTCCGTTGCCAAAAACCGCCATACGTTCTGGGCAAGCTCTGCCATTTCTTCTCTTGTGTACACGGTGGCATTGTCCGTGGCGTAGACGAATCGGTCGGAATACTGGCGGAAGATACGGTACCACCGGTCGTAATGGAGACGGAAACC
>CAYRPB010000126.1:0-3729 GCA_964426105.1 uncultured Clostridia bacterium | reverse complement strand
GAGATCTTTTCGATCTGCACCTTGGTGTAAGGCTGACGATGGCCCTGCTTGGACTTGGAGTCCTTCTTGGAACGGAACTTGATGACGGTAACCTTCTTACCCTTGCCGTTCTTCAGAACCTTAGCCTCGACGGAAGCACCAGCAACCACGGGAGCGCCGAACTTGGAGTTCTCGCCATCCACAACTGCCAGGACCTGATCGAAGGTGACGGTGGTGTCGGCCTCAGCGTTCAGCTTTTCAATGTAGAGGACGTCGCCCTCCTTGACGCTGTACTGCTTGCCGCCAGTCACGATAACTGCCTGCATTTCATTTGCACCTACCTTTTTTGTAGACTCGCTCTTGAGGTGAGAGGGCATACCTCTCCTTACAACCTCTTCGATGCGGCTTTACAATTATATCAGTATGCATCATGGTTGTCAAACTGTTTTTTCAGATTTTTGAAACTTTTTTTGAGAAAATCACGTTGCGAAAGAAAGATGGGTTTTGTGAAGGAGAATGGAAAACCGACCCGTGAAAGCTTTGGCTTTCACGGGTCGCAGATCACTGAATTTCAATATTGACGCCGTTGACCTCCACGCCTTCTTCGGCGCGGATGAGGATGTACTTGACGCCCCCCAGGACGCGGGTCTCCACCAGATCCCGCTTCTCCGGTGCGACCTGGATTTTGACATCCGGCGTGTTGAGGTGGAATTTGTTGGTGTCCACCAGATTTTTGGGGCTGAGGTCTGCCAGCTCGCCGAAGGTCTCGTCAAAGCTCTGGTCGAAGGCTTTGATCTTCTCCTCCGATACGCCGCTGGTCTTCAGCACCTGGTTGAGCTCCGGCTTCGACAGATACAGCGGCTCCTTGTCGCGGCTCTCCTTGTGCTCCTGAATGAGCTCCGACAGCTGAGCGTGGACGGACTGCACCATCTCGATGCTGCTTTCCTCCTCCAGAGTGCTGCCCAGAATGCTCTGGAAGCTCTCCTTTTGCAGTCCGGCGGCCATGGGGGCCTCGGCCCCGAAGACGGCCTCAATAAACTCCGGATGGTTGTCGGAGATGTTGCGGGTGTAGGACAGGGCGCCGTAGAGATTGGTGGAGCGGTCGTCAAAGGCCGGGAAGAGAAAGCCCAGCTCCGGCGCAGCCACGATCCAGTCGGTTTTGCTGTTGTGGAATTCCTGCTCCTGCACGTGGAAGCTCAGGCCGGACTTGCTCAGCTTCACCGGGCAGATGGCGCAGACGAGATAGGAGAACACCTGATCGGCGCCCTCGTCAAAGCGGCTGCCGTCCCGGCCCCGGAAGGGCACGTCGTAGGCATCATAGGCCAGCAGAATGAGATAATTGGTCTCCATGGAGATCGTCGGGATCACCTTCCGGTAGAACTGCTCCGCCGCCTCCTGATTCTCCAGCTGAGAAGTCCGCAGGGTTTGCAGCAGCCGATGCTCCTCGCCCTCCAGCACCTGCCTGGTGGGGAAGGAGATGTCCACCAGATTTTTCCCAAGGCCGCCGGACAGGGCCTTTTTCAGCACGGCCAGAACCTTTTCCTTCTCATCGTCCAGCATCAGGGAGATGGAGGTGGTAAATTGGCTCAGGATCTCGCCCTTGTCGCTGACGTAGCAGCCGCAGATTTTTGTGATATTGGTCTTATCCGCCCGAAACCGGCGGCGCAGCTCAGATACTTCGCGTTCGTTCATGGGTACCTCCAAATAATAAGCGATACGATATCATACCACATTTTCCTCCGATATTCAAAATTTTCTTCCGGGGTTCAGGCGCTTCCAATTCCGGGGCATTTGTGATATGATAAAAAGAAAACGGAGGTGCCTATGAAAAAGCTCGGTTTTGGTTTTATGCGGCTGCCCAAGCTGGAAAACGGCGAGATCGACGTGGAGCACACCAGAAAAATGGTGGATGCCTTTCTGGAGGCCGGCTTCACCTATTTTGATACGGCTCACAACTATCTGGACGGGCGCAGTGAGCTGCTTCTGCGGGAGACCCTGACCAGCCGCTATCCCCGGGAGCGCTATGTGCTGACGGACAAGCTGACCCGGCTGTTTTTTGAGCAGGAGTCGGAGATTCGTCCCGTGCTGCGGCAGCAGCTGGAGGCCTGCGGCGTTACGTATTTTGACAATCTGCTCATCCACTCCGTGACGAGCAGCTCCTATGAAGAGCTGACCCGGTGCAACGTCTTCGGCGTGTTGCAGCAGCTGAAGCAGGAGGGCCTGGCCCGGAGAATCGGCATGTCCTTCCACGATACGCCGGAATTTCTGGAGCGGGTGCTGACGGAGCATCCGGAGATCGAGGTGGTGCAGATTCAGTTCCATTACCTCGATGAGGCCAACCCCAATGTTCAGAGCCGGGGCTGCTACGACGTGTGCCGGAAATTCGGCAAGCCCATTCTGGTCATGGAGCCGGTCAAGGGCGGCAGCCTGGCCCAGCTGCCCGAACAGGCAGGGGAGATTCTGGACGGACTCCATGGCGGCAGTCACGCCAGCTATGCCATCCGCTACGCCGCCTCGCAGGAGGGCGTGGAGATGGTGCTCAGCGGCATGAGCACGCTGGAGCAGCTGCGGGACAATGTGGGCTTTATGACGGACTTCCGGCCGCTCAATGAGGCGGAGAACGAGGCGCTGCGGCAGGTTCGCAGTGTGATTCTGGAGCAGGAGACCATTGGCTGCACCGGATGCCGCTATTGCATGGATCGTTGCCCCCGGCAGATTCCTATCCCGGAAATTTTTGACCTCTGGAACCGCCGGAGGAAGTATCTGGAGGGCGTGGGCGGCTACGCCTCCGTCACCAAGGATAAGGCCAGAGCCTCGGACTGCCTTGATTGCGGCCAATGCGAGGACGCATGTCCCCAGAAGCTGGAAATTCGCAAGCTGCTGCGGGAAGCGGCAGAGCTTTTTGAAGAAAGGAAAGAATAAGACATGTCTATTTCTCATCGTCCCTTCGGTACGCTGGCAGACGGCAGAGCCGTCACCTGCTGGACTCTGACCAACGAAAACGGCCTGACGCTGGAGGCTCTGGACTACGGCGCGACCATCCGCGCTATCTTGGTGCCGGACCGGGCCGGTACGCCGGTGGATGTGGTTCTGGGCTACGATACGCTGGAGGGCTATACCGGAGGCGGCTGGTACTTCGGCGCGACCATTGGCCGCTTTGCCAACCGGATCGCCGGGGGGCGCTTTACGCTCAATGGCCGGGACTATGCGCTGGCGGTTCAGGACAGCGGCAACCACAGCCACGGCGGAAAAATCGGATTTGACAAGGTGATCTGGAACGTGGAGCCTGCGGAGCATGCGCTGGTATTCTCCCGCCTCTCCCCGGATGGGGAGGAGGGCTATCCCGGCAACCTGTCCGTCCGGGTCACGATGGGCTGGAAGGGCAACACCCTGGAGCTTCGCTACGAGGCCGAGACCGATCAGGACACCATCCTGAACCTGACCAACCACAGCTATTTTAACCTCAACGGGGCCGGAAACGGTGATGTTCTGGCGCACCGGCTGCAAATGAACGCCAGCCACTACAATGTGTGTGATGCAGTCTGCCTGCCCACCGGCGAGTTGGCTCCCGTGGACGGCACGGCCATGGACTTCCGCGCCGGGAAGACCATCGGACAGGATATCGACCGGGATGAGCCCTGTGTGAAGCCCTATCACGGCTATGACTGCAACTTTGTCATTGCCGGGCATCCTGTGGCCCGGGCCACAGGCGACCGCACCGGCATTGTCATGGTGACGGATACGGATCAG
>CAYRPB010000125.1:0-3742 GCA_964426105.1 uncultured Clostridia bacterium | reverse complement strand
CTTTTACGCCGTTGTCTTTTAAGGTTTTCTTGTGTTTTGTCGTTTCGTATTTGTTACGAGAAAACCTATCGAATTTGTAAACAGTAGGACGGAATGAACGAGTGATAAGCGAGTATATAAAGGCACAGCTTGACGAAGACCGCTATTCCGATCAAATAAGTATAAGCGAATATATAGACTCGTTTACGGATATCAAGGATAAGTAGGCAAAAAAACGACAGCCGCGACATAGCGACTGCCCGAATTAGCGATGCGTTGCCAAACTTCGATACCCGTTAACGGTTTTGCCGGAAATTTCCCCTTTTAGGGTAGGTGTAAACCACCGGTTCAACTGGTGGTTTTGAATTTAATGTTTTTGATCTCTTGCGAGAATGTCGCGCGACGGAAGATTAAAGTTCCCGAATGGTTTTCCGCGGACATTTTTCCAAACAGGTAAGGCAACCCGTGCATTTGGAATAGTCGATACGAGGAAGATTGTCCGTCATCGTAATTGCGCCGACAGGACAATTTTTTGCACATAAGCCGCAGCCGATACAGCCCGATTTACACATATTCATGACTTCCTTTCCGCGGCAGGTGGAAGAACAAGCAACGTAAACCCGTGCGGATTTCGGGATTTTTTCGATGATTTTTTTAGGACAATGCGTAATGCAAAGACCGCAGGACTCGCAAAGTGCTTTATCCACCAAAGAAACGCCGTTTTCGATTTTAATTGCGTGATAGGGGCATACCTTTTCGCAAGTACCCTCGCCGATACAGCCGTTTACGCATACTTTTTTCCCGTTAACGTAGGCGTTTTGGCTGATACACCCCTCGTTGCCGACGAATTCGTATTTGTTGAGTGCGAGTTCGCCGCCCGCGCATTTGACGACGGCGTAAGATGGATCTGCTCCGACGAATTCCACGCCGAGAATTTCGGCAATTTTCTCCTTGTTTTCGTTAGAAGTCGGTCCGCATTGCGTAACTTGCGCCTTTCCTTCGACGAGTGCCTTTGAGAAGCCTTCGCAGCCGGGGTAACCGCAGCCGCCGCAATTCGCTCCGGCGAGATGCTCTAAAACCTGTCCGACGCGTTCGTCCTCTTTTACCGTGCAGAACTTAGAAACCAATAAAATAAGCAGGGCAAAGACGAGGGACAACGCCGCCGCAATGCCGATTACGATCAAAATATCCATAGTTACTCTCCTAGCCGATCAAACTGAATACGTAAAATGCCATCGCCATAAAGCAAGCGGTGATCATTGCAATGGGGAAACCCTTTAACGGTTTTGCGATTTCCAGCCGTTCGGTTTTCTCTCTTAATCCGCTCATGAGCACGATCGCGACGGTGAAACCGACGCCGGCAAAGAAGCCGTAAAGCACCGCAACGCCCAAATTCATGGACGAAAGTCCCAAAAGACTCATCATTTGCGCTTTGTCGATGACCAATTCCGCCACGCCGAGAACCGCGCAATTCGTCGTGATGAGCGGAAGATAAATGCCCATCGTGCGGTAAAGCGCGGGGGAGAACCGTTTGATTACCATTTCGATCATTTGTACCAATGACGCGATGACGAAGATAAATACGATAATCTCCAAATATTCCAATCCGAGCGGAACGAGTACGAATTCGTAGAGGGGGTAGGTGATTAAGCAGGTGATCGTCATGACGAACGTCACCGCGATGCCCATGCCGAACGCCCCCGAGGTGCTTTTGGAAACGCCCAAGAACGGGCAGATTCCTAAGAATTGAACGACGACGAAGTTGTTGATAAAGACTGCCGTCACGATAATCAGAATCAATTCAGCCATTACTTTACCTCCCGATAATGCGGATTTTCAAGTTTATAGGCGCGTTGTTTTTGATTTTTATGAATCACGGACGAAACGAACGTAAATACTGCGATAAACATTCCGTACGTAAAAAACGCACCTGCGCTGGAGGCGAAAAATTCGATTTTGAAATCCCAAAGTTTTATTCCGAAGAATGCCCCCGCGCCTAAAACTTCGCGGAAGAGCCCCATCAACGTCAGCGCAAGCGTAAATCCGATTCCCATGAACAAACCGTCGAATGCGGAATCTAAAACGGGATTTTTGCTTGCAAAGGATTCCGCTCGTGCGAGAATAATGCAGTTAACGACGATCAGCGGCAAATAAAGTCCCAAAGAGTCGTATAAAGACGGAAGAAATTTTTCGAGAACCATTCTGACGATCGTAACGAACGACGCGATGATCAACACGAACGTGGGGATTCTTACGCGATCGGGAATCACGTTTCTGAGCAACGAGATCAATACGTTGGAGAAGATCAATACGAACGTCACAGCCGCGCCCATGCCGATTCCGTTCACGGCGGCGGTCGTCAGCGCGAGCGTCGGGCACGTCCCGAGCACGAGTTTTAACGTCGGGTTAGAGGTGATTACGCCCTCTTTCGCGAGCGTGGAAATTTTATTTTTCATCAGTCGATTCCTCCCGTTACGAAAGTTCTCACGTAATAGAGCGCCGCGTTGACCGCGTTATCCGCGGCGTTAGAAGATTTCGTCGCGCCGCCCGAAACGTTTTGAATGTCGTTTGAATCGGCATTACCCGTTACGAACGCGCCGTCCCCGTTCAAAAAGGAGGCGTCTGCGCCGAGATAGACAGATAAGAAATTTGCATCCAATGCGGACATCAACGTTTGCTTGGTGTTGCTTTCAACCAGAACTTTTCCGATTTTTGTAATAGTTCCGTTTTCCACCGTAAATACCGACCACATCGTGATCGTGCCGCCTTTGTAGCCGTTCGAGCCCGTCGCCTTGATTAAATAATCCGAGCCGACGAGATAAACGCTTTCCACAGTCCCGTAAGAATTTTCGCGTTGCTCTTCGGTAACGCCCAAATCGTCGTATTCCACGAGCGTACCGTATACTTTTTGAATAGCGCGCGCCGTGCGTTCTTCGTCCGTCACCTTTAACACGCCGTTTAATACTGCGAGCAGTCCGCAAGAAACGATGGTCACGATCATCAAAACGATCACGCATTTTACGCCGTTGTTTTGAAAGAATTTCATTATTTGACCTCCTTTTTCGCGCGGCGTGAGCCGAACGGATGGGGATAGATCCATTTATCGATGAGGGGAACGGTGAGGTTCATAAGGAGAATCGCAAACGAAACCACTTCGATTCCCGTCGCTTGCCGCAATCCTGCGGTGAGAATTCCCAATACGATAAAGTAGACGTAATTGCCGACTTTGGTATTCGGCGTCGTCGTGTAATCGGTCGCCATGAAGATCGCGCCCAGCATAACGCCGCCGGTGAGGATAGAGGGAAGAAAGTAAGCGAAATTAAAGCCGTTCAGAGCGACGGTGAAAAGCCCCGTCGCCGCCAAATAGACGATCGGCCAACGGAAATCCAACACACCGCGGATTATCAAATAAAGTCCGCCGACGATCAATGCCAACTTACAGGTTTCCCCGATACACCCGGCGAGGTTCGCGCCGAGAAAGAGATCCCAAAGAGAAAGATCCTTTAATCCGTTCTGCAACAGATCGGTGAGGACGGTCGCGCCTGCCGTAACGTCGTGCGAAAGGGGGGCTGTCCAACCGGAAGTCATTGCCGCTTGAAAGGAAATAAAGGCGAATACTCTGCCCGTTAAGGCGGGGTTTACGAGGTTTTTCCCCGTTCCGCCGAATAGCATTTTAACAACGACGACCGCGAATATCGCGCTGAGTACGGGGATGTACCAAGCGACGGACTGCGGGAAAGTCATTGCGAGAAGTAAACCCGTC
>CAYRPB010000124.1:0-3756 GCA_964426105.1 uncultured Clostridia bacterium | reverse complement strand
TCTGGATCTTCAGCAGGTTCGGGATCTCGATGATTCTGTCGTCATCATGCTTGGCATAGCTCTTTCGCAGGGTCTTGCCGTACATGACATCCTTGACCATTGCCATTCTAGATCATCACAGCCTTTCTTTTCGATTCCAATTCATTTTATTTGACACGCCAGGGTGAGTTGTCACTATTTTTCCATTTGCATCTTGCATTTCCATCCGTTCCGTGGTAAAGTAATCTTGGAACAGGATTGCCCGCACTGCACACTTGGGCATTATGGATTGTTATTGTAGCATATTTTTCCGGTTCCGTCAATGGAATCTGTCCAAAAATAATCACCATTTTTGCATCTTGTGCAAAGATGGTTTTTGTTTTTTATGTAAAAAGTCAATTGACAAAAGAACAGCCTGCCCATACTTTTACGGGCAGGCTGTTCTTTTCTCTTACGGATTTTCATTCATTTCCCGGTTCGCGGGAGTTTTCAGTATGATGGCGTATACGGTTCCCACCTGGAGGGGATCTGTTTCCATTACGTTCCCATCGTGATAGACTGTGATCTCATCCCCGACCGAGACAGCCGTGTAGCTGTCGCTATTCTCCGGATGCAGAGAAATGCTCCAATACGATCCGTATGGATACCCCTCCGCCGTTTCGCTGTAGAGGATAACGGAGTCCTCATATACCTGCTCGACGATTCCCGTCACACTGGGCTTGTGCGCAATGATATCGTCCATGCTACCGCCGCAGCCGGTCAATCCCAGTACGAACAGCAAAAGCAGAAGCACAGCGGTTCCCTTTCTCATGCAGTCACCGTTCCTTTCCCATTTTTCCCGCGCGCATGGCGTTCAGAATAGCAAGAACGGCCACGCCGACATCGGCGAAGATGGCAAGCCAGATGGTGACAAGGCCAAAGGGGGTCAGGGCCAGCACGAGGAGCTTGATCGCCAGCGCGAAGATGATATTTTCGTGGACGATGGTCATGGTCTTTTGGGCAATGCGTCTGGCCGTGGGGATGGCCGTGAGCCGGTCGTGCATCAGCACCACATCTGCTGCCTCAATGGCCGCGTCGGAGCCTACGCCGCCCATGGCAATTCCCACATCGGCCCGCATGAGTACCGGCGCATCATTGATGCCGTCTCCGGCAAAGACCAGCACACTGTTTTTCTTCTTGCATTCCAGCAGCTCCTCCACGCGGCTTACCTTGTCACCGGGGAGCAGCCCGGATTCGTAGCGGGACACGCCCACCTGTCTGGCCACGGCCGCCGCTACGGCCTCGGTATCGCCGGTCAGCATCACGGTCTCCGCTCCCTGATCCCGCAGGGCGGAGATCGCCTCCAGCGTGTCGGGCTTCAGCTGATCCGTCACCTCAATCACGCCCAGCAGCTTTCCGTTTTGGGCTACGTAGACCAGAGTGCCCGTGGTTTCCAGCGGCTGTGGGAGAATACCGTTTTGCTCCATCAGGCGGGCGTTACCCACCAGAAGCTCCACACCGTCCTTTTCGGCGCGGACACCGTGGCCCGCCTGCTCCGTAATGCTCCAGCCGCTCTCCCCTTCTCCCGCAGCTGCTGTGATAGACTGGGCGATGGGATGCAGGGAGCCCCGCTCCGCAATGGCAGCTGCCGCGAGAATTTCACTGCGGCGCTCCTCCGGAAGGACGCGGGCGACCTCAAAGCTTCCCTTTGTCAGGGTCCCGGTCTTGTCAAAGACAAAGATATCGCTTCGGGCCAGCAGCTCCAGATAATTGCCGCCCTTGACCAGCACACCCTCCCGGGAGGCCGCGCCGATGCCGCAGAAGACGCTCATGGGCACGGAGATCACCAGTGCGCAGGGGCAGGAGACCACCAGAAAGTTCATGGCGCTTTGAATCCACTTGACCCACTGGCCGTCAAACAGCGGCGGAATCAGCGCCTGGGCCAGGGCCAGGCCCACCACCGCCGGGGTGTAATACCGGGCAAAGCGGGTGATAAACTTTTCCGCACGGGCTTTTTTCCCCGAGGCGTTTTCCACCATATCGAGAATCTTGGAGACGGTGCTGTCGTAGAAGGCCTTTTCCACCTGAATTTCCAGCACGCCGGTTTTGACGATCACGCCGGACAGGATGCTGTCCCCCTCCCGGCAGGGCCGGGGCATGGACTCGCCGGTCAGAGCCGAGGTATCCAGCGCACTTTCTCCCCGCAAAACGATGCCGTCCAGCGGAACACGCTCGCCGGGCTTGACCACAATGGTCTGGCCGACCTCGACCTCCTCCGGAAGTCTCTCCTGCTCCCGGCCATCCTCCAGAACCCGGGCCAAATCGGGCCGCAGCTCCATCAGATCGGAGATGGAGCCCCGGGACTTGCCCACCGCATATTTCTGGAACAGCTCGCCGACCTGATACAGCAGCATCACGGCAACGGCCTCCGGATACTCTCCGGTGGCGAAGGCCCCCACGGTGGCAAGGAACATCAAAAAGTTCTCGTCGAAAATCTGCCCCCGGCCGATGCCGCCGATGGCCTCCCAGACAATATCATAGCCAATGAGCCCGTAAACCGCCAGATACAGCGCCGCCTCGGCCAACTGCGGCAGTGTGACCACATGGGTCAGCAGTGTCACGACAGCCAGGGCCACAGCCGATGCGATGATACGGAACAGTGTCTTTCTTTGCTGATTGGTCATGGTGCCGCCTCAGATTCCGAGAATTTGGCAGTCCGGCTCCACCTTGGCGACGCAGGCCTTGACCTGCTGCAAGATCTCTGCGGCCCGGCTCTCGTCCAGCTCCAGCATCATACGCTGGGCCATAAAGCTGACCTCGGCAGACTGCACGCCGTCCAGCTTCGCAATGGCACGCTCCATTTTCGCCGCGCAGTTGGCGCAGTCGAGATCCTTGAGACGATAGACTTTTTTCATGTTCATCCGTTCCTTTCTTCTTCCAGATGCTCCAGAGCCATCCGGTAAATTTTTGAGATGTGCTCGTCGTCCAGGGAATAATAGACCTCTTTCCCGCAGCGGCGGCTTTTCACGATCTTGGTCTGACGGAGAATGCGCAGCTGGTGGCTCACCGCCGAGGTGGACATCTTCACGATCTCACAGATGTCACACACGCACAGCTCGGCCTCAAACAGCGCGGAGAGAATTCTGGTTCTGGTAATATCCCCGAAGACCTTGAACATCTCCGCCACATCACAGAGGGTATCGTCGTCAGGCATATTGGCCCGGACGCGCTCCAGAACCGGCTCGTGAATGCGCGCCTCCTGGCATTGCTCCTCCGTATAGTCGCGCAAGCTTGCCATTGCATCGCCTCCTAAAATTAATCATTTGAGCATTTGTTCAACTGTCGTCAGTATACAGCGAAAATCTCCTGTTGTCAACCGGTTTTTTTGCAGGTATAATAAAAGAAAAAAGACGGCCTTTGCCGTCTGAATGAGGGATCATGATGTCTGATATTATCGCTGCTGTTTCTACTGCCTGGCAGGTCTCTGCCATTGGCATCATCCGCCTGTCCGGCGAAGGGGCCATTGCGGTCGCCCAGCGGGTCTTTCGTCCCAAATTCGGCTCCGTGGATACCGCCCGGGACAGAAGCCTTATTCTGGGCCACCTGCTGGACAAGGAGGATCGGGTCATTGACGAGGTTCTGCTAACCGTCTCCCACGGCCCCAACTCCTATACCGGAGAGGACACGGCGGAGTTTCAGTGCCACGGCTCCCCTGCCGTGCTGACCGCCGGGCTGGAAGCGCTGTTCGCCCACGGCGCCCGTCAGGCCGGGCCCGGCGAATTCACCAAGCGGGCCTTT
>CAYRPB010000123.1:0-3762 GCA_964426105.1 uncultured Clostridia bacterium | reverse complement strand
CCTTCGGCGGCAAGCGTCTCGGCAGCGGCCAGTGCCATCTGAACGTTCATGCCGGTGGCGATTACGGTGACGTCTGTGCCGTCACGCAGGGTTGCGCCCTTGCCCAGCTCGAACGTGTAGCCGGGGATAGCGTCGGTGACTGTCTCAACGGCGAGTCTGCCGAGGCGCATGTAGGCCGGGCCGTCATAGTTCACGAGTGCTTCCACGGCCAGACGCATTTCGTTGCCGTCGCACGGGCACAGAACCAGCATCCCGGGGATCGCGCGCATGATGGCGAAATCTTCGATGCACTGATGCGTTGCGCCGTCTTCACCGACGGACAGGCCGCCGTGGCTGCCCACAACCTTGACGTTCAGGTGCGGATAGCAGACGGTATTGCGAACCTGCTCCCATGCGCGGCCGGCCGCGAACATGGCAAAGGTATCGACAAAGGGTTTATATCCGCAAAGGCTCATGCCGGCGGCTACGCCGACCATGTTGCACTCGGCAATGCCCATGTCAAAGAAACGGTCGGGATGTGCGGCTGCAAAGAACTTGGTCATGGTCGCACCGGCAAGGTCGGCGTCAAACACGACAAGCTCGGGATATTTTTCGGCCAGCTCAACGAGCTGTTTGCCGTAAGCTTCACGGGTTGCAATCTTTTCAGCCATTTTTTAACCCTCCAGTTCCTTGATAACAGCTTCCAGCTCGCTCTTGGCCTGTGCGAACTGCTCATCGTTGGGTGCCTTGCCGTGCCAACCGGCGTTGTTTTCCATAAAGCTGATGCCCTTGCCCTTGACGGTCTTCGCAAGGATTACCGTGGGCTGACCCTTGGTCTCGGCGGCTTCTTTGTAAGCGCCCTCAATCTGCGCAAAGTCGTGGCCGTCAATTTTGATGACGTGGCAGCCGAAAGACTCGAATTTCTTATCCAGCGGCTCGGTGGGCATAACGTCCTTGGTCGCGCCGTCGATCTGCAAGCCGTTGACGTCAACGCAGGCGCACAGGTTGTCCAAATGATACTTGCTTGCGGCCATCATGGCCTCCCAGACCTGACCCTCGGCCAGCTCGCCGTCGCCGAGAATGGCGTAGACACGATAGTCTTTCTTTGCCTGCTTGCCGGCCAGCGCCATGCCGACTGCGACCGAGATGCCCTGACCCAGAGAACCGGTGGACATATCGACACCGGCGTTGTGGTGCATCTCAACGTGGCCGGACATATGGCCGTCGATACGGCGGAACATCTTGAGGTTTTCAACGGGGAAGAAGCCGCGCAGCGCCAGAACCGGATAAACGGCGGGCGAGCAGTGACCCTTGGACATGACAAAGCGGTCACGGTCGGGATCCTGCGGATTCTTGGGGTCAACGTGCATGACGTCAAAGTAGAGTGCCGTCAGGACATCCATGCAGCTCATCGAGCCGCCCGGATGGCCGGAGGCCGCGTCATGAACCATTTCCACGCCCAGAAGGCGTGCCTTGGCAGCCGTCAGCTTCAGCTGCTGTTCTCTGGTTTTTTCCATACGATTTCCTTCCTTTAATCAGTGCGTATTCCATGCCCGATTCATGTGGGATTACACAGGAAATCGGGATGGGTCATGTTGCTTTTTGTTGTCTTTACACGCTATATCATACAGCATATGTACGCGTTTTTCCAGAGGTATTTCCAAAAAACTCTGTGATTTTGCAAATTTTTGCCCTTCGGCAAAGGCAAACTCAGTTTTTCAGACTCTGCATCGGCGCGGGGATGCGGCCGCCGCGCGCGACAAAGTCCGCGGCGCTTTCGCGGTGCACCGGCATGATGGGTGCAGAACCGAGCAAGCCGCCGAATTCCACGCTTTCGCCGACGGTCTTGTTGGGCGCGGGGATGAGGCGGACGGCCGTCGTCTTGCTGTTGACCATGCCGATGGCGGCCTCATCCGCGATGATAGCCGAGATGGTTTCCGCGCTTGTATCGCCCGGGACCGCAATCATGTCAAGGCCGACCGAGCAGACGCAAGTCATGGCCTCAAGCTTTTCCAGCGTCAAAACGCCCGCCTGTGCGGCGGCGATCATGCCCTCGTCCTCGGACACGGGGATGAACGCGCCCGAAAGCCCGCCGACCGAGCCGGAGGCCATCAGGCCGCCCTTTTTAACCGCATCATTCAGCAGCGCAAGCGCCGCCGTGGTGCCGTGCTGGCCGCAAACCTCAAGACCCATTTCCTCAAGAATGCGCGCCACGCTGTCGCCCACGGCAGGTGTCGGCGCAAGCGAAAGATCGACCACGCCGAACGGCACATCCAGCCGCCGCGCAGCCTCCTGCGCAACCAACTGACCCATGCGCGTAATGCGGAAGGCCGTTTTCTTGATTGTCTCCGCAACCTCGTCAAAGGGACGACCCTTGACCGACTGAAGCGCGTGATACACAACGCCCGGGCCGGAAACGCCGACGTTGATGACCTTTTCCGCCTCGCCCACGCCGTGGAACGCACCGGCCATAAAGGGGTTGTCTTCAACCGCGTTGCAGAAGACGACCAGCTTTGCACAGCCGAGGCCGTCATTATCGGCGGTGAGCGCCGCCGTCTGCTTGATGACGTTGCCCATCAGTCGCACGGCGTCCATGTTGATACCGGCCTTGGTGCTGGCCACGTTGACGCTGGAGCAGACGATTTTGGTTTCGGCCAGCGCCTGCGGAATTGAGGCAATCAGCCGTCTGTCACCGGAGGTAAAGCCCTTGTGTACCAGCGCGGAAAAACCGCCGATAAAGTCAACGCCGCACTCTGCGGCCGCGCGATCCATCGCGGCGGCAAAGGGGACAAAATTTTCGGTTTGACACGCACCCGCAACCAGCGCAATCGGCGTGACCGAGATACGCTTGTTGACAATGGGAATGCCGAGCTCACGCTCGATTTGGCAGCCGGTCGGAACAAGGTGCTCGGCGCTGCGGCAGATTTTATCGTAAATCTTCTGCGCACATGCCGCGGGATTGGGGTCGGCGCAGTCGAGCAGCGATACACCCATGGTGATGGTACGGATATCCAGATGCTGATGGTCGATCATGTCGATCGTGGACATAATATCAGAATGATTGAGCATTTCATCCACCTCTCAGATCGTGTGCATGGCGTTGAAGATATCCTCGCGCTGAATGCGGATGGAAAGCCCCATCTGCTCGCCCTTGTCGTTCAGGCGGGTGCGCACCTCGTCAAATTCCGGCGCATCGGCGGTCGCGTGTACGCGCATAATCATGGTGAACATATTGCCCATGATGGTCTGGCTGATTTCATCCACGCTGATGCGCAGCTCAGCCAAGAGTGTGCAAACCTCGGCAATAATACCGACCCGATCGGGGCCGACGACGGTCAAAATTGCGTTCATTTTCATAATGATCCTCCATTGTTTTTCCGTGCATAAGCGCGGCATATTATGTACTTAAAAAGTGTGCGTATTGGCACGCAAAGCGTGCGGAATTGTGTTCTCAACGTTTCACGCTGTGTTGTTTTTGCGCACCCCCTACAGGCAGCGGGACACGCGAGTTCCACCCTACAAGGGCAGGCAAGACCGTCTGTCTCTGCAAGGCGAACAAAGCCAACGCACTGCCCCTACATCAGGGTGCAAAAAAGGGCGGCTTTCGCCGCCCTTCTGCGGTCTTTTTAGAAAGCGGTTTTTTCTGCCAGCCATACCTTCAGCTCGCTGATGGGAATACGAACCTGCTGCATGGTGTCGCGGTCGCGGACGGTGACGGCGTGGTCCGCGGCAATGCCCTTTTCGGGGTCACCGACGGTGTCAAAGTCCACCGTGATGCAATAC
>CAYRPB010000122.1:0-3819 GCA_964426105.1 uncultured Clostridia bacterium | reverse complement strand
TTAAAATTCGACTTGTATAAGTTGGTGAAATCCAAAAGCACTTGGATTGTGCTTGCCGCTACTTTGGCTTTTCACGTAACTTTTTTGATGACGTATTATAATTTCGGATCGGCAAGAGGAAACTTTGCTGTATTAAATCATAACCTTGAAGTAAATGCCGTTAGTTACTTATTGCCTCTTTTTGTATTGCTGTTTGTCGGAAAGGATTTTTCAAAAGGGTATATCAAGAATATTTATTCTTCGGTCAATAAAATTTATTATATTTTGTCAAAGGCGGTAATCATTGTGATTTCCGTGTTTGCAATGTATATCGGAATGTTTCTTTTGGATATCGTTTTTAACTATATTTGGGGTGCAGGGGCTATTTATATCGATGACGGACATTCTCTTTCTTGGTGTTTAGCATATCGAGGCGTTGCATTGTTAACGCATATCGTCAGTGGACTTTGGATTATGTTGTTTTATTTGTTGGTTCGGAGTCGGCTGGCTGTTTTCGGGATAGATATGGTGTATACAAACGGCGTTCGATATCCTTTTATTTCATTGCTGGTAAAGTTTTTTTGTCTTTTCGGTGTGGAAAACAACAAAGTTGAGTCCTTTTTTCAGAGGTATTTTTTGTATGGTATGAGAGAAAACTTGTTTTTGGGCGGCGGAGGAACTATCCTGGGACATTATTTATGGGTTTTAGCGATTTATGCGGTAGTGTTTTTGGCAACAAGTTACCTCGTCTTTTCCAAACGAAAGTTTTAAGGTGTATCTGTCGGAAAGAAGCGCAAAATATTTCGCTCTTCTTTCCGAAAAGGGGTTGACACTTGATTTTTTTGCGTATATAATAAAAGTAGAATCAATGATTTTGATTTATAAAAATAATAAAAGGAGAAAGGCTAATGAAACGAATGAAAAGAATGTGTTGTTTTATCGTTACGGCGGTGCTTGTTTCGGTAATGGTTAGCGCGTTTTCTCCGCTCGGAGCGTTTGCGGACGCGGTTGAACGTCAAAAAGTTACAAAGCAGACCGGTTTAGGACTTGGAATCGACGTTGTAAAGGCGGAGAGTTTTCAAGATTTTAAGTTTGGAAATATGATATTCGATAACGACGTGATTCAGGCTTTTTCAACGGAAAGGGTTTCGTTGGACACGGACGAAATCATAAAGGATTCGACAATCGAGGCGGATTCCCTTATCGATTGGGCGTCGTCCGACATTGCGGACGGCGGTGTAACCGGCGCGTTATTGGAAAAGTTAACGTATGAGTTGATGGGGAAAGATTCTGTTTCTTTTTCTTCTTATGCAGGGAAGTATTTCAGCGTATTCGGGCGCGATATCGCACGATATAGGCTCAGTATTGTCAATCATAGGGCGAAAAGCACTTATGCAGATTGTTTTTCCGATAATTTTTTAAGTGATTTAGCCGAACTTAAAAACGGTACGTTGGATTATGAAACGTTTTTTGTACGTTACGGCACGCACATTGTCGGTTCTGCTGTTTACGGAGGACATTTGCGCGCACATTTTTCGGTTTTGACCGAAAAAATCGTGATAGACGAAACCGTAAAGATCGCTTTGGATGAATTGATTTCTTTTCCCGAACTCCAAGGCGTATCGTTCGGGTCGATTTTTGACCTGCTGTTGAATCAAATGTCGGCATTGCCCGACGAGATAGGGAATATTCGGACTGTTTTTTCGGTTTCTACCGAGGGTGGTAGCGTTGTGAGCGGTTTGCCGAGCACGTTCCGAAAAAGTTACGAGGATTGGTATGATTCGTTTTCGAATAGCGATAACGGCATTATAATCGATTTCGGTTCGGACGGATTGGTTCCGTTGTGGAGAATTCTCCCTGAAGAGTATGATTGTTTGGCTGTCGAAATGCAGAATGCGTTTTGCGATTATTACGATCGGAACGAGAATATTTTTTTGGATCAATTCGGACAGGGCGAGGAGAAGAAAGATTCTTCGATTGCTTCTCAAGACGGCGTTTTTCAGGAAACGAACGATACTCCGAACGACGTTCTTCGTACGGGAGAAAAGTCGAATTTCGTCGTAATCATTGCTTGGACGGCAGGCGCGGTTTTCTTCGTCGCGGCGATTGCGGTCGGAATTTATCTGTTCAAACGGAAAGTGAAAGCAAAAAAATAAAAAAATACGTTCGATGTTTTATGAAAGCGCGAGGATTGCGATCCGCGCGCTTTTCGTCTGTATCGGAGCGGAACGGACAAGAAAAAATCATTCGGACGATTTTTATTCGGGATTCTTTAAAATTTGAGGCGATAGCGTTTGTATTTCCGAAAAAATTGTGTTATAATAACCGAGGAAAATCAATGGAGGAAAGAATATGCAGTATTCCAGTGAAGTAAAAGAAATGTATTGCGTAGCCAAAGGACCGAATCACGGTCCGGCGCCCATTCCCGAAGAGGCAAAATGGGTGCAGGCAAAAGAGATTAAAGATATTTCCGGTCTTACGCACGGCGTGGGCTGGTGCGCTCCGCAACAAGGCGCGTGCAAGTTGACGTTGAACGTGAAAAACGGAATCATCGAAGAAGCGCTCGTCGAAACGCTCGGTTGTTCGGGTATGACGCATTCCGCGGCAATGGCTGCGGAAATTCTTGCAGGAAAAACCTTGCTCGAAGCGTTGAACACCGACCTCGTTTGCGACGCGATCAACACCGCGATGCGCGAGTTGTTCTTGCAGATCGTCTACGGCAGAACGCAGTCCGCGTTCTCTGAGGACGGGTTGCCCGTCGGCGCAGGCTTAGAGGACTTGGGTAAAGGTCTTCGTTCGCAGATCGGCACGATGTATTCCACCAAGGTAAAAGGACCTCGTTATCTCGAAATGGCGGAGGGTTACGTTACCAAGATCGCGTTGGACGAAAACGATCAGATCATCGGTTATTCCTTTGTCCATCTCGGAAAAATGATGGACTTCATCAAAAAAGGCTTGACGCCTGACGAAGCGTATAAAAAGGCTTCCGGGCAATACGGCAGATTCGACAATGCGGCGAAGTATCTCGATCCGCGCAAAGACTGATCGGAGGAGAAGAATTATGAGCATTACGTTTGAAAGTTACGAAAGAAGAATCGATAAAATCAATCGGACTCTCGCCGCTTATTCCATTCGCGATTTGGAAGATGCGAAAGCGATTTGCGACGAAAAAGGCATAGACGTTGACGCGATCGTTCGCGGAATTCAGCCCATCGCTTTTGAAAACGCCGTTTGGGCGTACACCGTCGGTGCGGCGATCGCAATCAAAAAGGGTTGCGATAAGGCTGCCGATGCTGCGGAAGCGATCGGAATCGGCTTGCAGTCTTTCTGTATTCCCGGTTCGGTTGCCGACCAGAGAAACGTCGGCGTCGGTCACGGAAATTTGGCTGCGATGCTTTTGAGAGAAGAAACCAAGTGCTTCTGCTTCCTCGCGGGACATGAGTCTTTTGCTGCGGCAGAGGGGGCGATCGGTATCGCGCGTACGGCAAATAAGGTCAGAAAAACGCCGTTAAAGGTCATTTTGAACGGTCTCGGAAAAGACGCCGCATTCATCATCAGCCGTATCAACGGATTCACTTACGTGCAGACGAAGTACGATTATTATACCGGCGAATTGAAGATCGTCAAGGAAACCGCGTACAGCGACGGCGACCGCGCAAAGGTTCGTTGCTACGGTGCGGACGACGTGAATGAGGGCGTTGCAATCATGCGTTACGAGGACATTGACGTTTCCATTACGGGAAATTCCACCAACCCCACTCGTTTCCAACACCCCGTTGCGGGCACTTATAAAAAGTGGGCGAACGAAAACGGCAAGAAATATTTCTCCGTTGCTTCGGG
>CAYRPB010000121.1:0-3824 GCA_964426105.1 uncultured Clostridia bacterium | reverse complement strand
CGTTTGCTGTAGGCGTGTTCCCGGATGTGTTCCTTGGGCATATCCTTCCAGGTGACCTCGTCCCGGTGGAAGACTTTGATGACCTCGTCCGGCTTGTCTCCCAGCCGTACCTTGATGTAGCCGGTGAGTGGGCTGACCTCTGTGACCACACCAACGCCATCCGCTGTCTTCACCGTGGATTCCACCGGCGGGGTACGACGCAGCTCTTCTTCGTAAGTCTCGTGCTCATACCGAAGACAGCACATGAGTCTGCCACAGGTGCCGGAGATCTTGGAGGAATTCAGAGACAGATTCTGCTCCTTTGCCATCTTGATGGACACCTGCATGAAGTCGGACAGGAAGGTAGCACAGCAGAAGGGACGACCGCAAACGCCCAGTCCTCCCAGCATCTTGGCTTCGTCCCGGATCCCGATTTGCCGCATTTCGATTCGGGTGCGGAACACCGAAGCCAGATCCTTCACCAGCTCCCGGAAATCCACCCGGTATTCGGCAGAGTAGTAGAACAGCAATTTGGAATTGTCAAAGGTGTAGGTAGCGTCGATGAGCTTCATTTCCAGCCCATGTGCCTGGATCTTTTGCTGACAGATGTCGAAGGCCTCTGCTTCCAGCTTTTTGTTGGCTTCATACCGCTCCATATCGGCAGGCGTTGCCACCCGGATCAGAGTACGCAGAGGCGGTACGATAGAGGAGGCGGAGATCTTGTAATTGGCTGCGGCCACAATGCCATATTCAATGCCCCGTGCCGTCTCTACGATCACTCCATCGCCGACCTTCAGCTTGGCTTTTCCGGGAGAGAAATAGTACACCTTTCCAGCATCCGCAAAACGGACATTGATGACCTCGGTCATCTCTTTATCAGGGACCATCATATTGTTTTCCTCCATAAGGATTACTTCCTTTCTTAAAGTCAACGCTGATTGACTAGAGAAAACGTGCCTAAAAGGCTGGAATATATGGCATTTTCGGCACGTTTTCAACCTTAATCAGCGTTCACTTAATTCTATCTATATACGATACAAAAATGGATCTTCAATGGCAGATATGCTTGGCTTGCAGAAGAAAACTGGTCATGCAGGGCGAGATGGAACCATTGGCATCCAATCGGGACAGGGTCGTGCTGCATAGATCATAGAGAGACATAAGCCGACTGACCGAGAATCTGCCGGCATAGCGACACACCGATTCATTCCCCAATAGAAACTGCCCATCCACCGCTGCTTGCCGTTTTCGAGCGATCAGATCCCGGAGAGCGCTTTGCAGCATGGTCAGCACCTGGCATATTTGTCCTCGGTTTGTTGGAAGCTGTGGCAGGATCTCTTCCAGCAAAACAGACGGACGCAGACGAAAGATCCCTTCCAACAGCTGCAAGGTCAAGGCTCGCATCTGCAACACCGCAGAGTCTTCCCCCACCAGCACCAACGCTTGTCCCAAGGCACCACCGGACAGCACCGCCGCACCATCACAGCGTTCTGTGTCGTCGAGTACCGTCTTCGGCAATGCCTGTGTCTTCAGCCAGTCTCGCACCGTTGCGGGTGGAAACAGCTCCATGTGGATCACAGGTGCCCGGCTGCGAATGGTTTCCAACAGGGAAGAAGGATCCTCTGTCAACAGCAGAAAGGTCACAAATGCCGGCGGTTCTTCCAGGGAAAGCAGCAGGGCATTTTGCGCCTGTACCGTCATGGTGTGGGCTTCATCGATGATGTAAAATTTGCGTTCGCCATCGTTGGGGGAAACATACAGATTCTCCCGGATCGCCCGGATCTGGTCTACACCGATGCTGGCCCGGTCGCCATGGGTGATCCACAGCACGTCTGCCGACAGATCCTGTAGGATCCGGTGACAGCTGGGGCAGGTCCCACAGGGCAACGGCATAGTATCGGATAGCCGATTCTCACAGACCGATGCTGCCGCCATGAGCCGTGCTGCTGTCTTTTTTCCACTGCCACAAGGACCGGAGAGAATGTAGCCATGCGCCGCACGTCCTGCTGCCAGATCCGGTGCCAGCGTCTTCCGAAGATAGGCATTGCCGAGAAGGGAAGAGAAAATGTCCCGCATACGATGTCCTCCACAAACCGATATGGGTGGGCGGAGTGGGTTTTGTCGAAAAAAGGTGAAAAAACCGATTGCAAAAAGCTTCCTGCCCACGAACACAATTATTATAGCATAAAACCCACCCGATTGTCAAATCTATTATTATAAACGGAATGTGAACAAGAGGTGTATTATGCAAGATCCTTTCTGGAAACGCCCCCGTCCCTTGCTATTTAGCTTAGCTTCTATGACTCTTTTGTGCCTGCTGCTTTTAATACTGTATGGTCTGGCAGAAAAAGAAAACGCTCTGCTGCAGAATGCACGAAACGATCTGTTTCTCTCTTTGGCCAT
Organism: uncultured Clostridia bacterium; assembly: GCA_964426105.1. Taxonomy (GTDB): domain Bacteria; phylum Bacillota; class Clostridia; order Christensenellales; family Borkfalkiaceae; genus UMGS621. Next base: position 1,442 of record CAYRPB010000121.1, on the reverse strand, counting down.
AGACGAAGCGGAAGCAGCCGAACGAGCCTGGCAGGAGCAATGCGCTACCCCTGCGCTGTACCACCACATCGTAGCAACTGCGGACTATCTGTCCATGACCACCCAGACAGACGAGACCCGGGAAATGACAAAGCGTCTGCGAAGCATGGGAAACTATCTGCTGCATCGGGAAGAAGCGGAGCAAGCTACAGAGGCGGTTGTAGCCTATCCTTGGCAGGAGCTGCCGGCGATTTCACGGGACGAGGGCAAAAAGATCGCCGAAACCATCACGCAGACGAAAAACTGTCTGCACGCCGCTGCTGGTCGATCCTATATTTACACCTGCCAAAATGTGTATGTAAAGCTGTCGGGCAAAGGGATTCCCTTGGAGATCGCTGTGTATACGCCGACACGGGAGACGCACTCTTATACAGAAGAAGATTGTATCCTGCGCAGTCGTCGGTTTTTGGAAAATGCGCTACCACACAGATTGTGCCACAGAGAGGCCACATTGACGACCGAAACCGAGAACGGCTATCGTATGTGGTATCCCTGTGGCACAGGAAAAATGTGGGTCGATGTACGAGACGACATCGGACGTATTGTGGGACTGCGATATGTGTCCTATGAAGTTAACGATGATTAACAGCGAATTTTCGCCGAAAAGGCTTTGATTTAAGTCATTTTGGCGAATTTTCAACCTTAATTAGCGTTTACTTCAATAGCCCACTGGTACGCTTCCATATCCGTACCATAGAACAAAATATATCCTGCCTCCACGATCCCATTTTTGGGTACTGTGATGCTACCGGTGAAGGTGACGGTATCCAGTCCGTTTCCCGTGACCGTGATCCCTTCCAGCTGTGATCCGCAATCGGCGGCTGTGAGCTTGGTGGGATCATAGGAAACCGTCACAGTAAAGGTCAGCTCCACGTCTTCCATACCATTGCCGGTGAAGGTCAGCATGGGCATAAAATTGGTCATGGTCTGGTGAGAGACGGTCATCGTTACGTCTACAGGGATCTCTGTTTTCGTACCCTCCGTAACCGTGATCCGGCAGGTGGCTTCCTCTACACCATCGGTCATGGTGAGTGTGCAGTAGCCGGAGCGCAGTCCCGTGATGAGCAGACCGCCCATTTGGTTGGTCACCTGGATCACATCCGGATTGGCAATGGTATAGGCAAGCTGCGTCCCCACAGCACCATCGTATTCCACACCCAACAAGAGGGACTCTCCTACAGGGATCTGTAAGGTTTCGGCAGAAAGACGGAGAAGAGCTGTACTTTCCTGTACCTGCACCATATACTGCGCCTGTGCGCCCTGGTACGTGACGGTGACTGCCGTTTCTCCCATGGTATCCAGCAGTGCGGAAATCTCATATCCTTCCGTGACCTGTGCCGTAGAGCCATCTTCATAGGTGGCAAGCAGCACCAGTCCGGTGGTGTCCAGCGTGTCACCCGGTG
>CAYRPB010000120.1:0-3831 GCA_964426105.1 uncultured Clostridia bacterium | reverse complement strand
GCCCTTGTAGGTGCCGGTGTAGCCCCGGATGCCCCGGACGTTGTTCACCAGCCTGGCGTCGGTCAGGAAGTGCTCCGCGATGAATTGGGACCGGAGCGGGTCGCCCGGCATCAGGACGGTCTTGGCGAAGTCGCCTTTTTTCGCTTCATTGTGAGGGGTTCCCATAAAAATCCTCCATTCCGCCGCAATGCGCGGCACAAATAGAAATAAAATTCTCTCCCCCGGTGGCATGGGGGATTTTTGCCATCATCGTCGGTTGCCCGAAGGGCGAGACGATGGGCTTTTTAATAAGCATAGTGTGATTTTTCACACTACCTCCTTATTTCTCCATGGCCTTCACGGCCTTGACGATGCGGCTGGTGCCCAGCCGGGACGCGCCCAGAGCAATGAAATCCTCGGCGTCCTTCAAATCGGCGATGCCGCCGGCGGCCTTGATCTTCACGTCGGGGCCCACGTGGGCGGCGAACAGGGCCACGTCCTCCCGGGTGGCGCCGCCCCCGCCGAAGCCGGTGGAGGTCTTGATGTAGTCCGCCCCGGAGGCGGTGACGATCTCGCACAGCTTCACCTTTTCCTCGTCGGTGAGGAAGCAGCACTCGATGATGAATTTCAGCAGACGGCCCTTGCAGGCGGTCTTGACGGCCCTGATCTCCTCCAGCAGGGCGTCCCACTTTTTGTCCTTGGCCCAGCCGATGTTGATGACCATGTCCACCTCTTCCGCGCCGTTCTCCACGGCGTCGGAGGCCATGAAGCACTTGGCGGCGGTGGTGTCGTAGCCGTTGGGGAAGCCGATGACGGTGCAGATGGCCAGCTTGCCCTCCACATACTCCGCCGCCTGCTTGACGTAGGAGGCGGGGATGCACACGCTGGCGCAGCCGTACTTCATGCCGTCGTCGCAGATGGCGCGGATCTCGTCCCAGGTGGCGGTTTGGGCCAGCAGGGTGTGGTCGCACTTGCTCAAAATGTCTTTCAGTTCCATTTCAAATACTCCTTTTGTCATAGGATGTTGAAGTCCTGTCTCCATTCTACCGCCTTACGGAGAGAAAAGCAAGGGTAAAAGCAACAGCCCGGTATTTCTACCGGGCTGTGGTTTTCTGTGGGGAGGCGGGACTCAGTCCACCAGACCGTTTTTCACGCGGTCGAATTCCGCGTCCATCTCGGCGCTGGGCTTTTCGGTGCACAGAGAGACCACCACGATGACCAGAGCGCTGAACAGGAAGGCGGGGAGCAGCTCGTAGATGCCGAACACACCGCCCAGAGGCTTCAAAACCAGCTTCCAGAAGAACACCATGACACCACCGGCGATCATACCGGCAATGGCGGCGGGATAGGTGGTGCGCTTCCAGAACAGGCACAGCAGCATCAGCGGGCCGAAGGCCGCGCCGAAGCCCGCCCAGGCGAAGGAGGTGATGCCGAAAATGGTGGAGTTGGAGTTCCAGGCGATGGCCATGGCGATGATGGTGATGACCACCAGGGTGATGCGGGAGCACCACATGACCTCCTTGTCCGTGGCCTCCTTCTTGAAGACGCCCTTGTACAGGTTCTGGCTGACGGCGCTGGCGGAGATCAGCAGATAGGAGTCGGAAGAGGAAATGGCGGCGGCCAGAATACCGGCACAGGCGAAGCCGGCCAGCACGGGAGGCAGATAAGTAGTAGCGGCATCCATGAAGATGTTCTCCGCGTCGCTGTTGCTGAGGTAGCTGAGACCCGGCACGCTGCGGCCCACCACGCCGATCATCACGGCGGCGGCCATGGAGATGATGACCCAGGTGATGGCCACCCGGCGGGAGAGCTTCAGCTCGCCCTCGGAACGGATGCCCATGAACCGCAGCAGCACCTGAGGCATACCGAAGTAGCCCAGACCCCATGCCAGCATGGAGACGATCTTCAACGCACCGTAGGGCTGAGAGGCACCGAATACGTCGATCTCCGTGGCGGAGGGAGTAGAGGTGCGGAACAGGGAGAAGTAGCCGTCAAAGCTCTTGGCGTTCTCAATGACCACGGACAGGCCGCCCGCCTGAGAGATGGACAGGATCAGGATCAGCACCAGCACCGTGATCATCACCACGGCCTGCATGAAGTCGGAGGCGCTTTCCGCCAGGAAGCCGCCCAGGAAGGTGTAGAACAGCACGAACACCGCCGCCACCACCATCATGCCGCTGTAGGACAGGCCGAACAGGTTGGCGAACAGCTTGCCGCAGGAGGACAGGCACTGGGCGGCGTACACGCTGAAGAACACGATGATGATGAGGGAGCAGATGGTCATCAGGATCTTTTTCTTCTCATGGAACCGATTGGAGAAGAAGTCGGGCAGGGTGAAGGCGTCCACCGCCACGCTGTACCGCCGCAGACGCTTGGAGACCACCAGGAAGTTCAGGTAGGTGCCCAGCGCCAGACCGATGCAGGTCCAGCCGGCGTCGGCAAGGCCGGTCCAGTAGGCAAGGCCGGGGATGCCCATCAGCAGATAGCCGGACATATCAGATGCCTCGGCGCTGAAAGCCGTGACCCAGGGGCCAAGGCTCCGTCCGCCCAGGAAATAGGTCTCCGCGTTGGCGTTGGCACGCTTGGCAAAGTAGATGCCGATGCCGATGACTGCCGCCATGTAGATCACCATGGCCAGCAGATGCTGTAAATTCGCTGAAGTCATAAAATGTTTTCTCCTCTCTTGACAAACGACACATGAAGATTTATAATGTATAACATCAAAATGATTCATGTCATGCGGGTATCATACCACGCATGGGCCGAAAATGCAAGAGGAAGTTTTCATAGATGGATACGAAAAAATATGAGGTTTTTGTAAAAACTGTTGAATTATCGTCCCTGACCCGGGCGGCACAGGAGCTGGGACTGACTCAGTCCGCCGTCAGCCACATCGTGGCGGGGATGGAAACAGAGCTGGGAGTGCCGCTGCTGAAGCGGAGCCGCACCGGTGCGCGGCTGACCCCGGAGGGGGAGCGGCTGCTGCCCTTTCTGCGGGAGATCGTGGCCCAGGAGCGGCTGCTGCGGCAGACAGCGGAGGAGCTGCGGACCGTGGTGGAGGGGAAGATCCGGGTGGGCACCTTCACCAGCGTGGCCACCCACTGGCTCCCGGGCATGATGATGGAATTTCAAAGGGAACACCCGGAGGTGGATTTCCAGCTTTTCAACGGCGACTACCACGACGTGGACACCTGGCTGGCGGACGGCAGTGTGGATCTGGGCTTCATCGCCCTGCCCGCGAAGCTGAGCTGCAAGTGCGTCCCGCTGTACGAGGACGCCCTGATGGCAGTGCTGCCCAAGGGCCATCCCCTCAGCGAGCAGGCGGTGTGCCGGGTGGCGGATGTGGCCAAGGAGGGCTTCATCACGCTGCTGGAAGCCTCGGACCACGACATCCGCCGTGCGCTGGACACCGTGGGCATGAAGGCCAATATCCGTTTCAGCACCAAGGACGACTATGCCGTCATCGCCATGGTGCGGCCGGGCCTTGGCGTCAGCATCATGCCGTCCCTTTTATTGAGGGGCAACACCGGGGGCGTGGAGATCCGTCCCATCGACCCGCCGGTGAGCCGCACCATCGCCCTGGCCGTCCCGGCGGAGAAGCCGGGGCCCGCCGTCGCCCGGTTTGCGGAGTTCGCCGCCGCCTGGGTGGCCCAAAACGGCTGAGCGCCGCAAAAGCCCCTTCCATATGTTCATATAATTATAATGTAGTAAGCCGCCTGACAGAGTACCTGTCAGGCGGCTGATACTGTCTCGATAAAGTGATAAGATTTCCGCTATGGGAAGTAGGGCAGCCGTTAGCGGCTTTGCCGCCTTACGGATGCCGCATACCCCTCGCGGGTACTGCACAGCCGT
>CAYRPB010000119.1:0-3831 GCA_964426105.1 uncultured Clostridia bacterium | reverse complement strand
CTTTAATCAACCAAATTATCGTAAATCAAAGAATAGACGTTAGCAGCCTTTTCTTCCCATTTTTTATAAATGTTCTTCGCGGTTTGCCGATTGGGCACGACGAATTTCAATTCCAAAAGGGGCTGCACGGGTTCGATGATTTTCAAGTATACGGTATAAGTGCCGTCCTTATTCATGTAATAGTCCGCGACGCATTCTTGCTTTCTGCGGTATTTTAAACGGTTCTGCTTGATAAAAACCGAAATCTCTTCTCTCGTGGAAGCCGGAATTTTTACGAAGAAATTCGCGAGGCAGACTCTGCCGTCCGGCGTGATGGCATACATGGGATCGCCGCTTACCGCGATGTCGCAGATAAAGCCGTGTTCGACGAGTTGCGCGATGACCGGCTGACAGTCCATGTATGCGATCCAATTGTTGGAAGAGCAACACATATCGAGCAGGGTGTTCTCCGATAGGGGAACTTCCATTTTATCGAAGACGAACAGAATGATTAATTTGTTTAACGTAGCGTCCCCTTTTACCTGCATAAGACCGTATCCTTTTCTTTTGTATATTTCATTATAACACAAATTTGGATTTTGTAAAGAAAAATCGCTAAATTTTTATAAAACTTTTCTCAAAAACGATGATTATTGCCGCAGTTTATGGTATAATAAATAAAAATATCGGCAAAACGGAGGATCTTATGACGAAGCGAGAAGAGTTGAACGTCTTTTTGGAGCGTGCGGAGGATCTGTTTCATTCCAAATATATTTTGGCGGACATCAAGATCGTCGGCTTGTTAAAGGCGATCGCCGCATCCGAATTGCTTTCGGGGATTATCGAGAACAGTTTGTTTCACTTCGATTACGAGGCGGCGGTCAATCAATATTTCGTTTCTTCTTATTACGGGAGCGAAAACAAGGGGGAATTTATTCTGCCCGACAGCGCGCGCGATATCATTGCGCTCGTCTTTCGCGTATTGTTGGATATCGACGCGAAAAAGATCGGCTTGATGGAATTTTTGCAAGAATATTTTTGCGAGGGCGGCGATTACATGGACGGTTACACGCTGTGGATCAACCAAATGGTGCGCCCGTTCGTTCATGCGATGAAACTTTTGGCGGACGGCGTTATCGAGGGACGGTTGAGAGAGCCGCTGGACGAACTTCGCGTGATGCAGGAGCGCGTGGTGGTGGCGCGCAAGTTGGAAGAGAACCGCATCGTGGACGAGGGGCTTTTGCATAAGGTGCGCGATTTGATCCGTTCGGATCGCGCGCGGTTGATGACTTCTTCCCTCCAACCGGAAGTGCTTGCGGATATCAAACTGGTATTCGACGCGTACGTGCAGGCAGTCGAAAGTTCGGATAAGGAAAAAATCCATTACGCTTTCGTCTGCTATCAATTCGTTGCGCTTGCCTATCCGGCACTTCATTTGAGAACGGACGAAATGAGAGAATTGCTGAAAAAGGGAACGATTTTATAATGGAACGGACGGTTTGTAAAAATTATATTTATCGCGGAAAAATTTTGAATCTCAGACGGGACGACGTGGTTGCGAACGGAAGAAACACTGTGCGAGAGGTGGTGGAACATCGCGGCGGCTGCGCGATTTTCTGCGTAAAGGACGAACGGGTTTTGTTGGTTCGTCAGTACCGCTACGTTTACGGGGAAGAATTGATCGAAATCCCTGCCGGCAAGGTGGAAGAGGGAGAAGATCCTTCCGTTACCGCCGCGCGCGAACTATCCGAAGAAACGGGATATGTCGCGGACGCGGTTCGGCTGTTGTACACGATCTATCCGACGCCCGGATATACGAACGAAAAACTCTATATTTTTACGGCGGACGGATTAAAGGATGGCGTCGCGCATCCGGATGACGGAGAAGACCTCTCCGCCTTTTGGCTTCCCGTGGCGGAAGCCCTTAAAATGATAGAAGCGGGCGAAATCAAGGACGGGAAAACGGTGATCGCACTGCTTTCCTATGCTTGCGGAAAAATAATCGCTTAATTTAGGAGAAATAAATTTGATTCGGAATGATTTACGGAACGTGGCGATCATCGCGCACGTCGATCACGGCAAAACAACCCTCGTCAACGAACTGTTGAAGCAGGGCGGAATTTTCAGAGAAAATCAGCAGGTAGCCGATCGCGTTATGGACAGCAACGATTTGGAACGCGAACGCGGTATTACCATTTTGGCAAAGAATACGTCCGTCTATTATAAAGACGTAAAGATCAATATCGTCGATACGCCGGGACACGCCGACTTCGGCGGCGAGGTGGAGCGCGTACTGAAAATGGTAAACGGCGTTCTTGTTTTGGTGGATGCTTGCGAAGGCCCGATGCCCCAGACGCGCTTCGTCGTGCAAAAGGCGTTGGAATTGGGACATAAACTCATTATCGTCGTAAACAAGATCGATCGCCCGGACTCGCGTCTCGAAGAAGTTCAGGACGAAATTTTGGGGCTTTTATTAGATCTCAACGCGACGGACGAGCAGTTGATGAGCCCCGTCGTTTACTGTTCGGGCAGACAAGGCACGGCGACTTTGGATTTTCATAAAGAAGGAACGGATTTGAAACCTCTTTTCGATACGATCGTGGAACATTTCGAGCCGCAGGAAGTCGATCCGGACGGTCCGTTGCAGATTTTGGCGTCGTCCATCGATTATAACGAATACGTGGGTAGAATCGGAATCGGCAGAATCGAGCGCGGCGCGGCGTACGTCAATCAAGACGTCGCGGTTACGAATTATAACGTTGACGGAATGTTGAAAAGCGGAAAGTTGGTTTCCCTCTATCAAATAGACGGTTTGAATCGCGTTCCCGTCGAACGCGCGATTGCAGGCGATATCGTTTGTTTTTCGGGCTTAGAGGGGTTGTCCATCGGCGATACCGTTTGCGATCCCACTACACCCGAACCCGTCCCGTTCGTCAAGATTTCCGAGCCGACGGTCGAGATGACCTTTTCGGTCAACGACAGCCCGTTTGCAGGCAAGGAGGGGAAGTTCGTCACGACGCGCCATCTCAGAGATCGTCTGTTCCGCGAAACGTTAAAGGACGTTTCTCTTCGCGTAGAGGAAACGGATTCGGCGGATGCGTTTCGCGTTTGCGGCAGAGGGGAAATGCACCTTTCTATTTTAATCGAAACCATGCGTCGCGGCGGATACGAGTTTCAGGTCGGCGCGCCCAAGGTTTTGTATAAAGAAATAGACGGCGTGCGGTACGAACCGATCGAGCGCTTGGTGGTAGACGTTCCCGAAGATAAGACGGGAACGGTCTTTTCGAGCATGGGCACGCGCAAGGGCGAACTTTTGCAAATGGAAACGGTCGGCAGCCGTATTCGGTTGGAATTTGCCGTTCCGGCGCGCGGACTGTTCGGTTACAAGAGTCAGTTCTTGACGGATACGCGCGGCGAGGGCGTGTTTAATACGATTTTTATGGAATATCAACCGTACAAGGGCGATATTGATCGGCGCGCAACCGGTTCGTTGGTCGCGTTTGAAACGGGAGAAGCGGTTACTTACGGATTGTTCAACGCGCAGGGCAGAGGGCAACTCTTTATTTCCCCGGGAACGTCCGTTTACGAGGGAATGGTTGTCGGAGTTTCGCCCAAAGCGGAGGATATTTCGGTCAATGTCTGCAAGAAAAAGCACATGACGAATATGCGCGCTTCCGGTTCGGACGACGCGTTGCGTTTGGAAACGCCCAAGGTCATGAGTTTGGAAGAGGCGATGGAATTCTTGGGGGACGACGAGTTGCTCGAAGTCACGCCGAAGAACATTCGGATTCGCAAAAAGACGCTGGATACCGAACAGAGATTAAAGAGAAAAGCAAGAGGCTTGGAATAAAG
>CAYRPB010000118.1:0-3881 GCA_964426105.1 uncultured Clostridia bacterium | reverse complement strand
GAGAGAAAGGGATTTGAACCCTTGTTACCCGAAAAGGGTAAACGGGATTTCGAGTCACGCGCATTCGACCGCTCTGCCATCTCTCCGTTCTTATTTATTAAACCAAATTTACGGCTTTTTGTCAAGTAAACACAGTGTTCTTTTCAAAAAATATTTTTCTTTTTTATTCGATTAAATTTTGAAGTTTTGTCGATCGCGTATATTCGGTCGGCGTAAGATTAGTTTCGTCTTTAAAACATTTGCAAAAATAATGGACGCTTCCGAAATTTAACAGTTCTGCGGTTTCGGTTGCCGTTTTTCCTTCGGAAAGCAATTTTTTTGCTTCTTCCAATTTTAGGAGATTATAGTATTTTTTTATGGAAATTCCTTTTTTATTGCGGAAAATCCGTTGTAGATAAGCCTTTGAAAAATAAAGTTTTTCAGAAAGCGTTTCCAAAGAAAAAGAGGAGAAAACTGCGTTTTGTAAAATCGTACAGATATTGGATACGATTTGATTTTCGTTTTTGCCTTGGGCTGTCGTGTTGTCGTAGAGAAGCGTTTTGTCCGAATTTCTGCGAAAAAGGGAGATTAAAAGAATTTCGGTGAGATTTTTGATCATTTGCTCGCCACCCACGATTCCGTTTGTTGCCTTTGTCATGTTCATTAAATAAATATCGTTCAGACGGTCGGAAAAAGTTCTGCTTCCTTCTTTTACGATTTGTTCCAGAATATGACGTTCATACTCGTTTACGGAAAAGATTTTATCGCGGAAAAACTGCATATTTTTTCCCTTACAAGTGAAAGATAAAATAATGGAATTTGCAAATTTATCGTGTGTTAATATATTGTGAAATTCGTTCGGCTTGTGAAAGATGATTTCACCTTGTTTTAAGTGAAGTGTTTTTTCTCCTGCGACGATATCCGCTTCACCTCCGTCGATATATACGAGTTCCCAAAAATCGTGCGATTCTCCCGGTCCGGTAAAATGTTTGGCGTATTTAAAATAGTGGATCGTGTAAATTTTATGCACGTTAAATAGGGGATTCAGACGGTTAGCTTCGTAGTTCATAACAAAATTATAACAAATAATGTCGGATTTGTCTATTATATAATGTTGTGTTTTTCTTTTATAATTAAAAAAAGAAAATAAATAGAAGTATCTTTTTTTGTACAAACTGTACGCTTTTTTGCAAATTCAAGGTCGTTACGGTGTGGTATAATAAAAACAGAGAGGAGGAAACGTTATGAAATTTCAACCATTGATTGATCAAAATTTTAAACCGTTGAGTTTGGAACTTGTTGCTTTTCGCGAAAAGGCTTGTTCGTTCGCGACTGTCGTAATAGAAGATCCGGACGGGTATAATTTTACATACCGTCTGCCGATTACGGGGGAATTCGAGCAAGATTATCCCATTGTCGAGCGGATTGTAAAGAGTCTCTTGTGGGTGGTCGGCGGAAATCGGATTTATTTTGCCGGAAGCGAATCGCTGTTAGCACAGTTAAAAAAAGATTATTCGTTACAGGGGGCGCGCGCATTTGACGTTGCGTTTATGGAACGTGTATACGAGCAGAATTTTGAAATTATCGGCTGTACGGACGATACGTTACCGAAGTCGAATCTCCGTTCTCTTGCCGTGGGAAATGCTCTGAACGGTTGTCGAATCGGCTTTGATGCGGGCGGAAGCGATCGTAAAGTTTCCGCAGTGAAAGACGGAGAAGTCCTTTATAGCGAAGAGGTGGAATGGCTTCCGAAGATTAGCAAAGATTGGCGTTATCAATATGACGGAATTTTGACGGCAATGAAGACTGCTGCTGCAAAACTTCCTCGCGTAGATGCAATCGGCGTATCCAGCGCTGGAATTTACCGCAATAATAAAGTTATGGTGGCGAGCCTTTTTAATCGAATTCCGATAGAGGATTTTAATTTACACGTTAAAAATATTTACTTGGATATCGCGGCTGAGATCGGCGCACCGGTCGTCGTTGCAAACGACGGTGACGTTACAGCATTGGCAGGTAGTTTGGAAAGCGAGTCGGGTGAACTTCTCGGGATTGCGATGGGAACGTCCGAAGCGGCAGGCTACGTCGATCGGGATAAGCATTTGAACGGCTGGTTGAGCGAACTTGCATTCGTTCCTGTCGATTTGAATCCTGATGCAATGGAAGACGAGTGGAGCGGCGACGTCGGGTGCGGCGTAAAATATTTTTCACAGGACGGCGTGATTAAACTTGCAGAACTTGCCGGATATCGTTTTGAGGCGGACTTGACGCCTGCACAGAAATTAAAGGTTGTACAACGCATGATGGAAGAGGAAAATTCGATTGCGGAGAAGATTTATCACGATATCGGCGTTTATCTCGGTTATGCAATTCCGTATTATGCGGAGTTTTACGCGATTAAAGAAGTTTTGTTATTGGGGCGCGTGACGTCTGGAAAAGGCGGCGAGTATGCGATTTCGGTTGCTCAGCGTATCTTAAAAGAAGAATTTCATTCTTCGATTATAATAAAAATGCCGGATGAAAAGCAACGTCGGTTGGGACAATCGATTGCCGCGGCGATGCTTCCGGAAATACGGTAAAAGGAGAAAAAACAATGGAACTTACAAACAAAAATGCAGTATTGTTTCTTCCCGACGGGGAACGGGAAGAAGTAGCGCTTTCTCGTACGACGCATATGGCGATTAGCGCGCATCAAGACGATATCGAATTGATGGCGTATTATCCGATTATAGAGTGCTTCGGAAAGAAAGATCAATGGTTTTGCGGCGTTGTTACGACGGACGGCGCAGGTAGTCCGCGTAACGGCTTGTATGCCGATTATACGGATGAGGATATGAAAGATATCCGCATTATCGAGCAGAAAAAAGCGGCGTATGTCGGGGAGTATGGCAGTCAATTTTTGTTGGGGTATCCCTCAAAACAGGCAAAAGATCCGAATGACGAGGCGATTATCGAGGAATTTGTTCGTATTTTGAAAGCGGCTAAGCCGAAATATCTTTATACGCATAATCTGGCGGATAAGCACGACACGCACCTCGGAACGGCGGCAAAGGTTATTGCTGCGGTTCGTCGGTTGAAGAAGGAGGAACGCCCCGAAAAATTGTACGGTTGCGAGGTTTGGAGAGATCTTGATTGGATGTCGGATGACGAAAAGGTTTATTTCGACGTCAGCGGACACCCCAATATCGCAATGAGTTTGGTCGGGGTTTTCGACAGCCAGATTTTGGGCGGTAAGCGTTACGATCTTGCGGCGGAGGGGCGCAGAATCGCAAATGCGACGTATTCCGCCAGCCATGACTGCGATATTTCGACGGGCATGAGTTATGCGATGGATTTAACCCCGTTAATCGAGGACGATACTTTGTCCGTGGAAGATTATGTAACGGGTTATATTCAGAGATTCCAAAATTCCGTAGCGGAAAAGATACGGCATTTTTATAAAAAGTAAGGGGGGAAATCGAATGATTTACAGCGATACGTTAATGTGGAAAGAACTTAACGAGTACGAAACGGTTTTCCGTAATGCGGAAAAGAATGAAAAAAAATGGTCTGAGGTTGCGGCTGAAATCGAGCGTCGCGGACTGACCGACTTTGTCGGCGCGGCGCGCGGAACAAGTGATCATGCACTTGTCTTTTTCAAATATTTAGCGGAAATTTTTACGCCCTTTACGGTCGGACTTGCTGCGTGCAGTACGCTTACCAAGTATGGCGGCGCGGCGAATTACGGCAAATCCGTCGTGCTGGGCGTTAGTCAAAGCGGACGGGCTGCGGACGTTTTAGCGATTGTAAACCGCGCGAAAGCGGACGGAGGACTGACGATTGCGCTCACGAACGATGAAGAAAGCCCTCTTGCGAAAGCGGCGGATTTCCATTGCTGCCTTGCCGCAGGTGCGGAAAAGAGC
>CAYRPB010000117.1:0-3894 GCA_964426105.1 uncultured Clostridia bacterium | reverse complement strand
CGTCCGTGCCGCTGTAGTACCACGCAAGCTTCAGCTCCTCCACCCAGTCATAGCCATAGCTTTCGCCGTATTCGGCGTAGGCTTCGTTCTCGCTCACGGAAACCGGCCACGCGCTGTAGCCGACCGTCACGTCCAGCGCGTCGATGTAGGCCGCGACGGCCTTTTTCTCCGTCACGGTTTTGGCCGTTCCAAAAGTCACATCGTCCCACACACGGTCGTATTCATCCACCGTGCAGGAAGCGGCATTGACCGTGACGGTCAGGCGGTTTTCGGGATAGAAATACCCCTGTTCCTGCTGCGCCCACACCGTGCCGTCCGACCACTCGGACAACGTGCAAAGTGCGCTTGCGGCAAATTCGTCGGGTGCAGCCGCGGCCAAAAACGCCTCCGCCACGGCCTTCGTATCCGTCCGTCGTTCCTCGCCGTCGGTTTCCCAGAGCGGATAGTAGGTACTCACGGATTCGAGCGCGCCGGTTTTCGCATCCACGCGCAGATACTTGCGGACCGTCAGATCATCGCCCCAGCTTATAAGCTCCTCGTAGTTTTCGCGGCTGTAGCCGTAAAGCTGGTCTTCCGTCATGGTCTTGGTGTAGGTCAGATCGCAGCGGATGTCGCCGTCCGTCGTCTGGCTGTAGCTCGCGCCGAGCAGCGCGAAGCCGTCGTCCAGTCCCAGCTCGTCGATCTCGCGCAAAAGCGCGTCAAGCTCCTCAGCCTCCATCGCCTCGGCATAGCCCGCCACGGCGGCCAGCTCCACCTCGGTCAGACCGTTTCCGGCCACGGCATCCATGGCCGCCGACTCGGCTGTCATGACCGCCGCTTCCGGGCCGTAGCCCATGTCGTTAAAGGACGCGTAGCGCGCGTCCATATCCACGCACTCGCCCGTTTCGGCATCGACGATGTGCCGCGCAAACGCCGGCACATAGCGCAGCGAGGCGCTGTCCTCGCCGTCCGAGACCCAGTAAAGCTCCATCGAAACCGTATCCGCGAGCGCATCGGCCGCATCCGCCTGCGTCACTGCCGCGTCCGGGCCCGCCCGTTCGCCCACATAGGCGGTATAGGCATCGCTTCGTTCGTAGGAGCGCAGCGTGCCGTCGCCGAGCAGGCGCATGGAAAACGTGATGGGGCTGTCCAGCCCGCCCAGACAGATCGTGCCGCCGAAATAGTAGCTGCCGCCATCCAGATCGGTGCGGCTGCTGTCGATGCGCGCCGTTTCGCCCTCGCCCATCAGACGCGAAAGCCAGCGCTGCGCCTCCGTTTTGGCCGCCGCTTCATCCAGCGAAGGGAATTTCGGGTCAAAGCCGTAGAAGCGGTCGGTCGATTCGGCGTTTGAATAGCGCCAGTAGTCCGTCACCTTGCCGTCGGCATCGGCGGAAACGGACAGACTTCCCTCGTCGCCCGACCAGTAGAAGCTCCAGCGGCCGCCCATCCAGTCGTCCCAGTCGCCGGAAAAGTCCGTGTACTCATCGCCGATGTCCAGCGTGTTTTTCACGGCCAGCGTGACCGTTTCCATGCTGTCGTCCATGGTCGCCGCCAGCGCGGGAGCTCCCAGCGCCGCCAGCAGCGCGACGATCAATCCTATGCAAAGCAGCTTTTTCATGCAAATGCACCTCACAGTTTGGTTTGCCTCTTAGACGGCGGCGGGACAGAAAAAGTTCCCGCCTTTTTTCACGTCCGCAGCACCCACAGCGCCAGCATCTGATCGCTTATATCCGCAAAGCGCCACGCTTTTTCGCTTCGCTTGACGCTGTTCGGATCGCGCACGGTCACATAGCCGTCGTCGTAATCCGTCAGAAGGATGAAATGCCCCTCGGTGGTAAAATCGCCCGGCCCCATCACGCACACGATCACGTTGCCCACGGCGAGATTGTCCGCCACGCGCTGCTCATCCGCGCCGATCTCCACGGCATCGAGGCCGATCTTTTCCGCGCCCTCGCTGAATAGCGCCCACGCCGTGCCCACACCGGCCACGGCATAGCCCTGCTCCTCCGCCCAGCGTGCGACCGTGAGCGGGTCGTAACCCGCGCTGCCGGTCAGATACTCAGCCGCCATGGACAGGCAGCACGGCCCGCAGCCCGTCAGCGCGAGCAGATCGCCGTTGTAGCTTTCGTAGCCCCAGCGCTCGTCCCACTGCAGATACAGCGGCACCGTTCCGTCCGGCGTGAGCGATATGTCATGCGCCTTGCCGTATTCCTCCGGATAGTGCATCACAAAATCCTTCGTTTCCGGGTTGCGCTCGACCAGCTCCAGCAGCTTTTGCGGATAATCCGCCGCCGTGTAGCCGTGCGCGAGGGCATACAGGCGGAGCGGCTGCGGCAGTCCGCTTTGCTCCAGCTTTCCATAGCACACCACGGCGCACAGCACGCCCAGCAGCGCCGCGATGACCGCCATCGCACCGCCCCTGCGGCGCGCACGCCGTCTGCGGCGGGCCCGGGATGAGCTTCGCGGCCGCGCCGTGCGTGTATACTCCGAGCGCACGACCCTGCCCGCCGGTCGCGGGGCCGCCGGCTCCACGCGTACCGGCCGCCGCGGCGCTTCGGCGGCCGCGCGCTTTTCTTCCTCATTCGGTTCGCGTATCCATTCCACCGACCGTTCCCCTTTTCCGAACCAATTTCAAATCTATTTTACCACCGTTTATACCATTTGTTTCTTAGGATAGGCCGGGAAAACCATTAAATTTGCATTAAAAAAGAGGACTGCCGCGAAAAACGGCAGTCCCCGAAATGTGTTATGCGGTTTTTATCAGATCTGGATGGCCGCGTCGTAAGCGGTGCGGTTGGCGTTGCGCACGTTGGAGGCCTTCAGGCAGTCGCCGAGCTTGAAGAACTTCGGCGCGCAGTTGCGGAATTTCTCCGCCTGGTCTTCCAGCGCCTTGCGGCCGGACGCGAACACGACGGTGTCGGCATCGATGAAGTGCTCCACGCCGTCGGGATCCTTGTAGCCGACCTGGGTCGGCGTGATCTGGGTGACGGGGCTGGACAGGTGCAGGTGGCAGTACTTGGGCACGCGGTCATACAGCGCCAGCTCCTGCGCATAGGCGCTGGTGGCGGCAATGCGGTCCATCATCTCGATGATGGAAACATTCTTGCCGTGCTCCATGGCCAGATACAGCGCGGCCTCGCAGCCGACCTCGCCGCCGCCGATGACAACGACGTTCTGGCCGATCTCGTCGGCATGACCGAAGGTATCCACGGCGCAGATGACGCGGGGATCGTCGTGGCCGGGGATAGGCAGAATGATGTTCGAAGAGCCAAGCGCGGCCATCACGACATCGTAGTTTTCCGCCTCGATCATCTCCGGCGTGGCTTCCACGCCCAGACGCACGTCGATGTTGAGCTTTTTCATCATGCCGATGCGGTAGTTCATGTAGTTATCCAGCGAGTACTTGAAGGAGGCGTACTTGGCGAAGTTGATGGTGCCGCCGAGCTTGTCGTCCTTTTCGTACAGGGTCACGCTGTGGCCGCGCTCGGCGCAGAACTGCGCCGCCGCCATACCGGCCGGGCCGCCGCCGATGACCGCCACGCGCTTGGGCGTGGAGTTTTTGTTTTCAAACTGGTCGAGGATGTACTCGCGGCCGACCTTGGGGTTGCCGGAGCAGCAGAATTCCTCTTCCATGTCGTAGCTGAGGCACACGAAGCATTTGAGGCAGGGGATGATCTCATCCTCGCGGCCCTCGGCCGCCTTGTTGACGCAGTCGGCATCCACGATGGTGCCGCGCGCCATGGCCACGATGTCCGCGCCGCCGGAGGCGATGGTCTCCTCGATCAGCTCCGGACGCTGGAACGCGCCGATGGTCAAAACGGGCTTGGAGAAGCCGGATTCCTTGACCTGACGGGCAAACATGGCGTTGCAGCCCGGCTCGTAGAACTCCACGGGGTGCATACGGGTCTGGGTCAC
>CAYRPB010000116.1:2844-3942 GCA_964426105.1 uncultured Clostridia bacterium | reverse complement strand
GCATATCCGGCACGATCTCGCACCGGTTGAAATTCACCAGCATGATCCCCTTGTCGGTAAACTGTTTCACGATAGACTGATCCTGCATACAGCCGTAGCATAGATCCCCATCGATGACACAGGGCCAGGGACCTTCTCCGGCAGGACGATGGGCATACATGGTAAAGGAAATGGGTTTTTCTTTTGTGCCAGCCGTGATACGCCAGATGTTGATGGTATTCGCCCGTCCCGGTACCGTCAGTGGTTCTACATGGAAATAGTCCGGTGCCGGTGGGATCTGCCCATACTGGAGCGTAACGGCGTGTTTGTAGATCTCCTGCCGTCTTTCTTCCCAATCGGCAATGGACTGTACTCTGCGTCCATCCTCAAAGGCAAACAGATCCGGCAGCTTGCCCAACACTTCATACGATGTGATCAGCATAGTAATACCTCCCGTGATAAGTCAGAGGAAAGAGGTCAGAAATCCTGGAATGTTCGCCAGACCCTGCCGGCGCACAAAACCCCCTCTGCTCCCACTTTATTTTTATTTCCGCAAAGCCAGCCCGTCCTGGAACGCATTACCCACCTTTTCGCCCAGCACATGATAGGTGTGGTGTACACCATCGAACACAATGGGACGCAGTTTGAACGGGTCGATCTTGCCATCGGTCAGTATACGTTCGTCGGCGCAAACGTTCACGATCTTTCCCACCAAGTGGCAGGATGCGGGATCATAGCTGGATAGCTGACATTCCACCACCATGGGCAGCTCCGCAAACACCGGCGCATCCACAAATTCGCTTTTTACCACATGGAATCCGGCTTTTTCCAGCTTGTCCGGCTCGTCCTTTCCCGAAACGATCCCCACATAGTCGCAGGCTACCACCGTATCGGCCGTGCCCATGCTGACCGTGAATGCTCCCCGTTTCAGGATATTTTCCGTGGTCTTGTGGGAAGGGCTGATACACATGGTGATCTCGTCCGCTTCTGTGAGACCGCCCCAAGCCGCATTCATGGCATCGGCTTTTCCGTCTTCATCGTAGCTGCCGATGATGAACACCGGCTGGGGATATAAAATGGGCTTTGCTCCAAAATTCTTTCGCATAACGGTATCTCCTT
>CAYRPB010000116.1:0-2744 GCA_964426105.1 uncultured Clostridia bacterium | reverse complement strand
TAAGCGGCACGTCGTCATCCGCATCGTACAAATGTGCCACCAACTCCATGATGGCATCCATTTCCCGTTGCATATCGCCCAGCATGGTCTGCACAGCGATCACCATATCCCGCTCCGGCAAAACCACGCATAGCTGTCCGCAGGCTCCATCTCCCCGGAATCCTTCTCTGGCGTTGACCCAGAACTGGTATCCGTATCCGGCGCACCAGTCGGGCGTGCCATTACAGGAGTTGTCCGAAACCGGCGAGGTGGCAGCCTTCACCCAAGCTTCGGACAGCAGCCGCTTTCCGTTCCACATACCACCGTGGAGATACAGCGTCCCCAATTTCGCGATGTCGTCTGAGGACACATGGATACCACAGCCCCCTTCGTTGTTTCCATCGGGTACCCGATTCCAGCGCATATCGGTGATACCCAGAGGGAGAAACAGCTTCCAGGTCAAAAAGTCCAGCAGATGCATACCGGAGATCCGCTCTACGATACAGGAGAGAAGGCAGGTGGCACCGGTGTTGTAGGCAAAATGGGTGCCCGGTTCATACGGCACGTCCTGGGCTAAGAAAGCTTTGGCAGCATCGTCGGAGCGCACCATGTGGTACATGACACAGCCGGCGTGACCGGTGTTCATGGATAACACATGACGCAGACGCATGGCAGCTAAGTTCTCGGATACCACGGTGGGCAGCTTGTCGGGGAAAAGGTCGATGATCCGGTCGTCCAGGGAGAGCTTGCCTTCGTCCACCAAAAATCCGATCGCTGTGGAGCAAAAGGATTTAGAGAGAGAATAGACTTCCCGTTTGTGAGAACAGCTGTAGGGAGCCGGAGATAGCTTGACCACAACGCTGTCGTGGTGCCGGATCTGGAGCGTATGGATCTCGTCCTGCCCAGGCACAAACTTGTCTAAGAAAGCTTGCAGTGCCTTTTTGGACACACGAGGATCGATAAAATAATCGGAAGTTTGCATGATAGAATCTCCTTTTGGGGGAAGTTCGAAAATGAATAAGGCATATGCGAAACGGAAATACAGCGTGAAAACGGCAAAGAGCGTTATTTCTCTTCATGCTCCCTTGGCAGCATACACGATTCCGGCATGGTATCCTCACGACGGAAGAAGATCGGCTCCTTCGAGAAGTCCGGCTGCGGGGGATAATTGAGGTAATCGACCGCCTTAGTCGAGGCATTCTTTTTCCGCAGGATACTATCGGTGCGCTGTCGGAACAGTATGCAAAGCACCGCCGCCACCGGTACCCCTAAGATCATCCCGGCAAACCCAAAGAATCCACCGGCGATGGTGATGGAGACAAGCACCGCCAGCGAGGTCATGCCTGTGGTGTTGCCTAAAATTTTCGGCCCGATCACATTGCCGTCCAGCTGCTGGATCACAAGGATCATGAGGAGAAACCAGATGGTCTTCCCCGGCTCGGCAATGAACACGATGAACGCACTGGGAATGGCACCGATGAAAGGTCCGAAATAGGGAATGACATTGGTGATCCCTACAATGACACTGATCAGCAAGGTAAAGGGCATACGGAAGATCGTCATGGCGATAAAGGTCAGGCAACCGATGATGATGGAGTCGATGATCTTTCCATAGATAAAGCCGCCCACGGTCTGGTTGGTGAAGCGAAGGACACGCATCAGATTCACATAACTGCGTTGGGGCAAAAACGCTGCTGCCGCTTTTTTCGTTTTGGAGATCAGTGAGTCCTTGGCCAAAAGGAAGTATATCGCTGCAATAAAGCCGATCAGCGCATTGGTGACCTCCACTACAAACTGCTTGCCATAGGAGATCACGGAATCGGCTGCCACGGCCAACAGGTTGGAAAAGTTGGAGATCAGTCCCTTGATGTCGGAGGATATCTCATTTACGTCCAGAAACTCCGATAGATTCTCGTATTGTCCGTTGAACAGCGGGAACTCCCGTACAAAGCTGTCGGCTAAATTCTGCGCAGCGGTCACATAGTCGGTGATCCGGGATTGCAGGTCTTTGAAGCTGGAACCCACCTGCGGAATGATCAGTCCCACGATCACACCCAGTATGAGCAAAAATACCAGCATACCCAGGGCAACGCCTAAGGGATGTTTGAGCTTTTGTTCTGCCTTCGAACCGGCCGGGAAACGCAGCACATACTTCTCGATCCGCATCATGATGGGATTGACCAGGTAGGCAATGATGAAGCCATATATGAAAGGGGAAATGACACCTACGGCTTTCTTGAAAAATGCGCCGACCTCAGCAAGGTGCAGACACAGCAGGGCAAACAGAATGATACTGCTGGCGGTGCAAAAAACATAAATGGCGATCTGTTTGTACTTGGGATTTTTAGGTGTCATATATACCCCTCCTTCTGTACGACAAAATAAACGTGTTCACCTACATTATACAATTTTTGTCGGCATAGGTCAAGGGGAAAATGTAAAAATTTGACAGAGAACGGAGAGCATACGTTTTTTGAGGAGTATGCGACTTGTGAATTCGTCAACTTGTACAAAAATGTAACGGAAAAATCAGCATCCCTGACGAGGCACCTGGTGGAGATGTTAACAAAATATCAACAGATTTTATGCCGTATTCGTGATATAATATAAGATATTCAAGCAACCTGTGCGTATCTGAGACTTGTTTTCATGCGATGCTTCTGCGATGCACACAGGAATAACCCACAGGAGGAAAGACTCTCCAAGTCGCCATGGTTACAGGAACCACGGTGGCTTGCACAAATGCAGTCTGCATTCGAATTTGG
>CAYRPB010000115.1:0-3945 GCA_964426105.1 uncultured Clostridia bacterium | reverse complement strand
ATAGTATTATGACCCGTTTGCCGAATAGACAGAACAATATGCCAAAAATAAGATGACGGTTTGCTTGATGCGGCGGACGAGTCAAAAGTGTGTTTAAGCGCTTGCCGTTATCATCTCTTTTAAGGGGGTAAGCGAAAGCCACCGCTTCATTAGTGGTGGCTTGTTGTTAAAAGAATAAGAATAATATTATAATAGAACTTCGCTAAAAACAAACGAAAAATTTACAGTTGATAGGATAAAACTTCTTGATTTTTTATCGTAAAAACTTTCCGTACAGAATAGAAAAATGTCCCAAGGGATAGAAATCTATTCTATTGTGCTTTTTTCGCTAAGCGTTTCTTTTTAAGCGATACGTAAGCGAGCGTTACAAGTCCGATTAAAATGTAAATGTAATAACTCAAAAAACGCCAAGTGATCATCGCCGTAAAGGAAAGACCGGGGACGAGGATCAATTCGTTGAACGCGCTGTAGAACGTAAAATCCGCCGCGCCGGACGTTCCGGGCGTCGGCACCATGGAAACGGCTGACGAAATAAATAAGTGCAACTGCGCGATCAAAAGCCATTCGTGAATTCCGTTTACGTTCGGAATGTCGAATCCGAAGAAGCGGAGCGTAAAATAAGTGACGGAGCAAGCCGCACAATTTAACGCGATCGAAAAGAGCAAACTAGGGACTAACGTCCAGAAACTTCCCGCGATTTCCTTGATGCTACGAGAGGATTGCGCCGTCGTGCGAATGGTTTTCATGGTCGCAATTTCTTTGTTTTTAATGATGCGCAATTTGCTTAAAAGAGCGATTCCGCCTTTCATCAATTTGATGCTTCCGCTCGGGAAAACAAAAAACAGCAAGACGGAAAGAGGGACGATTGCGCCCAATGCGATCCCGACGTAAGAGAAAATACGTAAAATCTCGAAGTTGCCGCGCATTGCCGAGCCTTCCGCGGCGAAGATCTCCGCGCAATTGAGAACGCCGACAGAATCCAAAACGCATGCGACGATACATAAAATCGTAAACGTCAACTGGTTTAAGAAGAAGGACGTAATGATAATGGACGTTGCCTTTCCCGTTTTAACGCCGTTTTTGGAAAGGTGATAAATCTGAAAGGGCTGTCCGCCCGACGCGAGCGGAGTAACGCCGTCGTAATATTTCCCCAAAATCATGGTTTGAAAGCACAACTTAAACCGTCCTTTGCCCGTCGTTCGATGCATCATAAACGAAAGTTTGCCGGCTTCCAATACAATTCCTGCGGTAAACGCGATTATAGCGAAAATAAGATAATACCAATTTTCGCTGATAACTTTTAACGCGGTCGGGGTGTCCGGCGTCGCTTCGTTTGAAAAGTCCGCAATTGCCGTATAGGCAATGACCGCGACGTTCAAAAGAATGAACAAGATCGTCCATATTTTTCCGGACTTGCTTTTCGGTTTCGCTTTCAGCGGTGCTTTCAATTCATCGACTTCCAGTTGTTTGCAGTCGGCTTTTGGACCGCCTTTTTTCCTTTTTGACGGTGCAATATCGTCCGCCGAGGCGGAAGAAGACTGCGCTGTTTGTTCTTCGGTGATTTTATTTCCTTCTTCCATTATAAACTCTCTACCCTAACGGTGATTTTTGCCGTAACTTCCGCCGATATTTTGACGAAAACTTGATGTTCGCCTACTGTTTTGATGGGGGATGGAAGGATGACTTTCCTCTTATCCACCGTCATGCCTGCCGCGTCCAACGCGTCGGCGATTTCTTTCCCCGTGACGCTACCGAAGAATTTGCCGTTTTCGCCCAATTTGACTTTTACGGTCACCGTTTGTCCGTTCATGCGGTCGCCTAATTCTTTATTTAAGCGTTTTTGTTCCGCAATATGAAAAGCCAAGGCGTCTTGCTTCATTTTATTATCGTTGATTTTTTGCGCAGTCGCCGCTTCCGCGAGTCCGCGCTTGATCAGGAAATTTTGCGCAAAGCCGTCTTTTGCTTCGATAATCTCGCCTTTTTTGCCCGTGCCTTTCACGTCTTTTAATAATATAACTTTCATAATAAATCATTATATTCATTTTTTGGAAAAAAGTCAATGGTTTGAATACTTTATCGCTTTTTTACGCATAATGAGAGTATTCCGAGAACCATAGGAGGTAAAAAATGGAAAAAAATAACGCGATTTACTGTGACGTGCGGAAATGTTGCCACAACGCGCAGGGGTGCAATTGCACGTTAGACGTCATCAAGGTAACGTGCGGCTGTTCGGGCTGTACCTGCTGCGGCAGTTTTCAAGAGAAGAACGACTGATAAAGACCGGTCCTCGCGTAAATTTATGCGAGGACTTTTTCTATCGAAGCGTTACGTATGTGATGGTGTTAAGGGGCGTTGGAAAGTTGATTTTATTAAAGGTTGTGAGAAGTATTGAGTGTTAAACGGGAAAGTTGTGCGTTTGGTAAGTTGTTTTATTAAGGCTTGTGTCGCGCGGTGCGTGTTTTATGCGCGGTTGACCGGAGACTTTTATTAAAGATTGCGAGAGAGGCGTTGTTAAGTGTTTCATTAGGGGCATGAGTCGATTTTATTAAGGCTTGTGTCGGAGCGCGGTGCGTTTATGTGCGATTGGAGAAAGATAGAAAAAGAGTTGCATTGTGAAATGTATTTTGCCGATCCGCATCGTACTTGGCAAAAAAGTACGAATAAAAACTGAAACGGTTTGCTTAGAGAGTTTTATTCTAAGGGAAGAAATTTAGAAAAAGTAAGCGAAAAAACACTAAAAAAGAATTCGGCGTTAATTAATGCCGGACAAAAAAATCTACATTACTAAAAAACCGTTGATTTATTTAATTTTTTCTTTCTAAGTGTCGCGCTTAGTTTGATAATTCACCACCTCTTTTTCTGTTAAAGATTACGTGTCATCGTGCAATTCACTTTAAAAGAAAAGTTCCGCGCCCTTGGGTGCGGAACTGATCCATATATTATTCAGAGAAATAAAAAATTTCGGAAAATCTTTTTTACGCTTTATATTATATCACTTTTTTTTTGTTTGTCAAGCGTTTTTTGATTTTTTTCAAATAATTGTCATTTTTTCACATGAGGAGCGAAATCGTCTGTTTTTATCTGTTTTCTCGCGAAGGTCGCCCATTAGGTTGACAAACCGTTCGTATTGGTTTATAATATTAAAATAGCAAAAATAGGCGCAGTCTGCGCAGAATGGAGGATGGAACCATGGCAGAAGAGGTCATTTTAACCAGAGAGGGCTTGGAAGAACTCGAAAAACGGCTGGAATATTTGAAAGTACAAAAACGTGCGGAGATTACCGAACGCATTAAGGTGGCTCGCGAATTCGGCGACCTTTCCGAAAACGCCGAATACGACGCGGCGAAAAACGAACAGGCGATGATCGAGGGCGAGATTCTCGAAATCGAAGAAAAATTAAAACACGCAAAGGTCATTAAGGACAGCGAGATTCGGAAAGGCGTGGTTTCCATCGGAAGCAAGGTGGAAATTTACGACGAAACTTACGACGAAACGTTGGTGTTTGAAATCGTCGGGACGACGGAGGCGGACGTGGACGCAAACCGTATTTCCAACGAATCGCCTGTCGGCAACGCGTTGTTGGGAAGAAAGGTAGGCGAGCGGGTAACCGTTCAAGTACCGGCAGGCGAATCCGTTTTGGTCGTCAAGAAAATTATCTGAGGTTAGAGGCATGGCAGAAGAAAAGAAGAGTACTGCTCCCGTCCCGGCGACGGAGGAACTCGATCTGAACGAGATCTTAAAAATCCGCCGCGAAAAGTTGGATAAATTGGTGGCGGACGGGAAAAATCCGTATGAAAAGGTGAAGTTTCCGCGTACGCATTTGTCGGACGCGATTATTTCCGATTACGAGGGAACGGAAGGCAAGACGGTTGCCGTTGCCGGCAGAATTTTATCCCGTCGTTTGATGGGAAAAGCCGCGTTCGCGCATATTTTGGACGGTGCGGG
>CAYRPB010000114.1:0-4161 GCA_964426105.1 uncultured Clostridia bacterium | reverse complement strand
TTCCTTTAAGACAAAAAATCCGAATCGCTGAAAGCGATTCGGATTTTGTTGGTGCCGCCGGTCGGAGTCGAACCGACACGGTATCTCTACCACAGGATTTTGAGTCCAGCGCGTCTGCCAATTTCACCACGGCGGCATTTGTTTTATCGAAATCAAAAGAAACCCTTGTATTTTATTTTTAGTTATGGTAAAATATAATTCAACAAGGCTTTCAACCGATTGCTTACAAATAATATCACATTTTAAAAAAATATGCAAGCAAATTAAAAGGGATTCTGATGGAAAAATTAATTTTGATTGACGGAAATAGTTTAATTAACCGCGCTTTCTATGCTACGCCGCCTTTAACAAGGAAAGACGGCGTGCCGATTAACGCCGTTTACGGCTTTACAACCATGCTGATTCGACTTTTGACGACTGAAAAACCAAACTATCTTGCCGTCGCGTTTGATTTGAAAACACCGACTTTCCGCCATAAGATGTATGCGGAGTATAAGGGAACGCGCAAACCGATGCCGGAGGATCTCCGTCCGCAGATTCCGCTCTTAAAAGAAATTTTAAGCGTAATGGAAATTTGCATTGTCGAAAAAGAGGGGTGGGAAGCGGACGACGTGATCGGTACGATCGCGAAGAGCACGGACGTCGATACGATTATCGTGACTGGCGACCGCGACGCATTACAACTTGTGGACGCGCATACCGAGGTGCATTTTACCAAGCGAGGCATTACGGATATCGAGCAGTATGACGTTCGGAATTTTGTCGAAAAGACAGGGTTGAGTCCTGCTCAAATTATTGACTTAAAGGCGTTAATGGGAGATTCTTCCGATAATATCCCCGGCGTCCCGGGAATCGGCGAAAAGACGGCGAAGAGTTTGCTCGCCGAATTCGGCACGATCGAAAACATTTATCGGAATTTAGAGTCGATTGCTCCCCGTTGGAGAGAAAAGTTGAGAACGGGCGAGGAATCTTCTCGTCTTTCTCGCACGCTTGCGACCATCGACATTCACGCGGAAGTCAATGTCGATTTGGAAACCATGCACGTGCGGTTTCCTTTTTCGGACGCGGTGCGCAGAAAGATGATCGAAATGGAGTTTCGCACGTTAATCAAGCGAGAGGGGATTTTTGAAGAAGAAAAGCCGCAAGCGGTTGCGATTCGCGCGGAAAGCGTAACCGAACTGTCGCGTGCCTTGGAAGTCGTAAAGGCGGAGCGGATTGCGGTTTGTTACGGGGAAGAATTGTCCGTTTATACGGGCGGTGAAACGGAGTATACGGTGAAAATTCGTCGCAGTTTTTTTGACGAGGGGATTTCAGCGGAAGAACTTCCGACGTTGTTTTCTGCAATCTTTTCGGCGGAGAAGAAGTTGGTTGTATTCGACAAGAAAAAATGGATGCATTTGTTGGAATCGTACGACGTTCCTTTTCGCGCGGAAGCGGACGACGTGCTTTTGATGAAGTATCTCGCGGATTTTTCGGGTAAGGAAGAGAACGAACGGGACGTGGCGGAAGAATACGGTTATTCGACGACGGCGATGGGCTACGCTTTGGCAAAAATCGCGGAAACGCTTCGCGATAAAATTGCCGACGAGGGAATGAACCGCCTTTATTTCGAGGTGGAACTTCCGTTGGTTGACGTACTGTTTTTCATGGAAAAAGCAGGTTTTTACGCGGACGTTGCCGCACTTGACGCACTTTCCGAAAAATACGGCGCAATGCTCAAAGAGTTGGAATCGGAAATTTGTCGGCTCGCAGGGGTAACCTTTAACGTCAATTCTCCCAAACAATTGGGTGAAATTCTCTTTGAACGCTTGGGCTTAAAGCGCGGAAAGAAAAATAAAAACGGATTTTCCACGTCGGCGGACGTTTTGGAAGAACTTGCGGACGAAAATCCGATCGTGCCGCTGATTTTGCGCTATCGTCAGATTCAAAAACTGTATTCGACGTATATCGAGGGATTTCGTCCGTTGATCGATAAACATACGGGATTGATTCATACGAGTTTTCATCAAACGGTTACGACGACGGGACGATTGTCGAGTAAAGAGCCGAATTTGCAGAATATTCCCGTTCGCGATGAAGAGGGCCGGGAAATTCGTCGTTTTTTCTGCGCGCGCGACGGCGCGCACGTGTTGGTCGGCGCGGATTATTCCCAAATCGAACTGAGACTTTTGGCGCATTTTTCGGGGTGTAAGCCTCTCGTCGAGGCGTTTCGCCACAATGAAGATATCCACGCGCTGACTGCCTCGCAGGTGTTCGGCGTCGAGCCGTCGCTCGTAACAAAGGAAATGCGGCGCCGTGCAAAGGCTGTTAACTTCGGCATTATTTACGGAATCAGCGAGTTCGGTTTGTCGCGTCAATTAAAAATATCCGTTGCCGAGGCGAGAGATTATATCGAACGCTATTTTACCAACTATCCCGAAATAAAAACGTATATGGAACAAAACGTGGCAACGGCGCGAAAAAACGGATATGTATCCACTCTTTTGGGACGGAAACGCTATATACGGGAAATCAACGCGGCAAATTACAATGTAAGAAGTTTCGGCGAGCGCGCGGCAATGAATATGCCCTTACAGGGGAGCAGCGCGGATATTATTAAGGTTGCGATGTTGGGTGTGTATCGCGCGTTTAAGCGCGAAAATCTCCGTTCCGAGTTAATCTTGCAAGTGCACGACGAATTGATCGTGGACGCTTTGCAAGAAGAGGCGGATCTGGTGGAAGCGATTTTAAGGACCGAAATGGAAGGTGCGGTTTCGCTTTCCGTTCCGCTTACGGTGGAAACGGAGCGCGGCGCGACTTGGTATGACGCAAAATAATGGCAGTTTATAAGGTTGCGATCACGGGCGGAATCGGGAGCGGAAAATCCACCGTGGCAAAGTTGATTTCCGCTCGCGGCTATTCCGTTCTTTCTTGCGACGATATTGCGCGAGAATTGCCCGAAGAACCGTCCGTAAGGACGGAAATCGTGCGTGCGTTCGGCGAGGACGTGTACGGGGAACGGTTAAATCGCAGTAAACTTGCGTCGGTGGTGTTCCGAAATCCAGACGCATTGGCACGCTTGAACGAGATCCTTCATCGCGGCGTGTTTCGTCGCTTGGACGAGGCGTTTGCTTGTTCCGAAGAAAAAGTTCTTTTCGTCGAAATCCCGTTGCTGTTTGAAACGGGAAGCGAAAATCGCTTCGATCAAATCGTCGTCGTCATGCGCGAGCGCGAGGCGCGAATTTTATCCGTCGTGAATCGCAGCGGTTTATCGAGGGAAGAAGTGATTTTGCGCATGAAAAATCAATTCGATTATGAAAAATTAGCAAAAAACGAGCATACTGTTATTGAGAACGATTCCGATTTGTCGGAACTCGAAAAGAAGGTAACGGAATTGCTTTATGAGATCGAAAAAAAAATTCATTGACGCGTTATTTGTTTTTGCCGTCGGCTGTCTTGTCGCGTTGATTTTGCTGTTCGGTGTGCCGATCGCGCGGCGGCTGGCGTATCCCGTTCGATATGTAGAAACGGTCACGCTGTTATCCGAACGCTATTCGTTAGATCCGCTTCTCGTTTATGCCGTAATTAAAACGGAATCCGATTTCGACGAGCGCGCGCAAAGCGTTGTCGGCGCAAAGGGATTAATGCAGATAACGGATTCGACGGCGGCGTATATTGCCGAACGGCGAAAAGTCGATCGATACGACTTGTTTTTACCGGAGGATAATTTGGAATTCGGCTGTTGGTATTTGCGGTATCTCTTCGATCGTTTTTCGGACGAGCGCACGGCGCTCGCCGCTTACAATGCTGGAGAAGGGATTGTTCGGCAATGGCTGAAAAATTCGGCAATCTCCGCGGACGGAGTGCGGTTAGATTCCGTGCCGTAT
The DNA here is from genome assembly GCA_964426105.1 of uncultured Clostridia bacterium. Lineage (GTDB taxonomy): Bacteria > Bacillota > Clostridia > Christensenellales > Borkfalkiaceae > UMGS621. The sequence goes on along the minus strand of CAYRPB010000114.1, from coordinate 295 downwards.
CGCGAAACGGCGGAATATTTAGGAAAAATTACGCGAAATTATGAAAAATATAGAAAATATTATCCTCAATTTCTTGACAAAAAGGAAGAAATGAGATAAACTAATTAAGCACCTTGTGGGGATGGCGGAATTGGCAGACGCGTACGTTTGAGGGGCGTATGGTTTATCCGTGTGGGTTCAAGTCCCATTCTCCACACCAAAAAAAGAAAGCATCGTATGGTGCTTTCTTTTTTTTGTGGAGAAGGTGAATTATACTATTAAGTGCAACACTTAGAAATAAAAAAGAAGTTCATAT
>CAYRPB010000113.1:0-4163 GCA_964426105.1 uncultured Clostridia bacterium | reverse complement strand
CAGTTAATCTTTTACCCGACGAATACGTCGGGCTTTTTCTATCCAATCGTCTTTTTAAACATCGAGTTTCATATCGCCAAATCGAATCCAACCTTTCTTGCGCATAAACTCGCTTACTCCCAAACTGATTGCGGCAGGTAAAATAAAGAACAAAAGCGCGACGCCGATCCCGAGCACCCAACCGTTTATTCCCGCATTCACGGAAGAAGAAACCGTACTGAAAACACCGACCAAACCGCTCGTCCCCATACCGCCGCCGGTCGCGTCGCAATAGAGTCCGAACACGCAAGTCGAAAGCGGACCGCAGATCGCGCTCGCAATGATTTCCGGCAGCATAATCGACGGCTTTTTCATGATATTCGGGATTTGCAACATACTCGTTCCGATCCCCTGCGAAATAAGTCCGCCGACGCCGTTTTCCCGAAAGGACGTAACGGCAAACCCGACCATGTGACAGGCACAGCCGACGGCAGCCGCGCCGCCTGCCAATAAAATCGCATTAACCTGAACGTCCGTCGAGGCGGCGTTCGTAAGAATCGGAGAAGCAACCGCTACCCAAATCGCGGCACTCGAAGTCGGCATCGTCAAGAGAATTCCCATAATAACCGAAATGACGATTCCCATGACAAACGGTGTAATATTCGTTGCGATCGCGATTAAATTGCCGAGTTGATTGATCAGCCAAATAAACGGATACGCAATGTAAACGCCGACAAACGCCAGCAGCATCGCCCCCAACGGAATCAACAAAATATCCAATTTTGTTTTTCCTGCATACAGTTGAACGATCTCTACGACTAACATCGTAACCACGTACGATCCGATGGGGTTTCCGGGTGCGCCGACGCCGAATTTCGCGCCGATGACCGCCATTCCGTCGCCACCGACGATCAGTTGATCGGACCATGCGCCGATCAACCCTGCTACGGCAGACGAAAACACCACCATCTTATTGTGTCCGAGCGCGTGCGCGATTCCGACACCGATTCCCGCCCCCATTAACGCTTTCGCCAAATTCGCAATCGCAAGCAAAGTGTTTCCTAAATAATTATCGCCGATCCAACCGGCAATTTGCGCCAAGATCGTTCCGGCGATCAACGTGACGAACAGTCCTTGCGCCATGCCGGAAAACGCCGTGATAAAATAACGTTTGGGAAGATTTTTCCAATAACCGACAAAGCGCGATTTTTTCGTCGTTTCTTTCGATTCGCTCTCCGCGAGCGCAGAGAGTTGTTTTTCCGAATCCTCGGAAGATGCAAGTGTTTCGGGGGATTTTTTTCCTTTCATAATACAAGCTCCGTTAATTGATTATCCGTTAAATCACAAGACGTGAGATAATACGTTACGCCGTTGCGGAAAACTTGCCGATCGGCGCGTACGTCTTTCCCGTGAAGATGCCCGTAGACAACCACGTTCACGCCTGCCTGCTCGAAAAGTTCGGTAAACAGCGAACTTTCCCTCTTCACGTTAAAGGGCGGATAATGAATCATGACAACCAACTTGTCCCCCTCGTTTCTGATTCGCTCCGCCGCAAAAAGAGATAAGCGAAGTCGCTCCGCCTCTCTTTTATACAGTTTTTCATCCGTTTCCGAAAAATCGGGAGAGCCGGGCACGCTCCAACCGCGCGAGCCGCAGACGATCACGTTGCCGAATTTTATCGCGTCGTTTTGCAGCGCATAGACGTTTTCTGCCAACCGATCGCGCAAACGCGAAATGCTCTTCCACCAATAATCGTGATTGCCTCGGATTAAAACTTTTTTCCCCTTTAAGGGCGTAAATTCCTCCATATCGTAAAGCGCTTCGTCCAGATCCATTGCCCAACTGGTATCCCCCCCGATCAAGACGATATCTTCTTCCGATACTTTTTTGTCCCAATCCGCCTTGATTTTATCTAAATACCCGATCCATTTGCCGCCGAACACTTCCATCGGTTTGTCGGACGTCCGTGAAATATGCAGATCGCTGATTGCAAAAATTTTCAAGGCGTTCTCCCTTCTTTTTTTCTTTTATTTTACCACAATCCAAGTTTTCAAGCAACTAAAAAAGGGGATCGCAACGGCAATCCCCTCTTTTTTTCGATTACGACTGCGGATAAATCGGCAGTTCAAAAAAACCGGCACAGATTTCCTGCGAATAATTTTGGCAAGGCGGAATGGCGCAATACCCGTAAGACGGAACGAGCAGTTCTACTTCCATCACGATTTTCAAGATAACCGTCGAACAACCGTTCACGGTGAATTGTCCCTCCCCCGTATAAGTTCCCTCTGCGGAAACCATCGAAACAACTGCCTCCACCTCGTAAGGCATGATCGACGGTGCCGGCACACACAAAATAACGTCTTTCGTTACGGTAAACGAAGATGTTGCAACACCCTCGACGCCGCTTGCATCCGTGTAAGCGACAGTTACGGGAATGGTCACGTCCGCGCGCACGCGCGCACTATTGGGCTTATCCGCAATCGGATCGATCAACAGATTGGAAATCGTTCCCCTTGCGGTCGTGCTTCTCGCGCTGATAAAGGTAAGCGGATATGTAGGATTCGCCGGGGTAAAGTTGGTCAGATTCAGCACGATCCCCGTCAACTGTTGCTGCTGCATACAGGCGTCGAACACCTTTTTCGCCTGAATACAAACTTTTTCACAAAGCCCGTTCAACGGATTGCCCGTAATCTGCCCCGGACACCTGTCCGATTGGAAGTTACAAAAAAAAGACATATTTCTCCTCCTTTCTTTCTGATCCGAAAGTTCTTCGCGCATTCCGCGCTTCTTTGGCATTACCGACAGGACAGCGGGGCGCGCTTTATACTTTCCTATATTTTTATATATGCAGGGCGCGGCGCTTTATGCTACTCCGTCAAATGCAAATTCCCGTAACGCGGATAAAAAAATCCTATTTGCGAAAAATAATTCGGTACGCAAGAGAACAACCTTTCGAGCAGCACCCCCTCCACTGGCATATGAAATGCTCCCAAATGTTAAATACTCTTGGAAAATTTGCGGGTATGGTAAGTTTTAACTGTCTACCCATTTTTGTTCCCTGTGCTTTTTATGACACGTCGTACCGTGGGAGACGGATTGCGCTTACAAACTTGTAGATGATTTTCACTTCCTGCATTTTTCTGTCCGCATCCCATTCCGTTTCGGATATAATGATTTTCTCCACGAAACTATTGAGAATTTCAGACGTTAGTTCCCGTATCTCGGAATCGGTCTTTACCGTTTTAATAAACTTGGACAGTTTTTCTTCGTCCTGCTCGGAATCGGTCAGGCTTCGCTTTATATCCTGCATCTGCCTTTTCGTAAAGTTTTATAATTTTGTAAATAAACAAGCAAAATAACAAGTTTTTCATTAATTCTCCTTGGGTGTCCACTGTCCAAAAGAGAGCGAACATCCAAGAAACATTAAGTTTCTGACGTTTATCGAGTTTTTTGTTTTTCAGTCAAACACTTCTCCTAGTTTTTTCTCGATAACCGTCGATCCGGCAGGAGAAATCCTGTCTCCCTGAGCAATAGCGCATATGCGCTTTTGCAAATATATTTTCGTTGGGTTTATTCATCCCCAAAAGGAAACTTTAAAAATGAAGAAAGGTATTTTATTGACAATGAGAGTAATATAAAAGATACTCGGCAAAAGAGAACGGAAATAAACCGATTTCAAACATACGCCCACCAAAGAGCGCACCCAATTCGCTTGACAACAAAAAGACATTAGAACCTGTTAAAAAAATATTAAAGCGTTCTTCTTCATACAGACTATTTATTATCGCCCCTACAAAGTTGTACTTCGTCTACAAAAAGGAAGTTTTCTTTTCCGTCAACATAGCGTTCGTTTATATGTTTGTACAATGCGTCGACATTTTTAAGAGATTCAAATTCTTTTAAGTTTAATTTTATGCGGATAATATTATTATCTACGGCCTGCTTTTGCACGCAGTCAATGAAAGCGTCCATCAACTTTGATTTACCCGATCGACGAATACCCGTAATAACCTTTATATCGGAGGGATTCCTAACGTCTATCAGTTGTTGTAAATAAAATTTTCTTTCGATAAGTTTCATATTATCATATCAAAAGCATATAATATATTTCGCAAATTTTGTAAAATTAAAAAAATGCGAAACAAAAATAGTTTTTATCACATAATGTCGTTTAAACGCGAATG
>CAYRPB010000112.1:0-4182 GCA_964426105.1 uncultured Clostridia bacterium | reverse complement strand
CAATACAACGCGTTGCACCTTTTCAACAGATAAGCAACCATCTCGTCGCGCGTTCTTCCCTGCGATAATTCCGAATACCGAATCGGCGCGTCAACTATATACTTAAAATCCTTTTTTCTGAAATACGTTACGTAAATCGGAACGTCGATTCCCTTTTTATAAAGCGTTTCCGCCAAAAGCGCGAATCCGGAATAAAAGCCCTCCAACTGTTCGAGATACCCTTTTTCTGAAATTTCAGGAAAAATAACGATATTTTTCCCCTTTTCGATCGTTCTTACGCTTTCACGGATCGTCTTTAAAAAGCGAGCGTCCTTATAGGTGGAAATCAAATTTAAGCCCTTATAAAACAAATTCGTCAACGGACTTGCCACTAAACAGAATAACCGCGCGAGATGTAAATTCCAATGTTTCTTTTCGTGATAATACACCCTCGTTTGATATTTGTAAAGTTTTACAAGTCCCGAATTCATTTCATACGTTCCCCACATTCTGAACGGCTTATCGCAATACAATTCCAACGACATGGGCGCTTCCGTCCCCTCGTGATTACTCAAAATAATCGAGCCGTTCGTAAAGCCCTCTCCTAAAAAGACAAATTCCGGTCTTTTATAGCGGCTCTTCATCATCTTTTTCATGATTCTGAAATAAAGCGGACGATCTTGTTTTACCTTCTTTTGCTTTCCTTTCTTTTGTTTTTCCATTCCGACACTCTTAATCGTTTTTTATTTTCACGACTTATTGTAACACTTTTTTATGACAAAATCAAGTATATTGCTCTAACTTTCATCAATCAGTCCCGATCGCGCGAATTTTTCGCAATAAAAAACGAACTCCGCGCGATAACGCACGAAGTTCTGTTTTTTATTTCAATCGATTACCGATAAAGCGGTCCGTACTGCGAGCAAGCGCGATAATCCGCCCCCTCGCGATCACGCGTACCGAACGCCGTCCAAGCATGCGGACGATAAAGATCTTCGTCTTTCAAGTTGTGGAACGATACGGGAATCCGCAACATCGAAGCAAGGGTAATAAGGTCCTTTCCGACGTGCCCGTAAACGAACGCGCCGTGGTTTGCGCCCCAATTCGCCATAACGTTATAAACACTGCTGCCTGCTTCCGTATCTTGATCCAGCCGCGGAACAAACCAAGTCGACGGCCACGTCCTGTCCGTACGATAAAGCAAGGTATGATCTACTTCTTCGGGCAACGTAACCGTCCACCCCTCGGAAAGTTGTAAAGTATAGCCGATGCCGTCCACCATATTGACGCGCGCGAGCGTAACGGGCATTTCATGCTGCGTCGAATAAGAAGAAGAGAATCCGCCGCCACGGAAATAACCGCGGTTTGCCGGAGAAAATTCGGTATGCGCGAGCATGGCGTCGATATCCTCTTGCCCGACTTTCCACCAACGCTTCATGCAATAATTTCCCTTGTCGTCCTTGCTGACGCCCGTTCCGTCCAACGCCGCCGCGCCCGAATTGATCAGGTGCATAAAGCCGTTTGCCGCACGCCCCTCGGGTTTCCAACCGGTAACGCGTTCCACCGCTTCCGGACTCCAAAACGTTCTAACGTCCGCAAATACGCAAGATCTTCCCGTTAACAAGTGCAAGAACAACATCGCAATGCCGTTGCAATTGTCGTTTTCGGTCGCCAAAATCGTGGGCTGCTTTTTGCCGTTCCAATCGAACGTGGAATTTAAGATCGCTTCGGTGAAATCGCCGTTAGGCAGATAGTCCGTCCACATACGTTGCCCTTGGAAACCGCCGAAAATCGCGTTTCTGCCAAGCGCTTCCTCGTCGCACGTGACGTGACCGAGCATGCGCTCGGATTCCATTTTCTGTTTCGCGAGTTTGGGATTGCCCAACATGATATCGCGCACGATCAAGGTCATCTTGACGACGAACTCCCATTGCGCGTCCAATTCCTCTCTCGTGAAATCTTTTTGCTCGAACGCCGTTCCGTTCCAATCCTTGCCCTCTTTCACCTTTTCTTTGACGAATTTCAGAGCCTTTTCGTATTCTTCGTGATCGTATATCGCGAAATCGACACGACGCTTAATTTCGGTCATATCCACCCATTCGGTACGGATTCCGAGGAATTTCTGCATCAAATTGCCGTCCGCAAAACTGCCGCCGATTCCCATCGCGACGCTGCCGATTCCGACGTACGCCTTATCGCGCATCTGTCCGACCGCAACCGCGCAACGCGCAAAACGCAGAATTTTTTCCTCGACGTCCGGGGTAATTCCGCTCATCTCCATATCTTGCACGTCTTTTCCGTAAATCGCAAACGCAGGTAATCCTCTCTGCGCGTGCGCCGCCATTACCGCCGCCAAATAAACCGCGCCCGGACGCTCCGTTCCGTTAAATCCCCAAACTGCCTTGACGGTCAACGGATCGAGATCCATCGTTTCGCTGCCGTAGCACCAACAAGGAGTAACGGAAAGCGTCGCAACGACGTTCTGCTCGCGGAAATATTCCGCACAACGCGCCGCTTCCGCACCGCCCCCGATCGTGCAGGGAGAAATTACGACTTCGCACGGCGTTCCGTCCGCATAAAACACGTTTTGTTCGATCAACGCTTTCGCGGCTTTCGCCATCCCCATCGTCTGCTCTTCCAGACTCTCTCTGATTCCGCCCCATCTTCCGTCGATGGTCGGTCTGATTCCGATTCTCGCTTTCATTTACTTAATCACTCCTTTTTTTAATATTATATTCGCATAAATTTGCTCTTCCCCGGACGCGATCACCGCAAAAGCGTTTTTCGCGCGTTCGTAAAAAGCAAAGCGTTCCAGATATCCGATTCGCGCATTCGGCTCTTTTGCCGCCGCAACGCTCTTATAATCTTCCCAAATCGCAGGAACGACGTCGTCCCCCTTGACGACTTCCATTAAAAGAAAATTCTCTTCGGCATACGAATCCAACGGAATCAAATCCAGCAAAGCGGAAAGCAATACCGTTCCGCCTATGCCGTCCGCGCGAACGACGCGCTTCCCGTAATTCACCGCAGGAAAGTTTGCGTCCCCGATGACGATTTCATCGCCGTGCCCCATTTCCGCCAGAATTTTTAATAACTCCGGCGAGATCAATTTTGAAACGCCTTTTAACATTCCTCACCTCGAACATTTTTTGCGCCGTGCCCGTTTTATTGTACTCGACCGACGCACTTTTTTCTCTTTTATTGTAATCCCTCCGAATTGATTTTTCAATAGCGCAGATTGCTAAAAAAATTTTATAAAAAAGGACAATATTTTCAGATAACGATTGAAAAATAAAGAGAAATTATTTATAATATAGTTAAGCCCGTCGTAAGTTACGGGGACAAAAAGGAACAAGAGAGAAGAACCGTGAAAGGAATCCACCGCGCGGATTCAAGCGTGCGCAGTCATTACGCAATGACCAAAAGCGACGGAATTCGCCTAAACACCAAGTTACTCTACGCCGGAAAATTACAACGTTCCAAGCACTGGAAAGAAGAACTTCATTCTCATGCGTTTTGCGAAATCATCTACGTATCGTCCGGCATGGGCGAAGTACGAATCGGCGAAGCCGTTCACGCAATCAAGCGCGGCGACATTCTGGTCTACAACCCCAACGTACCGCACATGGAATACACCAAGGGCAATACGCCGTTAGAGTTGATCTTTTTCGGCATAACCGACTTGCGCCTAAACGATCTGCCGCCCGATCATTTAATTCCCGATCGAATCGATCCCGTTATCCACACCGGCGATCAAGCGAAAAAATTCGATCTCTGCTTTCAATCGTTGGCAGACGAAACCGAAAACAAGCGGCAATACGGCGAAATCATGTCCGGCTATTGGTCGAAGTTGATTTTGACCGGGATTCTGCGGCAAATCGACGTATCCGAACAGACAATGGTAAGAAACGACATCTTTTCGCGGATTTACGAATATCTCTCCACCCGTTTTGCCGAAGTCAATTCCATCGACGCCGTGTGCAACGAACTGTACGTGAGCAAATATTATCTTTCGCACGTATTTAAAAAATATACCGGCATCGCCCCGATGCAATACGTAACGAAATGCCGCCTTTCTTACGCCAAAAAGTTATTGACCGAAACCGACCTTTCCGCCTGCGAAATATCCGAACGCTGCGGCTACGGCGACTGCACTTCTTTTTTCAAGGCATTCAAAAAAGAAGAGGGAACGACTCCCATTAC
>CAYRPB010000111.1:0-4239 GCA_964426105.1 uncultured Clostridia bacterium | reverse complement strand
GAAGCAGGAGACATCAACATACACGGACACGCCCTCGCAAGAATATGCGGAATCTGATCGAAAAGATTTCTAAGGCTCGTTCCCTTTACCGAATTCTTTTCTGCACGATACAAGACGATCTTTTCCAAATTATGCTCGCCCTCATCCTCGGCGGTTGGAATATTCGCCGTAAGACGGCGAACGATCTCCGTACGACAAAGACGCTCGTATTCCTCGGTCAACAAGCGAAAGCGTTCGGTCGCCTCCTCAAGTTCCATACCGGAAAAACGACACAAGCGATCGTTCAGCGAAATTTCGCTCTTGGCAAAATTATAATAAACGCACTTTTTGAAACAAGAAAGAATATCCTCCGCCGTAATTTCGCCAGCCTTTAACGGTTCTAACACGAAGTCGAAACCGTTTGCGCGGCAATCTTCTACGATTTCCTGATACTTGCTCCAACTGCCGACGTAATCCATGTTCTTGCCTAGCGTAGAGAGCATTTCCAACTTCTTAACGATGTCCTCGCCTTGATCGTCCTCATCCGTGATTGCAAAAACCGAACGGAATTCGGCATCTGCTTCCATTGCGTTTTCGTACGATTTACAGTAGAACACAACCGGCAAATACGGCTCGTTATCTAAGATAAATTTACAACTCTCTCGATATATGCCGTAATCTGGATCGACGTAAAGACTCGCCGCGCAGTCATGCAAACGGCGCACTGCATCCGCCGCCGCGGTTACGCTCGATTCAGAAGCCTTTTCTCCCGTCAGAAGAGCAATTTCTTTCAAACGTTTAGAGAAAGTTTCTTCCGTTTCGGCAATTCGCCACATTTCGGTAAAATATGTTTCCCGTTCGTCGCGCGTAAGTTCGTACCGCGACTGCGACGCAACGCGCTTCGCCATACGCATACGCGCACGTTCACTGTCTTTCGCCGCGATTATTTCCGCATAAAGTTCACGCGACGGAAGCGCGCGATAACGACGCGTAAAATCGTTTTCCAACCGTTTTTTCGTTTCCAACAAACGGAAATACCCCTCGATCACACCGTAATCCGCTCCGTTCGCATGCGAAAGATAAGCCCCGACGGCAGGCGTTTTTAATAAAACGCATACTTCGTATAAATTTTTAAGTTTTCGCCCCGTCAGCGAAACCGTACGCATATTAAACACGGACACTAAATCCTTAGCGTATTCACGCAAACGACGAAGTTCCCGTTGCAAAACGGCAAGCACGTTTTCTCCGCGCACGCGCCATTTTTCATCATAAGGGATCTTACCAACGCGGCGGAAAGGAGATTTTTCAATACTGCCGCACTCTTTTGCTCGAACAGACAATTCGGTTAACAAAGCAAGATAACGGTTAAAGGACTCTTCCGTCAACTTCTCGTAAAAAATCGGATCGATTCGCAGACAATCGGGTGCGTCTTTATTTTCCAGATACCCTAAAATTCCCTCGTACACCGAAAAGCCGAGTCTCTGTTTTTTGTGCATCGCGTCCAACTCGCCGCCCAATTTATCCGTTAACAGAGCGATTTCGTCAGACGCCGCAGAGCCTTTCGCACTCTCCGCCGTCCCAGCTAACCGAAAAGTATCGGCAAGTTTTGCAACGACTTCGGTCTTCTGCATTTTATCCGAATACAGTTCCAAGCAGAAAGCACCGACGCCGATATCTTTTAATCGTTTATTAACGACTTCTAACGCAGCAGCCTTTTCCGCAACGAACAGCACGCGTTTACCGCGCACGATATTATTGACGATAATATTGGTAATCGTCTGCGACTTTCCCGTTCCGGGAGGTCCGTGTAAGACAAAACTCTTGTCTAACGAATCCTTAATTGCGGAAAACTGCGAAGAATCCGCACTAATGGGAAGCAGAATACGATTTTCCCCCGTATACGCCTCGTCCGAAGAAGACTCGATCATTCGTTCCGTTCCGAATTCCGAACGATTTGCAATGAACGACCGAATCAGCACGCTTTCTCGCAATTTTTCCGAACGAGTGCGCACCTCTTTCCACATTAAGTAATTGGCAAAAGACAGGCTGCATAAATAAATGCTGTCGTATACGTCCCACTGCTTCTGCGACACCGTTTCTTTTTTCAATCGATCGATAATCGCAATTAAATTAGGACGAGAACCGAGATTGAGATTCCCCAATCCGCGCACGTCGATGTTATATTGAATATACAAATATTCCAAAAGCGCGTTATTAACCTGCACGTCGTCCGTATTTAACGTCAAAAAATAACGCGGTCGCGCCAAGCCTCGACGACTCATGTTCACAGGGAATAATAAAAGCGGAGCATATTTCGCTTCCGAATCTCCGGGGACATAGTATTTCAAAAAACCGGCAGCCAAATAAAGGGTATTCGTTCCCGTTTCTTCCTGCCGCAACTTATCGCGACGGTAAAGCGTCAAAAGATTTTTCTCGTATTCTTTTCCATCGCTCATCGTCATTAAATGCTTTGCTTGATACTCGTAACGAAGATATTCCGCAAGCGGTTTTAACTGACTTGCCTTAGCAAATGCAGCGGACAGTTCTTCCGTCCCCCGTTCGGTTGACGGAAGAGATTCTACTTCAAATTCGCCTCCGTCAAACGAATGATCGATAAAATCGGTCAAATTCGCAGTGGCAATCTTAACCGTATAACCATTCGCGCGGAAATTGAGAAGCGGATTTTTCATATCCAACTCCAACAAACGGCGCTCCCATTGCTTCTCTCGCGTCAGATTCTTATCTCCCGCAAAATCGCCCGATAACTCGCTGATTTTTTCCGGGGCGGCGGTATTGTCGAAATCCGAAGACTCCACCAAGTTATATCCTTTCCCTACTTTTACGCGCTCCGGACGAGGACGAACGCGCATAATCCGCGCACGCTTTAAGTCGATCACGTACTCAATCGGATTCTTTTTCAACTCCGCAATGGTGCGATTTTCATTTCCTTCAAACGCCATTCCTGCAAACATTCCGGAAACAGACACCATAGAAATAGCGCGAACGCCCTTTTCCATGCGCTTTTCCAATGCGGAAGCATCGTCCGTTAAAACGTCCGAGAAACATTCGTCCGTTAAAAACGCTCCGACATACCATTCCGATTCTCGTTTTCCGAAAACGCAATTGATCCCGGCAGATTCCAAAACTGCGGCAAATAAGAGCGCAAGTTCCACCGAAGAAGCCGTCCTGCTCGCCAACATATCGCGATGCGAACCGATATAAGCACTGTCCGCAGTCTGTTCGGCGCGAACAAATCCCTTTTCTGCCAATACGGCGTAAACCGCCGCAAAGAAATAACGCACGTCGTTCTTCTTTGCGGACGTATATCCGGAAAAAGCAGAAACTTTCCATTCTTCCATTTGCCGCTCGGCAGCATTACGTAGAAGGTTAACCTCCGCCGTACGCCGCACAAAATATGCTAATCCGATCGGACGGGCACAATAATCACATTCATTAAATCCGAGGACGGAAACAGAATAACTTGTCTCGCTTAAAAGCGTTTTACCGCTTCTGATTTCTACAAATATTTTCCCCTCTTCTCGCTGATCTTGCGCAACCAAAAACAAAGGAGAAAGACGAATCCCTGCCTCAAAATTCAGCGTAGAACGACGCGGTAATAACGGCTGATCAAACGTCACCGGCAAAATAAACTCGGGGACTGACGTAATCGCAACCGTTATGTCTTTTATGTCCTCATCGGAATTATTTTTCACGTAAAGCCGATTAAAGGGCGAAACGCCGCCGGCAATCATGTCGTAACTGACCGCTCCGCAACATTCCGCTTCTATCACAATCCTTTCATTCATCTTTTCTTTTTTCATCATATTACCGCTCTTCCGATTTTTTGTATTTTAAGTACAGAAAGGGTTCTGCACGAAGTAAGAGAAATTCTCGTCTTAAAAACCTTTATTTTTCCGAATCTTGATTAAAAGATTAAACGGCTTGCAAAAATAAATATTTGCACCGCTATCCCCCACATTATTTACCGAGCGCAAACAATGGTCGCACGTTAAAATAAGGTGTGAAAAAGTCCTTACAAGAAAGTTTTTTCATTTATATTATACAACAAGAGTCTTTCGTTGTCAAATTCTTCAAACAACAGCCTTCCTTTTTAATCTTTTGCGCTACCAAAGATTCGTTTTGGGGCAACCACAAAAGAGAGATTTCTCGAATTGTAAAACTCGGCGGAAAAGTTATAACATTTGATTGGAATAGCGGAGAAATCGGACATAAATACGGATTTGAAATTACTTGTATTTT
>CAYRPB010000110.1:0-4286 GCA_964426105.1 uncultured Clostridia bacterium | reverse complement strand
CCCAACGCTTTCGCCACGTAGCGAATCCCTTTTACGATGCCGTCTGTTTTTTCCATCATCAAGCGGTAGTCGCAATTTAAGTAGGGTTCGCATTCCGCCGCGTTGACGATCAACGTGTCGAGCGGATTTTTAGGGGAGAGTTTGATCGCGGTCGGAAATCCCGCGCCGCCTAAGCCGACGATTCCCGCTTCGCGAATTCGATTCACGAGCGATTGCGCCGAGAAATCGGTCAGATCGGGGAATTTCACTTCCTCTTCCGAATAGTCGTTTTTGATTCGGACGTATTTTTGCTTTACGCCGAACGGGTTGACCAGTTCTTCTATGCCGACGACTTGTCCGGAAACGCTTGCAAATACGTTCGCGGAGAGCGCGCCGGAGGCTTCCGCCACGAGTTGCCCTTTTTTAACGCGATCGCCGACGGACACGACGGGGGTTGCCGGCGCGCCGATATGTTGTGAAACGCAGATTGCCACCTCTTCCGGGGCTGGCAGGAGAACGATCGGCTTATCGCGCGTCGCTTCCTTTTCATCCCTCACGTGTATACCGTAGGGGAAATACTTTCCTTTAATCAACGAATACCTCCTTATTCCCTTCGGGGTAAGAATTTTAAAATGAAATAGAGCGCAATCCCCACGACCGCCCCCGAAAGAATTCCCAAAAGAACGAGATAGGGGAGATAGGAGAGTGCCGCGTAAGAGCGAATCACCAACGCAAATACGGCGGTTTGCACGGCGTTGGACAGACACGCGCCGAATACGCTGATCGCAACGACGGAAACGCGCGGAAACACAAATCGCGCCAACAAATATTCCGCGGTAAGCGCAAACGCTCCGGCTGGCAACCCGTACATCAAAGCGGATAGATTTCCCGTCAGCAGATTGCCGAGCAATAACTTAACGAGCAATACGATCGCCGCGTTCGTGCCGCCGTAATAAAAGAGCGCGATCAATACGAAAAGGTTTCCGAGTCCTAACTTTGCTCCGGGAAGAACGAGGGGCGGAAACAGACTTTCGATGAGGAACGCGATAAGGGAAAGCGCTGCGAGAATCGCCGTTCCCGCAATGCGCCGCGCGCTCATCCGACGCCGGGCGCGGGAATTCCTTCTCCCGTGCCTTCTACGGTGAGGCGATAGGGCAAACATACGACGGCATTGCCTACTTGCGCGACCGTAGTATGCGTGCAATCCTTATGCGGACAGTCCGTTTGAGCGACGTATGCGATCCGCTTGGATTTTTCGATGACGATCACGCTTTTTTCTTCGCCGAACAAAAGGGTGATCAGAATTTTATCCGTCGTTTCGGTTGCTGTTGCCGTATCCGAAAAAACAGTCAGAGTTTCGTCGTCGAACGCATAAAAAAAGACGGAATTTCCGTTAATTTTTCCGCTGACGCCCGTCAAGGTTGTTCGGTTAAACGGAAAAAAACAAAAAAACGACGCTGCCGCGAGCAAAAGCACGCATCCGTACAGCGCGAGGTCGAGCGCGCGAAAGGCGCGTTGATTGTTTTTTTCCGCAAAATCGGTCATCTTAAAATCCCGTGTCTACTATATATCACTTTAAGTATAATATATTATAATATAAGAACGAATAAAAGTCAAGGAGCAAAGGCGATTTTGAGAAATTAAAATTTGTAAATAATATTATATAATTTGCTTGACAAATTATGATGCAAGAGATAAAATATTGTTACTCAAAAGGAGGAACTATGAAGAAATCGGTTTACAGTCTGGTTTTGTCCGAGGAAGTCGTTCGGGAAATAGACGTAATCGCCTACCGCAAGGGACTTTCGCGTTCGCAAGCGGTCAATCGGATTCTTGCGGAATACGTTTCGCACGAAACGCCCGAGCAGAGAATGGAAACGGTTTTTCATTCGCTTGCGCGCCGTTCCGAGAACTGCGGTGCATTGCGTTTTTACAATTTGCCCACCGCGTCTATGGCGTATTATTGCGGCGCATTGGATTACCCGTATCGACCGACGGTTCGATATTCGATCGAATTGTATTCGGACGCGAGCGATTTTTTAGGGGAATTGAAAGTTTCTTTCCGAACCAAAAGCGAGCGACTGTTAGACGAGTTGGACGCGTTTTTTGCCCTTTGGCAGGAATGTGAACGCGTTTATTTATCCGATCGGGTTCGGTCGGAACGTGCGCGCGGACATTATCGGCGACTTTTTCTTTGTCCAAGGGACGCGCTTTCCGCGGATGACTTGGGACGACTCATTACCGAATACGTCGATCGTCTGAACGCTTTGATGAACGAGTATTTTCAGGCGATTGCCGCAGGGGAAAACGCGGCGGTTTATTTGAGGAAGCGTTTTTCCGCAACCTTAAACGATAACGTACTGTAAAGGAGGAATTATTATGAATACCAATCAATGGACGCAAAAGAGTTTGGACGCGATCGGAAAGGCTCAGAACCGTGCGGTCGAAAACGGTAACCCCGAGGTTTCCTCCGCACATTTGCTTTCCGCGTTGTTGGCGCAGGAAGAGAGTTTGATCGCGCAACTGCTAGAAAAAATGAACGTCGATCCGAACACCGTCGAACGCGCTTCGGACGAGTTGATCGAAAAACTACCCAAGCAACGGGGCGGACAACTTTATATCGCTGCCGATCT
Source organism: uncultured Clostridia bacterium (assembly GCA_964426105.1). GTDB lineage: Bacteria > Bacillota > Clostridia > Christensenellales > Borkfalkiaceae > UMGS621. The sequence goes on along the minus strand of CAYRPB010000110.1, from coordinate 1,674 downwards.
GAACGCTTCTCTGACAGAGGCTGAGGAACAGGCGAAGCGCATGAAAGACGAATACGTTTCCGTCGAGCATTTGTTTTACGGCTTGTTGGAAAAGTCGCGCGCACTTTCCTCGCTGTTCGATCGCTTCCGCATTACGAAAGACGGCTTTTTGAAAGCGTTATCCGAGGTGCGCGGCAACGTGCGAATTACCAACGATAATCCCGAGGCAACCTACGACGTATTGAAAAAATACGGTTCCGATCTCGTCGAACTCGCGCGTACGCACAAACTCGATCCGGTCATCGGACGGGATAACGAGATTCGGAACGTGATTCGGATTCTTTCCCGCAAAAGCAAAAACAATCCCGTGTTGATCGGGGAAGCCGGCGTCGGCAAGACGGCGATTGCAGAGGGGCTTGCAATTCGTATCATGAAAGGGGATGTTCCGTCGTCCTTAAAAGACAGAAAGGTCTTTTCTTTGGACATCGGCGCGTTGATTGCCGGCGCGAAGTATCGGGGCGAGTTCGAGGAACGCTTAAAGGCCGTTTTATCCGAAGTGAAAAAGAGCGAGGGAAAGATCATTCTCTTTATCGACGAGTTACACTTGATTGTGGGCGCAGGCAAGACGGACGGCGCGATGGATGCGGGCAATCTGTTAAAGCCCATGTTGGCGCGCGGCGAATTGCATTGTATCGGCGCGACTACGCTGGACGAATATCGGAAGTATATTGAAAAAGATCCGGCGTTAGAGCGGCGGTTTCAGACGGTTTTGGTTGCCGAACCGACGGTGGAAGATACGATTTCCATTCTGCGCGGCTTAAAAGATCGCTACGAGGTGTTCCACGGCGTAAAGATCGCGGATTCTGCATTGATCGCCGCCGCAACGCTGTCCAATTGCTATATTTCCGATCGGTATCTTCCCGATAAGGCGATCGATTTGGTAGACGAGGCTTGCGCGATGATCAAGACGGAGATCGACTCCATGCCGTCCGAAATGGACGATATCGCGCGCAAGATCATGCAACTGGAAATCGAGGAAACCGCGCTGAAAAAAGAAACGGACAATCTTTCGCTCGCGCATTTAGAGGAGATCAGAAGAGAACTTGCGGAGTTACGCGCACAATATCAAAGCATGTCTGCAAAATGGCAGAACGAAAAGGGGCGGATCGCACGCGTCAGAAAGTTGCGCGAGGAAATCACCGCACTCAATCAAGAGTTGGAACGGGCGCAACGAAACGGCGAATACGAGCGCGCGTCCGAAATCCTCTATGCAAAGTTGCCTGCCGCAAAAGCGGAACTTGAAAAGTCGGAATCGGAAACGCACGAAAAGAGCGGACTTTTGCGCGATCGCGTGACGGAAGAGGAGATCGCGCGCATTATCTGTCGTTGGACGGGGATTCCCGTTTCTCGTCTGATGGAGGGCGAACGCGAAAAATTGCTGAATTTAGAGGGAATTTTGCATCAACGCGTTGTCGGACAGGACGAGGCGGTTAAGGCGGTTTCCGAAGCGATTTTGCGTTCGCGCGCGGGGATAGCCGATCCCGATCGCCCGATCGGTTCGTTTTTGTTTTTAGGTCCGACGGGCGTCGGAAAAACAGAACTTGCGAAAACCCTTGCGGAATGTCTGTTCGACGACGAGAAAAACATGATCCGTATCGACATGAGCGAGTATATGGAGAAATTCTCCGTATCCCG
>CAYRPB010000109.1:0-4324 GCA_964426105.1 uncultured Clostridia bacterium | reverse complement strand
GGATTTATTATACCACATTTTATCCAAATCGTCTATATAAAATTTACCGATTTTCAGCCTAAATCTTTAGGACACTTCTGCCAGTTTGTCTTGAAAATGCCATTTCTGCGAAAATTCAGAATCTTTTTCAGAGAATTTGGCACACTTTTCCTCGATATTCATACTTTTCTGTTGATTTTTGCATCTCTTTATGATACACTATAAATAGAGAAAACATGGACATACAGGAGTCTTTGGTATGAACGAAATTGGCAAAAGATTTAGAAATGCAGTAGGTGGCTACAACAAAGAGGATGTGAATACGTACATCCAGGAAATGGATCAGGCCTATCAGGAACGGCAGGACATCGTAGCAAAAGAGCTTGCCGATCTGCGTACACAACAGGATGCACTGATGGAAGAAAAAAACGCTTTGGAAACTGAACGAAAAGCGCTGCAAGAACAGATACAACAACAGACCACACAATTGACTGCCGTACAAGAAACCAGAAGCAGTTTACAAGAGCAGCTCGATACCTTACGCACCGAAAAGGAAGAACAGGAAAAGAATTATGCGGATGCTGTACAGCAGTTGCATGAAGCCAAAGCACAATTAGAAGAAACGGTTGCGCAGCTTACACAGACAAAAGAACAATTGCAATCGCAGCTTATCTCACAAGGGGCAAAGGCCGACAAAAAGATCGCTGCTCTGGAAACGGCACTGACCAGCGAAAAAACGAGAGCTACCGAAGAGATCGAACGGTTCAAGGCTGCGTTCAATGAGGACGAAGATGGTGTGGCATATAAGATTCGGATGTATGATCGGATCAGTGGACAGATCGGCGATATTTTGCTGGGAGCCAACCGGGATGCGGACGATATTCTGAATCGTGCGAAAGAAGAAGCAGAACAGATGCGGACAGAAACGGCAGATGCATTGACCAAAGAACGCAGTGCTGTACAGGCAGAGCTGGATCAGCTGCAAGCAGATACAAAAGCAGAAGCCATGTGTGTACGGAAAAAGCTCTCAGAAACGGTCGAAACACTGCTGGCAGATATTTCTGGAGAAATGCATTTGAATATCGAAAATTGCTTGAAGGAACTCTCCACTTGTATGACGGAAGTAGAAAGCGATACGGAGACATTATTCCAGACCATGCAGCGGCGATACCAGGAGATGAACGAACGGATCCAGTATTACCAAAGCTATATGCAGGAACATATTGATGCGCATTTGATAGAGATGGACGAGCAGTATGCGATCCAGGAAAGTGGGCGTGAGAACTGATGGAATTGCAGGCCCAAATCATCGGGGCACGGATCAGACAGCTGCGTAAAAAGCGAGGACTGACCCAAAAGGAATTGGCAGGCGACCAAATGACCAGAAATATGCTCAGTCTGATCGAAACAGGCAACGCACTTCCTTCATTGGCCAATTTGGCGTATCTGTCCGGTATATTGGAGATGCCCGTGGATTATTTCTTTTCCAATAAGGAAGAGGATGAAGGGCGATACATCAAGCTGTCCATTATTGATGGTTTGCAGCAGTCTTATCGGGAGGAACGTTATACCGATTGCGTCACACAGATCCAGGGGATGCCGACCTCTGCGATAGATGATGAAGTCGCTTTGATCGGTGCAAATGCCTGCTTGTGTATTGCATTGGACAGCGCTTCCGAATACGAGCTGAAGACGGCAGCTGTCTATCTCAAAAATGCACAGGAATATGTACAGAAAACCGTATATGCCAGCGAAGATTTGCGCAAGGCTATTGCTTATTACAAAGAATTGTTCACGCTTCTGCCAGTATCGCAGGAGTTTCCAGAGCGTGTCACAGACCTTCGATATGCCAGTGGCTATATTCCAGCGGAAATGCTACTCTATTTGGGATCGCTGCGTCTTGTGAGTCGTGGTGCTGTCAGCGGTAAGGAATTTCCCAAGGATTCTCCGGCTGCCCGACATATCCAGGCATTGGCTGCGTTGGCTTCCAACCGAACGGATCTTGCTGTGCGGCTGCTACGGGAGTTAGCACAGGACAATGCACTTCCCTTCTTCATGCGATTTCGGGTGTATTGTGACTTGGAGGATGTAGCAGGTGAAGCGGGCGAATATCGTATTGCCTACATGGCAGCCAGAAAGAAATTGGATCTATTGGAAAACGCTAAAAAATAGAATAGGAGCATAGGTATGACGACAAAAGAATGGGCAAGAAAGCAGGCGCAGGATCTGGTCAGCCGTATGACGGTGGAGGAAAAGATCTCGCAGCTTTTGTACAATTCTCCTGCCATCGAGCGACTGGGGATCGAAGAATATAACTGGTGGAACGAAGCATCTCATGGACTGGCACGTTCTGGCATGGCCACTGTGTTTCCCCACGCCATTGGACTGGCTGCCACCTTTGATCCTTCTCTTTTACAGCAAGTAGGTGATACGGTGTCCACGGAAGCCAGAGCCAAGTATAACAACAGCATTGCGCACAACGATAGAGATATATACAAAGGGCTAACATTCTGGACACCCAATATCAATATTTTCCGGGATCCCCGTTGGGGCAGAGGACAGGAAACCTTTGGGGAGGACCCGTTTCTGACTGCTGTTTTAGCTATGGCTTACATCGATGGCTTGCAGGGGGATGGTGAATATCTGAAATCCGCAGCTTGTGCCAAGCATTTTGCCGTACATTCCGGTCCGGAATCTCTGCGACATCAATTCAATGCAGAGGTGTCAGAAAAGGATTTGTGGGAAACGTATCTGCCAGCCTTTTACTGGACGGTACAGGATGGTGTTGCCGGTGTCATGGGTGCATACAACCGTACCAACGGGTATCCCTGTTGTGCCCATCCGACGCTGATGCAAACGATATTACGGGACAGTTGGGGATTCGATGGATACTTTGTGTCCGACTGTTGGGCAATATCCGACATTTGTAAATTCCATCGCTATACCGAAACTATGACAGAGGCCGCCGCTTTGGCCATCCAGGCGGGTTGTGACCTGAACTGCGGGGATACATATCATCATTTGCTGGAAGCTTACGAGCAGGACCGGATCACCGAAGAAGATATCACCCGTGCCACAGAAAATGTTTTTACGATCCGATATCGCCTAGGTGAATTTGCCGAAAACCGTCCCTATGCCGATATTCCCTTTGAAAAGCTGGATTGTGCAGAGCATCGGATGCTCAATCTGCAAGCGGCAGCAGAATCCATCGTGCTATTAAAAAATGAGGATTACCTACCCCTGGATGTGCATACGACCCAGAATATCGCTGTGCTGGGACCCAATGCGATGTCCGTGGTAGCACTGGAAGGCAATTACAATGGTATGGCTTCAGAATATATCACAGTGGCAGATGGTGTACGTCGGGTCTTCACGAATGCCAACGTACGGGTCGCCAAGGGAGCCAATATCTGGCTGGACAAACGCAACGAATGCGAGGGATTTGCCAATATGATCAGCGAAGGGATCGCCTATGCGCAGCACGCAGATATCACGATCCTGTGTCTGGGTCTGGACTGTCATATCGAGGGAGAAGAGACCGGTGTCCATAATGAATATTTCAATAATGGAGACAAGGTGCAGCTCAACCTGCCGAAGACACAGATGGATCTGGCAGAGGCTGTATGTGATGTCTGCGACAATGTGATCGTAGTGGTTCTGGCAGGCAGTGCGGTGACGCTCAGTGAAAAATTGACCCGTCATGCCAAAGCGATCCTCCATGGTTGGTATCCCGGTGCGGTTGGAGGACTGGCGATCGCACGGATTTTGGGCTGTTTGTGTTCTCCCAGTGGACGTTTGCCGGTGACCTTCTATCGACAGATCGAAGACGTTCCTGCTTTTACCGATTACCACATGGAGGGACGCACCTATCGGTATTTCCATGGAGAGCCGTTGTATCCTTTCGGATATGGTTTGTCGTATACCCATTTTCAATATGCTTTTCCTAAGGTGACTGCAGAAACAGACGATACACTGACCCTGACGGTATCTCTGACCAATACAGGCAAAATAGAAGGGATCGAGAAAGTACAAGTGTACAGCCAGTTTACGGATTCCCGTATAGTTACGCCGATCTGTCAGCTATGCGGTGTGCAGGCAGTTCGTTTGACACCGGGAGAAGAAACTGCTGTGACCATGACGATACAAAAGTATTGGCTGAAGGCTGTGTTGGACGATGGAACCAGAGTCGCACCAGATGGAAAGATCACGCTGACCATTGGTGGACACCAGCCGGATGATCGAAGTACTGCGTTGTGTGCAGATACCTGTGTGACGTTGATCCTATAAAGAAAAACGAAAACGGCACGACCTGTTTGGTATGTACAAGGTACATAGTACAGTCGTG
>CAYRPB010000108.1:0-4412 GCA_964426105.1 uncultured Clostridia bacterium | reverse complement strand
TTGTCCTTTTCTTCCTCACGGGCGGTGACAAAAATGATGGGCACCTGGGATACCAGCCGGATCTTCTCGCAGACCTCGAACCCATTCATTCGGGGCAGCATGATGTCCAGCAGAATCAGGTCGTACCCACCGGTGAGCGCTTCGGTCAGTCCGGTCTCTCCGTCATAAGCACAGGTACAATCGTAGCCTTCCTTTTTGATATTATACGCCAGCACCTGGGCAATATTTTTTTCGTCCTCTACCACAAGGATCTTCTTCTTTGCACTTGCTTCCATATGGTCCTCCCTTTTGTAGTGAATAATGAAGAATGAATAGTGAAAAATGAAGAATTATGGTAAAAAATGCTGCGCATTCTAAGTTATAGATGTACATGATCGAATACCAATACAATACAAATATGTCAAAGACATATTTGTACCTTCATTATTCATTATTCATTCTTCACTATTCATTTTATGAAAACAAAACCTCGTCCCGTGTGCTCTCTCTGCCACCGATTAGGTCACACAGCAATGCGATCATGCGCTGGGAGCAGCCGTCGCCGCTGACCTGGACGATCACACTGTCATGGTCTACCAAATAGGCGATCAGCTCTCCATAGACGGCATCCGGGTCGGTGCGATAGTCCACCACAAAATCCGGCTCAATCACGATATATCCAGCATCCCGCAGTGCATCCCGGTCGGTGTCGGCGCTGGCTGGCAAGACATATTCCAACCGCCGACAGCACATCTCCTCCAACGTATCGTTCACCGCATCCGCTTCGGCTACGCTGTCGGCACAGATGCCCCCCAGTCCTGTCAAGCCCCAGTTCCAATATTTTTCTTCCAGAGAATCCGGGTGCAGAAACAGGGTGCAGGTCAGACCACTGTTTGCCACAACCTCCTCCGCTGCCGGAAAGCCGGGGTTTTCGTAGTTATCTCCGGTGACAATGTAGATCCGACCCACGTCTGCATCCGGCTTTGTGGACACCACAGGCTCGTCTCGTTCTGTTTCGCTGTGTGCTTCCTCTCGGTACAGGGCTTCCAGCTCCTGCCAGCTCCGTGTGACGGCAGCATCGGTCAGGCGCAGTACCGTCTTGCCCTCTTCGGTCTGGATGTATGTGCAGGTCAGGGAAAACAGCTCTGCGATCCATTCGCTGTCCACATAGGTATAGCCGTTCTCCCGGAACACGCCGATGTTTTCGTACAGCTCTCCATTGACCACCGCCGTCTTATCGGTGAACAGGATGGAGACATAGTTCCCTGCCGCTCCTGTTACCAGCACGTTGTCGCCGCCTTGGCTGTAGGACACCTCCAAATCCTCGAACATACTGAGCATATCTGCCGGAATATGGTAACGACCGTCCTTGATCAGCAGCGGTGCCATGCTGTCCTTGTACCAGGCTTCATCGTTGTGGAATAGAGACGGCACACTGTATTCGGTTCCGGCGGTACTCGTACCCAATAGAAACAACAGCAGCACGAGCGTTGCCCAAAGGAAGCAGAGTCGTTTTCCTGCCATGGTCACTCTGCCTCCCCATACAGATGGTACGCCACCGCCAGATCCACCACCATGCCATAGCTGCGTGAGCCTTCTGCCGTTCCTTGCAGCACCAGGTAGGTGTTGTTCACCGTATCGCTCACATCTGCCGCCACGTTATCTCTATATTTGTCAAAGAATTCGCTGTAGCATTGCAGGTCGTACCGCACCCGGAAGTCCAGGGACTGCACCACTTCATAGTACAGTTCCGGAGAGGCGGTGTACAAGGGAGAGGCTAAATATTCGTACATATTCAGATACCCACTATACTGCATATAGGGATCGTCAGAGCCAATGCACACCAAGTAGGCTAGGAAGTTGGCTTCGTTTTCTCGTGCGATCCCACGCTGGTGCGCCATCTCATGGGCTGTGGTATAGACGTTGACGAAATAGGGATAGTTGGTGTTCAGGTTCGCTTCGCCTGTGAAATAGGTGTACATCCCGGAAATGTGGGTGTAGGTCATGATCGACGAAGCGGTGATCTGCTTGACAGGTACGTCCAGGATGGGCAAAAAGTCGTACTGTCCTGCCAATTTTTCATAAGAAGTAAGGCACAGCTCTACAGTCTCCTTGTGATCGTAGGGACGCACGGAACCTTTGTCCACCACAAAGGTCACGTCGTCTGCCAGCCCGTTCAGCTTGTCCACCACGATCATAGCGGTGTCGTATAATTCTTTTGCAGAAACTTCCTGTCTGTCCAGACCCAGCTTTTTGTCCACGGTGGTACTCCGATAGCCAGCCGCAAAGGTCACAACAAACATACCATACAACACCGCCGGAATGGTCAGCAGTCCGCTGATGGTACGGATCATGTACCGTTTGCTCCGTTCGGCTTTCCGCACGCTGACGACAAACAACACGGTCATGGTGATGGGCAGGCTGAGGATGACGGTCTCTGCCAGCGAAAAAGGGATCCAGCCGGTCAGGTGCGCCGTAAGACTGCGGAAAACGGTGCTGATGTGGGTATTGAACCAATCGGCAAAACTGCGACTGCACAAAAAACCGATATGGCATCCCGCCGCCACCAGTGTGAGAAACCATAGGGGCAGACAGGCCGCCGGCAACCAGCGATGGATCTTTCGTAAAGTACGCTTGAACATGGTGGGCATGATCCTTTCTTTGGGTAGGGAAACGCTCATTCCCCTTTGATCTTCGATAGTAATATTTCCATATCTTCCGGCAACGGTGCGATCACGGTGACTTCTCTGCCATCTGCCGGATGAGGGAAGGTGGTCTGCCGGGCGTGAAGTGCATGGCGAGCGATGTACGGAGAAGCGTTACCGTACAGGTCGTCGCCGGTGATGGGACAGCCGATTCCGGCAAACTGGACCCGAAGCTGGTGGGTACGACCGGTGATGGGGTGGGCTTCCACCATAGCGTGGGTACCGTCTTCCCACAGGGTACGATATTCCGTGATGGCGATCTTGGCATCGGGAGCATCGGGAGAGGTCTCCTCACGGCGTATGATGCTTTCTTCCGCCCGATGCATATAGGAAGTCAGCTTCCCTTCTTTCTCTGCCGGTACACCATCCAGAACCGCCAGGTAAGTCTTTTTTATCTGTCCGGTGGTCATAGCGGTGTACATCTTATAGGACGCATCGCGGGTATTGGCAGTCAGCATACAGCCACTGGTATCTCTGTCCAGCCGATTCACGGGACGAAAGACGTAGTGGGTGTCTCTGTACCGCCACGCCAGCGCATTGGACACGGTGTCCAGCTTATGTCCCAGAGACGGATGGGCAGGCATATCCGGCGGCTTATTGACCACGGTGACCCACTTGTCCTCGAACAGCACCTCAATGGGGATCTCCACGGGAATGGTGTAGGGGCTCACGTCCTCGGCAGTGTCCTCCACCTTCAGAGACAAAATATCCCCCTCGTTCAGCGTGAACCGCACGGTCTGCCATTGTCCGTTGACCCGAATACCGTCCTCGGAAAATTTCAGCTTTTTGATCAGGTTGGAGGAATACCCCAGCTCCTTTTGCAAGACCTCCCGAATATTCTTCCCGGCAAGATCTTTTTTAATTTGTATATCCATGGGTTTGATTTTAGTTTATCTTTCTGTATTTTGTATTATACAATGTCAGGCTACGTATCCCCAATGTGGGGAAATCCCTATTCTTCCAATTCTCTCCAATAGCTGTAGTACGCTACGATGGTGCGTTCTTCGCCGCCGTGTTCCTTATCCGGGGCGGTGATCACCACACCTTCCAGAGAAAGCAGCTCCCAGGCTTGCAGGGACAGCACGTCCGCACGCAGCACCACATCCTGGCTGGCGTACACAAGAAGCTCGTCCTCTTTGCGGATGATGGAACCTTTTTTCGCTACCACCTCTTCGATGCCGTTGATCTTTTCACACACGCATTTCAGTGAACGTCCGTTCAGATAATCTGCCAGATCGTTTTTATATCGCTTACTGTCGGGGTTTTTGCTTTTCGTCCACTGGTTTTTCTTTTTCTTGCCAAACATAGTCACCTCATCCACGTTTTTCGACCCTCAGAAGCTGTTGTATTTCGCACGAATCTGGTGGTCTGTTTTTGTGTAAATCGCCGAATTTTCAAAAATTTGTGAAATTCTCTTGCATATTCTGTGATTTATGCTATCATAAATGGACACGGATCCTTTTTTCCGTGGGGTAAGGGGTACTTGCGCCTGCCCTGTGGTGAGTGGATCCGGGACACAAACCTTGGTGCCTACACCAACAATAATGGTGCTACCACCATTATAGCACAAAAGTCGCTCCATGTGAAGGATATTTCCGTAAATTTTTTGCATGAAGTGGCAAATCCAACCAGAGAGAAAGCCCCATTTTCAGAGGGCACGGAGAGAAAATTATGCTTCCGTTAGACAATTTATCTGAAGCGGCAGTCCGCGCACTGGTGGACTTCGGT
>CAYRPB010000107.1:0-4463 GCA_964426105.1 uncultured Clostridia bacterium | reverse complement strand
TATTTAATTTTTTATTCTTAACTTTCATTATTCGTACATCCCCTGTCCGGTAAGTTTTTTAATCAATCGATCGCACCCAACGAGCAATATAACGTTAATCACAGCCTTGAAAAGTCCTAAAGTCGCAGCTTTTTCATAATTTCCGGAAGAAATCCCCAACCTATAAACGTATGTGTCGAGTATATCCGCAACGGAATAAGTGGACTGGTTATACAAATTGAAAACCGAATCGAATCCCGCATTCAACAATCCACCGACAGACATAATAAACATAACTACAATAATCGGCGAAATACACGGAAGCGTGATTTTATACATTGTTTTCAAACGAGAACAACCGTCAATCTTGGCAACCTCATATAAATCGGGAGAAACATTCGTAATCGCAGCGATATAAGTAACCGTCCCCCAACCGGCGTTTTTCCAAATTTCGGCAATAATCAATATTGTATAAAAATATTGATCCTCGGTAAGAAAACTAATACGTTCACCCCCGAAAAGTTCTATAATATTATTAACCAGACCTCCGTTTACCGCAAGAAGTTGGTAAATAATACTCGCGATAGACGCCCACGAAATAAAAAACGGCAGATATAAACAAATCTGAATAGAGCGTTTTAATCTATCGCTCGGTATCTCGGCTAAAAAAAGCGAGAGCAAAATCGGAAACGGAAAACAAAACAATAATTTTAATCCACTGATTTTCAATGTGTTTAACAATGCTCTGGAAAAATAATCTTGCGAAAACAACCAGATAAAATTCTTATAAAAAGGCTCCAGCCAATCGCTTCCTAAAATTCCCTTTACGGACGAAAAATCTTTAAACGCAATCACGATTCCGTACATGGGATAATAAGAGAATACAAGGAAAAAGACCACTACGGGGATCAACATGATATATACGTCCTTGTATTCTTTTATTTTTACAAACAATGTTCTTTTTTTATTTTCCATTTTTCACCTCACCGTTTTCATCGCTCTCGAAAAACTCTACGTTACTGTTTAGATCAAGCAAATACTCGCTAGGCGTACAGTTCATATATTTATAAAAATTAGAATAATAAACCTGCACGCTTTTAAATCCGACAAGAAACGCCGTTTCCGCCACCGTATTAACCTCTAAAAGTTCGAGCGACTTTTGAATCCGCAACGTATTCAGATAAGTTTTAAAATTCATTTTCGTATTTTTCCGAAACAATTCGGAAAAATAACATTTTGAATAATTAAACTCTTTCGCAAGCTTTTCAATTGTAAGGTCCTCGTCGAAATGCTCGGAAATATAATTCATTACATTATAGAAAACAAGCATATTTCTCTTTGAGGTCATCTCTTTTTTCTCAACATTATCGAGATATTCCACTACGCAATATCGATAAATAGCATTCTTAAAAAGCAATGAAATATCGCCGTTTATTTTTCTTAAATGCCACACAATATCGTCGACAATTTCTTTATCGCTGATAATCGGATTAACAATATCGTGCTTGTCCAAAATTTTCAAAAAGAAATCAGATAATACGGATGAAATCGTATTAATAAGGGAAACGGCAGTATTGTTGTAATCCAAAGAATGCGGAACAAGCGGAGGAATAAACAAAAGTTCTCCCTCTTTCATTTCATAAACATCATTTCCTACGGTACATCTCAGCACGCCTTTCTCCACATAAATAATTTCTATCGCTTTATGGAAATGCTCAAAGCCGACATTTTTTCCGTACCCTACGTATTCACGAAAATCCCTTGTTTTTTCATAATCCATACAATATACCTTTATAAAATTTCTTTTAATTTACTTTTAACTTCGACGCGCACTTTAGATTCTTCTATAACTCCAACCATATCACTTTTGTCTTTTACTTCCTCCAATGCAAAAAACAGCCGATCTTTTTGCTCGTAATTTCCTTCCGTTTCCTGTAAAATCTTTAACGCTTTCTTTTTATATACCGCCAATTCGTCCGTTTTTTTATATTTCAGTTCGACAATATATTCTTTTCCTCTTTCATAAACCAAATCAAACGACACGTGATCGGAAACGGAAACGAAAGACATTCTTTTCCCGTTTACGAAAACGCATGCGTTTTCATCATATACATTTATGAAATTCATCTTAAAAATTCGGTTATTCGGCAAAAACGAATCGTCTCCGACCGAAATTATTTTTAAGCATTGGACGATTTCACCGTCTTTCTCCGAATATTCGGAAACAAATTTCAAAATATTGCTTTTTGCATCCGTCCCGTCGTCTTCGTAAAGATCGAATTTGCCGTCCCCGGAATAAATTTGAATTTCCATTTTGCACGGATTATCGCTACCGTTTCCCTCTTCCGAAGAAAGAGGCAATATGGTTCCCTCTTTTGCAAAAACGGGAATAGAGTCCAACCCTCGCATAAACGTAACGCTTCTCCCGTTCTCCTCGGAAACGCGATAGATATCCAACGTAAAAATATCCGTCCACTTTCCTTTCGGCAACCACGCTTTTACGCGAGCGTAACCATCTTTTTTCGTATGCGTTGTAATCGGAACAACCAATAAATTCTCCCCGAACAGATATTCTCCTTTGTAAACATAAGCATTCCTGTTTTTATATTCATAATACAACGGCTGAATAAGCGGCTCTTTCAATCTGGTACAATGATACGCATGCGCATAAAGAAACGGAATCAAACGATGTCTTAATCGCAACCAATCCGCAGCAATATTACCGATGCCGTTTTTATACGCAAACGGTTCTTTCGTCGCAGAAAGACTGTTACACGAATGCAACCGATTAATCGGACTAAACACACCGAATTGAATATGTCTTAAATACAATTCATTATCATGAACGCCTAAAAGATGTCCTCCGATATCATGACTCCACCACGAATATCCGATATTGCTTGCCGTAGCAGTAAAATAGGGCAAAAAGTTTAACGTATTCCAGGAAACGAACGTATCGCCGGAAAACCCCAAAGAATATCGATGAGAACCGATTCCCGCGTAACGCGAAAGAAGCAATGCCCTATCTCCGACTCCGATTGCATGTAAATAATGATAATGATTCAACAGCCACAACGGATCAAGCCCGGGTATTTTGGTATTAGTACCTTGTTGCCAATCGACCCACCAAAAATCCACCCCGTTTTTTTCATAAGGCGTATGAATAATATCAAAATAATTGTTTATAAATTTCTCATCGGTAATGTCAAACGGAATTCTTTGTTTTTTTTCCGAATCGACACCCATTGCTTCCGCCATTTGAACATACATATCTTCCCAATATCTTATCCCGTCCGAAGGGTGAAGATTTAAAGCAACCCTCAAATTTTTCTCATGAAGTACTTTTAAAAACGCTTTATAATCGGGAAAAAGTTTTTTATTCCAAGAATACCCCGTCCAACCGATTTTATAGATACCGTCCGGATCTTCTTGTTGCGCTCTTAGGTCTTGAACATTTTTCTCCTGCACAACATAATCCGAATAATGCCAATCCATATCTATCATAGCGACAGTGAAAGGAATTCGTTCGTTTTCAAACCGTTGCATAAGCGAAAGATATTCCTTATCCGTGTAGGCATGATATCTACTCCACCAATTGCCCAAAGCATACCTCGGAGGCATAGGAATATCTCCGCTAATCGCAAGCAATGCCTTTACCGCACCGCGATAATCGTCACCAAAAGCAAAAACATACTCATCCGTCCCCTTGCCCTTTTCTTCGATCACCAAGCCGTTTTCTCCCAAGGAAAAAGAGTTTGCATCGTCAAAAACGGCTATTCCGCTTAACGAACACACGCCAGAATTCAACACAACCTTGGATTTTGTCGTACGATCTCCGAGAAACAACTCGTCATAGCAGTAATTCCCGTCGCATTTATCCAATGTTCGACAAGTCCCCAATAAGTTTCCGCTATTATTAATTTTCTTTTTTTTACCATTGATTAAAATTCTGCATTTATTTCTATCTTCATACAAAACAAGAGAACAATGTGCGGTTTTTATTATCGCTTTATCATTTGAAACAGTAACGTCAAAAATCTGTTTCGGCATATTTCTATACCAAACCGTCTGCGTAGCCGCATCGCGAAATATTGTTTCAGCGTTTTTTTCGATGCGAAACAATCGGCTTTCTAACACCGTTACGCGATAATCTTTCCAAAAAACAATATTCTCCGAATTAGCAATCGGTTCTGTTTTTGCAATTAATTCCGTATTAAGCATTGATATCCTTTCCATAAAAATATTATCAATATAATTATAACACCTCTGTTTTTATTGTCAATCATAAAAATTTTTACACTTATCAAAAATATTAGGTTTATAAACAAAAAATAAGAATTCTACTTAAAAATCATTTAAAAGGATATTTCATAGATAACTATAATTATTGCCTAGCAATATAAAAGTTCAATAAGAGCGACGCACGTGCCGCCAACAGAGAGTTATACGAACACTTATGCTCGCATACGGGAAGATATCCGTCT
>CAYRPB010000106.1:0-4576 GCA_964426105.1 uncultured Clostridia bacterium | reverse complement strand
CCTATAAAAGTTAATACGTAAGCCATTTTCTCCACCTCTACATTTCCATTGTCGGTTCGTCTGCATCAGGCTCATCATTTGCATTCACACTTTCAAATATTCTATGTAACTGCTCCTGTATCTCCTTTGCATCGTTGCCTTCATATAATTCGGGATTTGCCTTATATTCATCCATTGCTTCTATCACGAGTAATTCAAACTTTGTCTCATCATCACAAATTGCCTTGAACTCACTACCGCACTTTTCAGCAATATCCAAATCCGGCATATCGCAGAAAAATCCACTCAATTCACAGTCAAACCTGAAACATTCTGCTTCAGGTCTGTTTTCAAAAGCCTTTTTGAATACAACAGCCCAATCGTGTCCTGTACCATATCGATGATATCCGTTATCTATCACCGACTCGTTGCAATGCTCCGCATATTTATCAAATGCTTTCTGTCCAAAGGCTTCAGCATTTGGAAACTGCGGCAAACACAAAGAGAATGTTCCGTCATCAAGATTGCATATATACATAGGACTGCATTCTCTGTTAAATTTTTTTATTCTTTCTTCTGCCAATTCTTCAGGTGTCAATTTTCTGAAACTGTCCTGATAAATAAGAGGGAGTGTTCTTCCGTTATCCCACTTCATATGCATTTGTCCCTGATCATCAATAAAATGGACTGTACCTCTCATTCCTGTCGGAACAGGATCTTTCACCTCAGTTGTTCCGAGCAATACCATTCTTGTTCCGGGCGGATATTTTTCTCTGTAAAGCTTTGCCATTTGTCTGCCATGCTCCCATTCATCAAATCTTGGCATTTAATTCATCTCCATTTCTATATTTTCTTCATTATCCGTTAAAATTATAAAGCTTGATTCTCCATAAGGCTTAACAGTCGATCTTGTAAGGAAATCATCTCCTCGTTTTGTGAAATATGCAACCTCAAATTCATTTGCATCTACTATTTCGCCTTCGCCATATACATAGCTCCTGACCTTCACATCAACAGACTCAATTTTGAGATTATCTTTAAGAAAATCCCGATAAGCTGTCCAGTTTTCTAATCCTGTTTTATTTTCGGGAATTCCGCTACACAGAAAGGTCTTTGTTGAACCATTTTCCGCAGATAGCGTTATGTGCGAAAACAATACTGCCATTTTACATTCCTCCCATCAGCATCCCGCCATCATCTTCAATATCCTGTTCTTCATCAGAAAGCATTTCCGACTCCTGTGATTTGTTCATTGCCTTAAAAGCAACATCTTCCATTCTTGCTTGAATATGACTTTCTATTTCAGCTTTTGCTTCTGTAACAGTCTTGTCCATCTGTTCATTAAACATTGAATACATATACGGATAATTTGAAGCAAGCTGACTTGTAACCGATCTGAGTGCTGACAATATTTGTTCTTTATCTGCTTTATTAAAGGTTTTCTTTTCCTCGATAAGCCTTTCAACATGTTTGGTTGCTTCAGTGAGCTTCCTTGTGAGTTCATTCATATCTTCTCTGAATTCATTACTGAACTGCTCCCTTTTGTCGACAAACGGACACGGTTCAATATATTGGTCATGAAGCCTTCTAAGTGTAACGGGAACTCCCGCACCCATATTCAAAGAGGTTATTGCCTGTGCAAATTGTGATTGACTCATCTCAATTTCTATATATGGTCTTGCTTCGGGAAAGTATCTGTCCACATTCAAGTTTCTGTCAATAAAAGCAGGAAATATTTTTAATGTAATTATATCATGATGCTTTATAGAACTTCCAAACAAAGCCTTTTGACCGCTGCACTGACTTCTGCCGATATACAAATTAGCAAAGCTTGGATGCTTTATTTTTTCTGCCATGTTATTTCGCCCTCCTTTTCCTCATATGCGAATTCTGAAGAGGTGCGGCACCATATTTATTTACAATGAAAGAATTTGTTATAAGCAATACAATATCATCCTCAATTATTTTAGGCTCTGCCAAATCTTCAAGAGTAAGGTTTTCAGCACCATACAATATAAATCTTACAGCCTGATATACATCATAAACATCTTCACCGCTTGAATGAATATCCACCTGTTTTATATTTATTGTATCTTCATTAACAATTGATTTTATTTGCTTCCACAAATGCTCATTGCCGGAAAGCAAAAATAATGCCGCAAGATTTTTGTTGGAGTTTATGACATTCCAACCATTCTTTTCGGCATACTTGTAAAAATTATTAAATCTGTTTTTATGATCCGTATTCATAAACAGCATTACATATTCATCTCCTCCTTCAGTAAGCTTTTTGATTTTCTTGTATAAGCCTCTGATTTGATAATCATTTACTGTTCTTTGAAGTATTTCCATGTATGTTGCATTTTCCGGCATAATATCTTTTTGTATGTATCTTGGCACCATCTGCATCATAAACTCAAACTCTGCCAAGCGGGTGTGCTGTAAAAACAATCTTCCCATGACATCCTACTCCGTTCCCCTTTCTGAGTTTTCACTTTCTTCCAATACATAAAATACAGTCTGGTCATATGCCGGTTGTGTCAGAATTCTGTACCCTCTTAATGTTTCCGTAACATATTCTTCAAGCTGTTCCATTGACGCTGTAAATGTCTCACAAAGGCTATCAAATTGCATCGGATTGTGTTTAAGATGATTAACCCACGTGTGATAATCATCGCAGTCAAAGCCTCCCTCTATCGCCATGGAATCTCGTATATCTACCGTAAGTGCATTGAGCAAGCTGTCAATTGCGGCAATTACATTTAAGATTTCAATAATATCCTCATCGCTCTTTGATATTAGCTCGTCCAGTGACTCGTCTTCCGTTTGACATCTTACTTCAATGTCATCAATCATAAAATTATATTTGTCAATGTATTCCTTAAGTTTGATTAAAATTTCAATGTTCATTATCATATCGTTCTCTCCTTACATGCTCATATTTTGTTCCGGTTCATCATCCGTCTTGAACCATCTGTCATATTCTTCTGCCGACCAATTGCCTGATAAAGCATATGAAAAATCCGAAAGCCTTCTATCATCAACACCGCTACATTTAATTTGGACTCCATATGTACCATTGTATATTTCAGACACTCTTGCATTCAAAACATCCGCCCATGCCGTCTTACCTTCACCTGTCAGCATAGTATCTGACAAATCTTCAATTGTTGCAAGGTCATTATCAACCTCGCCCGGTACTAAGTGAACCGATGAAAGCTTTGCTCCCTGAATTAAATCTCCAAGCGTCAGATTGGCAAGCGTCTGATTAAGCGGTACTTTTACAAATGAGCCTCCCTCTGATGCAATATCCGGCAGATAAGTTCCCATTAACTCAGGTACTACAAATATCTTTTCTCCGTCTGCAGCCTCAAAAAGCATATTTTCTTCTGTGATCCTGAATGTATATATCCTTCCGTTATTTTCGTATCTATCGCCGTTAATGTAATAGTTACGAGCTTCCGACAAAGTTTTTTGAGCAATATCTTCAACCTTCTCTGTCAGCTTTCCGTTTTCATCTCTGAATCGTCTGCTGTTAAGATATTGAGGCTCTTGGAAACGCTTATCGTAACAGTAGATATAAAAGTCGTAATTTTCATTTTCCGTAATCAATCTAATGTCATACTCATATCTGTTCGTTTCTGCAAACATTCCGTATGAATCTGTGATTTCGCTGTTAATTTTCGTTTCAGGGTGGTTATGAGCCACACTTCTCATCCAACTGCGTTCAGTAAACAACCTTTCTCTTAGGGTGTTCATCACTTTGTCGAAGTCCTCTTTGAATTCATCTGTTTTGAGCTTTTCATTATTATCAAACCAAGTGTGATAAAACTCATCTCCGTTTTTACCAAAATCTCCTCTTATATAACCGATAAGACCTTTGGTTTGCTCCGTTTTTGAATTATGAAAGAAATTCTCCGGTCTGGTATGATAAAAATTAAACTTGTACATTTTCGTGTTTCTCTCCTCCCGCCAATTTCTTATATACTGTGTCATCTCTTAACTCACGATGTAATATATCAAGTGCAATACTGACAATGGCATCTGCCTTATACTTGACCTCATTGTTTTCATACGGTTCTTTTCTCACCGCATCGCCGAGCATATCCACATACTCAATCAGAGCAATTCCATACACATCGTGTAAAATTCCCAAGTCTTTTATACTAATGTGCTTTATCTCATTCTTAATTCTGTTTGCAGTTTCTATATTATCCCGAATTATATTCCTCTTATCTTCAAATTCAGGCATATAGAACGGACTTTTTCTAAACTTTTCGATTGGCTCACTGAATGAATCTGCCATACAAATTATGTGTTCAGCCAAAAGTCCTATACCTTTGCAAAATTCTTTTCCTTCATTGCTTATCATAACTCTCTGCAACCTCCGTAAAATCGTAATAAAAAAGACGATACATTCTTTATAGAACATATCGCCTACATACTCATTCCAATTCCTGTGTCCTGTTCTTCCTGACCAAGCACAAGCTCATCATACCTTTCCTTCATATATTCTGCCGGAGACATTCCCAATGCCCTTCCTGCCGCACCGTATGACGGAAGTCCGTTTTCGTTTTTGAATTCCGTCTGTTTCGGA
>CAYRPB010000105.1:0-4649 GCA_964426105.1 uncultured Clostridia bacterium | reverse complement strand
TATTTTTGCCACAGCGGCGTCGGATACCGGCCGCTGCGCTGCATTGTCGCCACAGCCTCAACCACGGTTTTCAGATCGTCGTGATAGGTCACGCCGTACCAGACCTCTTCACAGGGCAAAACGCGCACCTGCGCCTCGCCGCGCACCAACTGCGTATGCACGGCGGTGGGAAGATAAAATTCGGCCTTTTCCGGATTTTGCGGCAGCATCTCGGTCATAAATGTCGGAAGCTGTTCCCAAAGGGAGATCATCATCCGCTGCGTAAAGCCCCAGAAATTCATCGAAACGATGGTTTCACCCGCCAGCGGCACAAAGGTTTCGCCGTCTTCGGTGTATGCCGCGTCCGCACCGCGCTTAAAAATCTTGGTGCGCTCGGTAATGTCGCGCAGCAGACCGTTTTCGATTCGGCACACACCGCGCGCAACCGAGCCGTTTTCCGTCACGGTATTGCGCAGCCGATAGCCGACCATAGCATAGCGGGCTTCGTCCGTGTTTTCCGTCAAAAAACGATAGATCGCCTCATAGGCGCTTCGGCCGTAGAAATCATCCGCGTTGATCACGGCAAAGGGGCCGTCAATCACATCGCGGCAGCAGGCAACGGCGTGCGCCGTGCCGAGCGGGCGGGTGCGCTCTGCCGAAACGCTCGTCCCCGCGGGGACGCAGTCAAAGGACTGGTGTACATAGTCCACACGGAAAAACGGCTCGATACGTTTGCCGATTTTTTCGCGGAACGCCTCCTCCATCTCGGCTTTTATGACAAACGCCACGCGGCGAAAACCTGCGCGCCATGCGTCATACAGCGAATAATCAATAATAAAATCGCCCGCATCGTCCACCGGCGTCATCTGCTTCAGCCCGCCGAATCGGCTGCCCATTCCGGCTGCCATGATGACAAGTACCGGCTCATTTTGTTTCATATCTGTGACTTCCTTTCGATTTTTGCGCGAGTCTCAAACGCGCAGAGTCGATATACCCGCGTCGGTTGTTCTGCCGACGCGGGTTTTGTTTGGGCTCAGAGCATTGCGCTCATTGCGGCTGTCATTTCCGCAATCATTTCCTCTGCGCGCGCCATATTGTCGGCGCAGGCGGTGTAATAGAATTTGATCTTCGGCTCGGTTCCCGAGGGGCGCAGAATCACGCGCCCGTTCTCGCCCAGCGTCAAAACGACCATGTTTTCTTTCGGCAGACCGGTCGGCGTCTGCGTACCGTCCGCGCAGCTCGTCGTAAAGCCGGCGCGGAAGTCGGAAACCGATGTGACGGCAAAGCCCGCAATTTCCTTCGGCGGCAGGCGGCGCAGCTGCTCCATCAGCTCCATGCAGTGCGCCTTTTGCGCGTCGGAGGTAAAGAGGATATTTTGCAGTCCCGTTGCAAAGAAGCCGTATTCGGCATACAGTCCGTCCATGACATCGCCGAGCGTGCGGCCGTTCAGCTTATAGGCGGCAGCCATTTCGCAAATCAGCATTGCGGCAATCACGGCGTCCTTGTCGCGGGCGTAATTACCCTTGAGGTATCCGCAGCTCTCTTCAAAGCCGAGCACGTAGTCCTCCGAGCGCCCCGCCTCCTCAAGCTCGAGAATTACACCGCCGATGTACTTAAATCCGGTCAGAACGGTGCGCATTGTGCAACCGTGCGCGGCGGCAATACGGTCGGCCAGCGGGGTCGAGACAATGCTCTTTACGGCAACCGGCGACTTGGGGAGCTTGCCTGATTTTTTCATGCCCGTGAGCAAATAGTCCAGCAGCATACAGCCCATCTCGTTGCCCGAGAATTTGCGGAAGCCGCCGTTTGGCAGCGGAATTGCCGCCGCGATACGGTCTGAGTCGGGGTCGGTCGCCAGAATCAAATCGGGCTTTACCTCGGCGGCCAGACGGTAGTTTTCGTCAAATGCCTTGTCGTTTTCGGGGTTGGGGTTGGGGCAGGTTTCAAAATCGCCCGACGGCTTTTCCTGTGAGGCGGGGACGTAGACCTCCGCACCGAGGCGGTGCAGAATCTCGCGCACCGGCTCGCCGCCCGCGCCGCACAGCGGCGAATAGACCACGCGCAGCTTTGCCTGTGCCACGGTTTCGGGGCTGATTGCCTCGCGGCTGATACGGGCATAATAGTCCTCCCACACCTGCGCGGGGACTGCCTCGATCAGGCCCTCTTCCACGGCCTCATCAAAGCTCAGCTTTTCCGGCGCGAAAAGGTCGATGGTGTCGATTGCGGCAGATACTTCCCCCGCGGGGATCTCGGTCATCTGGCCGCCGTCGGGGCCGTAGCATTTCAGACCGTTATACTCTTTTGTGTTGTGGCTGGCCGAAATCACGATGCCGGCACTGCAATGCAGATGCCGCACGGCAAAGGAAAGCATCGGCGTGGGGCACAGCCGATCATAGACATAGACATGTACGCCCGACTCGGCCAGTGCAGCCGCGCAGATTTCGGCATAGCGGCGCGAATTGTGGCGGCAGTCATAGCCGATGGCACACGTTTTTTCGCCCGCCTCCCGAGCAAGATACGCGCCGAGGCCGCGCGCGGCCTGACGGACGGTATAGTCATTGAGATTTGCGATGCCGGCGCCCATAACGCTGCGGATACCCGCCGTGCCAAAGGTCTGCTTGTGTCCGAAGCGCTGCTCAATCAGTGCGTCATTGCCCTCCATGGCTTTCAGCTCGGTAAGTACGTCTCCGCTTGCATGCGCAAGCCAGTTTTGATATTCGCGATATGCGTTTTCGCTCATAGCTCCCGCCTCCGTAATTTCGTATCAAATTTGGTTTGATTTGATGCTCTGTTTTAGAAACTATGACCAGTATAACATACTTCATAATAAAAGGAAAACATTTTTGCGTCAGGCGGCGCAAAAAAATCCGATTTTGCGCTCTCGGCCATGCACACGGCCGATTTGCGCTTGCATAAGGCGCGGCGGTTGGGTATAATAGCCGCAAACAACGTGCCGCATACGCAGGTCTGCCGAATCGGCGCAGACGTGTCGGGAGGTTTTCGAATGAAGCACAATTATCTTGCAAAACGCTTTCAGGTGCAAAGCGGCGGCCTGACGCTGGATACCGAGGCGCTCGGAAAGTATCGGGACATCATTGACCTGAGCATCGGGGACACGGATTTTATCACCGACGGCGCCATCATTGACGCGGCATTTCGCGACGCGCGGCGCGGCTATACGCATTACGGTGACCCACACGGCGACCGCGAGCTGATCGCGGCTGTCTGCCGCGCATGGGAAGAAGATTTCGCCCAGCCGCTTTCCGCCGAACACGTGCTGGTCACGGCCTCAAGCTGTCTCGGCATGGCGCTGACCATGCTGGCGATTTTGGATCCGTCGGATGAGGTTTTGGTTTTTTCGCCCTATTTTTCCATGTACCGCAGCCAAATCGAGCTGGCCGGCGGCGTCTGTGTCGAGGTCCCGACATATGCCGAGGAGGATTACGCAATCAGCGAGGCGCGACTGCGCGCGGCCATTACCCCGCGGACAAAATGTATCATTTTCAATAACCCCACCAACCCGACCGGCATGGCCTATGGGCGCGATACGCTTGCAATGCTCGCGCGCGTGGCGCAGGAATACGACTTGCTGGTTGCAGCGGATGAAATCTACACCTCTTATCTGTTTGAGGGCGACTATTGCCCGCTGCGCACGCTGGCAAACATGGCCGAACGGACAATCACGCTCAACAGTTTTTCAAAAAACTATCTTATGACCGGCTGGCGCGTCGGCGTTGCCATTGCCGAGCCCGAAATTCTAAACGCAATGCACCGCATAAACGGCGCACTGATCTACTCCGCGCCGTCTGTCTCGCAGCGCGCCGCCATTGCCGCGCTTGCGCGGCGCGAGGAAATCAAAAAAACCTACATTTCCGCCTATCGTGAGCGCGTTCTCTATGCCGCCGAGCGCGCCGCCCGTATCCCCTATCTCGATTTGGTCAAGCCGAAGGGGACATTTTACCTTTTCCCCTCCATTCAAAAAACGGGACTCAGCGCCTCGGAATTTTGCAGCGCGCTGCTTTCCCGCGCGCACGTGCTTGTCACCTCCGGCGATGTCTTCGGCAGCACCGGACGCGGCCATTTCCGTATCGCCTGCACGGTGGATACCGCGCAGCTGAAAGAAGCCTTCGACCGAATGGAGGCCTTGACATTTTAAGCCTTTTGCATAGCACAACATGCACCCCAAAAGTCGGCGCTTTTGGGGTGCATAGTCATATGACTGTCTGCGTCTTTTTTTAACTTTCCATTTGCCGACCCAAAAAGCCCGCCACGGTCTGCACCAGCTTTTGCTCGGCCTCACCGAGCGGCGCACTGCCGTTTTCCAGCAGGAGCATGACGCAGCCCATCAAATCGCCCTCGGACAAAATCGGCGCGGCAACGCCGAGATGATACCGCTCCACGCCCTCGCAGACGCGAACCGTCTCCGCACCCTCTTGATACCGATAGATTCGGCGTGCCTCCATCATGCGTTCCAGTTCCTGCGAATTGCGTTTGTCCATCAGCTCACGGCGCGGCGCGCCTGCCACGGCGATAATGCTGTCGCGGTCGCAAACCGCGGCAATATGCCCTGTATTTTTCCCGATTGCATCGCAGAGCTGCGCGGCAAAATCGCTCAAATCGCTCATTGGGGAATATTTCTTAAAAATGACCTCGCCGTCTTTTTCCGTATA
>CAYRPB010000104.1:0-4681 GCA_964426105.1 uncultured Clostridia bacterium | reverse complement strand
AGGAAAAATGAAAAAGTTGAAGCGATGGATAGCAATTATGTGTAGTTGTCTTTTTGCGACGGCGTTTTTCGTCGCGTGTTCAAGCAATTCGACTCCCGAGCCGAAGAAAAAGAAGATTGAAATTCTTTCTCCGGAGAGCGAGGTCGTGCCGTATTTGGAAAACGTCGTAAATTATTTGAAAGCAGGTTCTTCCGCAGCCGTACACGATTATACGAGCGATTCGGCCGACGCGTTTTTTCCCGTTTCGATCAAATGGAAACATTCGTTGGAAACAGCAGACTCTTTTTTAGTAGAATATTCCGTAAACGACGATTTTTCGGAATCGATTTCCGTGACCGTGGATGGAAATCAAGATTCCCTTTCCGTTTACAATCTCTTAAAGGCGACGAAGTATTATTTGCGTGTAACGGCATTGAACGACGGCGATACGTTAGAGTGTGCTGAATCGACCTTTACGACGACGGATATCGGTCCTCGCGTTATGAGAATCGGCGGAATCTATAATGTGAGGGACGTCGGCGGCTACCTTACGGCGAGCGGAGAACGGACGGCGCAAGGACTGCTTTTCCGCGGCGGCGCGCTTTCGGACAGTACGGATCCCGCTTATCATTACGTAGCGTTGAATGAAGACGGACAAAAATATATGAGCGAAACGCTTCAAATCAAGACGGATTTCGATTTGAGAACCTCTGTCGAAAATCTCGGGGTGAAGCAAAGTCCGATTCCCGGCGCAACGTTGGAATATTACGGGATAGGCGGATACTTGTCTGCTTTTTCCGATTATAACGGATACAGAAAAGTATTTTCCGCCTTGGCGGACGAGTCGAAGTATCCGATTTATTTGCATTGCACGGGCGGCGCGGACAGAACCGGTACGGTTTCTTTTTTGATTAACGCTTTGCTCGGCGTGGGCGAAACCGCGTTGATACAGGACTATGAGTTTACCACGTTTTCTATATACGGCGAGCGGAATTCCCAAGGAACGGTGTACGATTTCGGATTGTTTTTGGAAAAACTTAAACTGTATAAGGGGAAAACGCTTGCCGAAAAGACGGAAACTTACATGAAGGCCATCGGCGTTACGGAAGACGAAATCTATAATATCAAGGCGATTATGCTCGGAAAGCCGTGCCGACCGACGGTAACGGCGCAGGAGAAGTTCGTAAGTCAAAAGGACTCGGAGTTGATAATAACGATCGGAAAGGCCGAAAATATCGGGAAAATCGATCAGGTAATAATTGCCGATACGGAAATTCCGTTTGCCGTGCAGGGAAATAAAATCGTTATCGCAAAAACGGACATACCGAACGGCTTGCGGGACGGAACGGTAGACGGCAGCGTAATCATCGACGGACAATCGTATTCGTTTTCCTTTGAATACGACGGACAGACGCATGTTTCCGCGTTATCCGAGGGGAACGGAAGCATAACGCTAAACGAGAGTAATCTTTCCGTTACGGGCAGAACGGCGATCGGGTATGAGGGGGCGATTGCGGAATTGAAAATCTCTGCGTTAACCGAAATCAATTACGGCAGCGTGTATTTTATGATCGGGAGTTACGGCGTGAGATTTCGCGGCGATTTGTTCAGGGCGTCGGTATTAAAGGATCAATATGCGGAATATTCTCCGAGAATCGAGATGAACAGCAGATCGCACGACGTTTTTAACCAAGAGGGCGGCGCGACGATCGGACTCAGTGTTAAAATAAAAAATCAAACAACCGTTACTATAACCGTATACGTCAACGACGTAAAGGTCGGCTCTGCGGACGTTGCGCGGATTGCGAACGAAATTGCGGAAGAGAATGCGCTTTTTACCGTGTGTATAGAGTCGGAATACGTGAGCGAACTTCGTATTGAAAACGTAGCGGTCGAATAAGGCGGATTATAGACGCTCATGCTTGTCGTGAGTTTTATACAGGATGCTTTTCGTTGAGAAACGGGAAGCGGTTTGAAATTCGGCGGTCGATTTCGTCGAATTTTTTTCTTTTTACGGAAAATCGGCAATCTTTTTTGATTATTTTCTTGAAAATCGGCGGCGGTTTGTAGTACAATAAAAAACAGAAAAGGGGATTATATGCGTTATATTATTGCAATCGACGAAGGAACGACTTCTACACGGGCAATGCTGTACGACCTGAAAAAGAAAGCGTTTACGGACAGTTTGAATAAGCCGATTCGGCAAATTTATCCAGAGCCTGCGTGGGTAGAGCAGAATGCGAGTGAAATTTATGCGAATACCTTGGCGAATTTGATCGAGTTGATTGAATTATGCCCTTCGCCCGAAGAGATTGCCGGGATCGGTATTACCAATCAACGGGAAACCGTCGTCGCGTGGGATCGGCGAAGCGGTCACCCCGTCGGGAACGCAATCGTGTGGCAGTGTCGCAGAACGAGCGATTTTTGCGCCGCCGTTCCGTCCGAGATCGCGCGCGAGATCGCCGCGAAAACGGGATTAAAAACGGACGCTTATTTTTCGGCGAGTAAAATCAAATGGCTTTTAGATCATAACGTCGTTGCGCAACGGCTTTTGCAAGAGGGAAATTTGTGTGTCGGGACGATTGACGCATACTTGATTTTTAAATTGACCGAAGGACGCGCTTTCGTGACCGATTACACCAACGCTTCCCGTACGATGCTTTTCGATGTCGATCGTCTTTGTTGGGACGAGTCGCTTCTCGCGTATTTCGGGATTCCCGAGGAAATTCTTCCCACGCCCGTGTCTTGTACGGAAGTCGTCGGGTATTTTCGCTACGGCGGACGGGATTATCCACTTGCAGGCGTTGCCGGAGATCAACAGGCGGCGTTGTTCGGTCAAAGTTGTATCGTCGCGGGGAGGGGGAAAATTACGTACGGAACGGGTATGTTCATGCTCTTTTCAACGGGAACGGTACGGGCAAAATCCAGCGTCGGTATGCTTTCGACGATCGGCTTCTCGCTCGGGAAAGAGGTGCATTACGCCTTGGAGGGAAGCGTTTTTAACGCAGGAAGCGCGGTGCAATGGCTTAGGGACGAACTTCGATTCTTCCGACATAGTCGCGAGAGTGAAGCGTTGGCGTTAAAAGTGCCCGATACGGGCGGCGTTTACGTGATTCCGGCATTTACCGGGCTGGGCGCGCCGTATTGGAATTCGGACGCGCGCGGATTGATTACCGGAATTTCCAGAGGAACGAACAAATATCACATTACGCGCGCGGTCTTGGAAAGCATGGCGTATGCAGCAAAGGATCTCGCGTTGTTGATGGAACGGGACAGCGGCGTAAAACTGACCGAACTGCGTTGCGACGGCGGTGCTTCCGCCAACGATTTTTTAATGCAATTTCAAGCGGACGTTTTGAACGTGGCGATCAACCGACCGAAAGAACGGGAAAGCACTGCGCTCGGGGCGACTTATCTCTGCGCGATCGCGCTTGGCTTATTAGAGGCGGAGGAGACGGAGCAACTGCGCGTTGTCGATCGGATTTTCGAGCCGTCTGCGGATCGGGAAAAATTTGAAACGCTGTACAACGGATACTTAAAGGCGATCAAGAGGTGCTTATGAGAAGATATGAATTTGCAACCCACGACGGGAAGATGCTCAGTGTCGCGGAATGGAGAAACGAGGGCTCTTTTCGCGGCATGGTGCAGATTTCGCACGGCATGGCGGAACACGTCGGCAGATACGACGCGTTTGCTTCGGCATTGGCGGAACGGGGATATTTTGTGTTTGCAGACGACCATCGCGGACACGGAGAAACCGATCGGGAAACGCTCGGTTACGCGCCCGGCGATATGTACGAGGATACGTTAAAGGATCTCGCGGAACTTTCTAAAAAATATAAGGCGGATTATCCGGCGCTTCCGCTCGTTTTGTTCGGACACAGTTACGGCTCGTTTTTAACGCAAGGATATATCGAGCGGTACGGCGCGTATTTGTCCGGCACGGTGATCGGCGGAAGTTGCATGATGAACGATCCGTCCGTTCGAATCGGATCGTTCTTTGCGCGAACGGGTTGTGCTTTTCGCGGAGAGAAGAGTCCTGCGTTGTTTATTAAAAAAATGACTTTCGACGCCTACGAAAAGAAGTTAGGAGGCAGTTTTATCAGCACGCTTTCCGAAGAAGTCGCGCGTTATCAAGCGGACGAACATTGTTCGTTTGTTTGCAGTTATAATTTTTATCGCAGTTTTTTCGGCGGTTTAAAGCGCATTTATAAAAAGAAAAGTTTGGACGGCATTGACAGAAATCTTCCGATTCTTCTTTTGTCCGGAACGGACGATCCTGTCGGGAAAATGGGAAAGGGCGTGAAAAAGTTGGAAGAAATGTACCGTTCGCTCGGTTGTAAGGACGTTTCGTGTGTGTTGCTGGAAGGAACGCGCCACGAGTATCTGAACGATAAAGACGGCGTTCGCGCGCGCGAAGCGATTTTCGATTTTATCGATCGCGTATCCGCTTCGTCGGAGGAAAAGGATCGGTAAAGGAACGAAAGGAGTATTTTTTTGCAAAAAAGGACGGCTTGTTTTTCTGCTAGGAGAGAAACTTAAAAAAATTTTTTCAAAGAATGAAAAAAACAAGGGAAATAAAGTTGACAAACACATTTCTTTTCGGTATAATATTTTAGCAATTGTAATTGTATTGCGTTGCATATGGAATGGCGGCGTAGCTTAGTTGGTTATAGCGGCCGGTTCATACCCGGCAGGTCGT
>CAYRPB010000103.1:0-4847 GCA_964426105.1 uncultured Clostridia bacterium | reverse complement strand
AATCATTTCTACAGGAACTCCCAAGGCCGTCAAAACGTGTGACGGTTCAAGCGATCCGGACGAACAAGCCGATCCGCTGGAAACGGCGATCCCCGCAAGATCTAAACTAAACAGCACGGACTCCCCTTCGATATAACGGAAAGAAAAATCCGCATTCGCAGGTAACCGCTCCGTGCGATGACCGTTCAACTTTACGTCTGGAACTTCCGCCAAAACGCGATCGATAAAGCGATCTCTCAACGCCGTAACGTGCGCGTTGTTCGTCTCTCTGTTCGCCACTGCAAGCCGAAACGCCTCTGCAAAACCGACGACGCCCGGAACGTTCGTCGTTCCGCCTCGCCGCGTCCGCTCTTGATGACCGCCCGTAACGAGATTTTCAATGCGCACGCCGTTACGGACGTACAGCATACCGACGCCTTTCGGTCCGTAAATTTTATGGGAAGAAGCGGACATAAGATCGACGCCCAACTCCTTCACGTTCAAATCGAGCACGCCTGCCGCCTGCACGGCGTCCGTGAACATCAACGCGCCCTTTTCGTGCGCGATCGCGGCGATTTTCCGAATCGGCTGAATCGTACCGACCTCGTTGTTTGCAGTCATCACGCCCACCAGCGCGGTATCTTCTCGTACGATGGATTTCAAATAATCGAGATCCACGAGTCCGTCTTGATCCACCTTCGCAATCGAATACTCGAAACCCAACTTCGCGAGTGCCTTTGCGGTTTCCAACATCGCGGCATGCTCGATCGCGCTGATTACGAAATGCTTTTTCTCTCGCTGCGCAAACATGATGCCGCGCAACGCCCAATTATCCGCTTCCGTACCGCCAGAAGTGAAATAAATTTCGGACGGCTTTGCGCCGATCAACAAAGCGATCGTATCGCGAGCCGCGTCTACGCCCTTATCCGCCGCTCGCCCGAACATATGCTGACTGTTCGCGTTGCCGTAAACCTCGGTCAAATACGGCGTCATCTTTTCCAAAACCGCAGGATCGAGCGGCGTCGTCGCCGCATGATCTAAATAAATCGGCTGTTTCATACGTCTCCTTTCAGCATGTCCGCCAACGTCATGCTGTCTAAAACCTGATTGATTTCCCGATAAAGCCTTTGCCAAACCGCCGCGGAAGCGCATTTCTTACAAGGCGATTCCCTCGTCGCGCAATGGATAAAATCCATGTCGTCTTCCAATGCGCGCACAACTTCGCCCACCGTAATCGCTTCGGGCGGACGAACGAGCGAATAGCCCCCTGCCGCACCGCGTTGCGCCTTTACGATATCGCGCACGGACAAAAGCCGCATCATCTGCTCCAAGTATTTCCCCGAAACGGATAACGTTTCTTCCAATTCGCGCGCGGACGCCTTGCCGTCCGGATAAAGTTGTGCCAGCTTATAACAGGCATTCAGCCCGTAATGAGCCTTTGACGAAAGCTTCATATTATTTCCTAATTGCAACCTTTTTACTTGCAATTATATTGTAGCGCGATTTCCGCTTGCTGTCAAGAAAAAAACGGCAGATTTTTTCATCCGCCGTTCTTTTTTTATCGATTTGTTTTTAGGAACGCACCGCCGCCGAAAGCGGAGTTTATTCCGCGTCCTTTACGACGGAAAGAACTTCCGCGATCGCCGTCATAGCCCGATCCATCTGCTCGCGAGTATGCGTCGCGGTGTAACTCGTTCTGAGCAAACTCTGCCCGATCGGCGTCGCCGGCGACACGACCGGATTAACGTAAACGCCGCGATCGAATAACAACTTACACGCGAGAAAAGTCTTTTTATCGTCGTACGTGTAAATCGGGATAATGGGCGTGACGCTCTCGATTAAAGGAACGCCGCGCGCCTTCAATCCCTCGCGCATATAGTCGGCAATCGCCGCGAGATTCTTCACCCGTTCGGGTTCTCTTTTTAAGATTGCGAGCGCGGCACGCGCGCAAGCGACGGATGCCGGCGTTATCGACGCACTGAAAATAAAGGGACGCGACGTATGCCGAACGTATTCGCACACTTCTTTTTTCGCGACGAGATATCCGCCGAGACTTGCGAGCGACTTTGAAAACGTCCCCATATAAAGATCGGTTTCCTCTTCCAACCCGAAATATTCCGCCGTTCCTCTGCCGTGCTCGCCCAGCACGCCCAAACCGTGCGCGTCGTCCACCATGACGCGCGCTCCGTACTTTCGCGCAAGCGCGACGATTTCGGGCAACTTGCAAATTTCTCCGCTCATACTGAACACTCCGTCGGTAACGATTAAAATCCCTGCATGCGCGGCGTCGATCTCCTTTAATTTATTCTCCAAATCCTCCATATCCGAATGGCGATAACGCACCATTTTTCCGTAACTCAAACGACAAGCGTCGTAAATGCTCGCGTGATTTTCCTTGTCGCACAAAATATAATCGTTTCTGCCGACGAGCGCGCTGATAATTCCAAGGTTGGATTGAAACCCCGTCGAAAAAGTAACCGCATCCTCTTTTTGCAAAAAGGCGGCAAGTTCTTCTTCGAGCGCAACGTGCGCGGTCAACGTCCCGTTCAAAAACCGACTGCCCGAACAACCCGATCCGTATCGCGCAAGCGCGTCCGCGCCGGCAGCAATCACCTCGGGGTGCGAAGTCAATCCCAAATAGTTGTTAGAGCCGATCATTATGATGTCTTTCCCCTCCATTACGACTTCGGTATCCTGACCGGACTCCAAACGGTGGAAATAAGGATAAAGTCCCCATTCCTTTGCCTGACGAACGTTTTCCAACGTACTGCATTTTTGAAATAAATCCAAATTTTTTCCTCCTGTTTTTTGATGAGGTTATTTTACACCAAAGGAAAAAAATTGAAAAGCGATTTTACCCCGTTATTCCCCAAAATCAGTTCAAGACGTTTTTTTCGCCCTTGTTTTTAAAATAATCCGCCGTTTTTCCACCGGCGGAAAGCGCGGCGGTAAGTTCCGCGTTTTCGACTTCCAACGTCCTGACGCGCGCCTTCAGCCGCTCGTTTTCCGCGCGAACGCCGTCCGAAATTCGCTCCACCAACGCGTTGATCTCCGATTGCAACCGCTTTAATTGCGTTCCGCGAAAACGCGGCGAAGAATCGAGAAGAGGATCGAAAGCCGCTCCGCTTTCCGCGCGTATCTCCTCCACCAAGGAATGAATCAAAACGGGCTTTGCCCGCAAAACGTTCCGATACTTGTTCTGAAACCGCAGCGCAAGTTTCCGATCTCCCCCGGCAAGGTCGAAAATCACGCTGCGCGCAGACCGCCCGTCCCGTTTGCCCAATAAGATCGTTTTGACGAGAGTACGCTCTTCCTCTTCCCCGAATAAACGCACTTCTTGCGCGGTCAATCGTTCTCCGTTCAAATATTTCGCAGAAAACGCCTCGTTGCGGCTCTTTTTTACCAATTCATAATAGGCGTTTCGCACGCTTCCGCTCGCCAAGCCGTTTTGTGCGCCGTATTCCTCAAAAATCTCCGTAAGCGTCTTTCCGTCTTCTTTTCCCTTTCGTACGGCGTCCGCCAATGCTCGGGCGCGTTTTTCGTTTTTCTTTTCCATAATAGCCTCCGATCTGCTCTCGCAGTCCTTTCATTACTCTATTTGTTGACAAATAAACGTCCTTTCATACCCGATAAAATCATTTTCGCTTCGCCGTCGGCATAAATTTAAGAGAAGATCGAAAAAAGGAACGGATTCATGCTTTTCTATTTTTCATACGATAAACCGTTTACCGTCAAGGCGGACGGCGTTCGCCGCGACGAGCACACGATTCGGCTTTCCCTCGAAGAAAAACCGTTGATCGAACTGTGTCCGTTGGACGGCAGTTATCCCGTTTACTCTCTTTTGTGCGAGGAATTTTTCGCACGACCGCCCGAACACGTTCGGATCGCCGACCTAGGCGGCGCGTGGTTTTTGCGTTTTTCAGAACCGCCGAAAGCGGAGTTTTCCGTTTTGGCGCAAAAACGATTCGGAAACGCGATCGTCACCCTCTATCGCGAAAACGGCTTAAAAATCTCGTTGGAAACGCGAGAAGATTTTTTAGCGGAAGCCCTTCCTCTTGCCGCCGACGGTGCGGAAATCACACAAGAAAAAAACACGATCGCCGTTCTTTTAAGAGGCAGAGAGCATTATCTCGCCGTCTACCGCACAACGCCCGATATCGCGCGCGTCTTTTTCGGAAGAGCGGACGATTACGAGTTAAAAGACGACCGTTTTTCCGTAACCGTTCGCCACAAGGATATGGCAAAGCACGTCCAAAAAACAGAATACGCCGTTCGCGACGGACTTTTATGCGCAGAGGCAAAAGAAACCACGCTTTCCGAAGCCTTTTCGGCGCGCACTCTTCCCGAACGACTGCTCCCGTACGCCTTTTTTGAAAGCGTTTTCGCAGACGGCGAAGTCGAACGCTATCTCACCGCGGAAATGGCAACGAACAAAGAAAAACTCAGACCCTTTCTCGGCGATTTCGTCGGTATTTTTCCACCGCCGCGCGAATTAGAAAAAAAAGGCGTCGGCTTACTGTATCGGGACGATCCGCCGAACAAATATTACGCGAAATATTTCGACGTAACCCTAAAAAACGGGAAGATCGACAACGTTCTCCCCACCGACGGTTTACTTTAATTCCCCGAACGACTTTTTTCGTTTTATCAAAAACCACTCTATCAACCGCCGCCTCATAATTCGCAGTATAGACGCAGTATAGACTTTACTATGCTTGAACCTAAAGTTTTTTTGACAACACCGACATAGTCGGTGGATTTTTCCTTTGAGTAAAAAAATCCGATCCGAGAAGATCTCCCGAATCGGATTTTGCTTTGATTTTTTAACGTTACGATTTTTCGAAAAACCGACAGTTTCCATTACGCCG
>CAYRPB010000102.1:0-4885 GCA_964426105.1 uncultured Clostridia bacterium | reverse complement strand
GGCGTATCCGTTATCGTTGCGGCGAATAAGATCGATAAGCCGGAAGCGAATTTGGAACGCGTAAAAACGCAATTGACCGAACACGATCTTCTTCCCGAGGAATGGGGCGGCGATATCATGGTTTGCCCCATATCCGCGAAAACGGGCGAGGGGATCGACAATCTTTTAGAGTCGATCAACTTGATTGCGGAGATGAAAGAGTTAAAGGCGAATCCCGAGCGTAAGGCAAAGGGCGTTGTGATCGAGGCGAAGTTGGATCAGTCCAGAGGCCCGGTCGCTACCATTTTGATTCAGAACGGAACGTTAAAGGTTTCCGATTCCATCGTCGT
This sequence comes from uncultured Clostridia bacterium, assembly GCA_964426105.1. Lineage (GTDB taxonomy): Bacteria > Bacillota > Clostridia > Christensenellales > Borkfalkiaceae > UMGS621. Next base: position 4,556 of record CAYRPB010000102.1, on the reverse strand, counting down.
CGGCACGGTAATCGGAAAGGTTCGCGCGATGACGGACGACAAGGGACGGAGAATCACTTCCGCAGGACCGTCCACCCCCGTTTCCATTATGGGCTTGGACGATGTTCCGAACGCAGGCGACACGCTGTTTGCCGTCGAGCAAGAGAAACTTACCAAGTTAGTCGCGGAAGAACGTAAGAATAAAGAAAAATTCGACCGCATGAAGGAATCTGCCAAGGTCACGTTGGACGACGTATTCAATAAGATTGCGGAAGGACAGGTCAAGGGACTCAACATCATCGTCAAGGCGGACGTTCAAGGTTCTGTCGAGGCGGTCAAGGCGAGTTTGGAGAAACTTTCCAACGAGGAAGCGCGCGTCAACGTGATACACGCGGCGGCAGGCGCGATCAACGAAACGGATATCATGCTTGCGGATTCTTCTAACGCGATCATCATCGGGTTTAACGTTCGCCCGGATTCCAATGCCAAGACGGTTGCGGAACGGAGCGGCGTTGATATTAAATTGTATCGCGTCATTTACGAGGCGATCGAGGACGTGGAGCGCGCCTTAAAGGGAATGCTCGCGCCCAAATACAAAGAAACTTATATGGGAAAAGCAGAGGTTCGCAACACCTTCAAGATTACGGGCGTCGGCATGGTTGCCGGTTGCTACGTCGCAGAGGGCAAGATCGTCCGCAACGGCAAATTGCGTATTTACCGCGACGACGTGATGATCTGCGAGGGCAACGTCTTGCAGTTAAAACGCTTTAAGGACGACGTGAAAGAGGTCGCGCAGGGCTTTGAATGCGGTATTTCCATTGAAAAATTCAACGATATCAACATCGGCGATTTCATCGAATGTTACGTTATCGAAGAAATTAAAAACTAACGAAAAAAAGCGGACGTTGTCCGCTTTTCACCGCTTATGCGGAAAGGAGAACGTTGCAATGAGAGGAACGAGAACGGAGCGCTTGGGCGGCGAGTACCGGCGCGATATTTACGATATTATTACGAAAAGACTGAAAAATCCGCTGATTACGGAGATGTTTTCTATTTTGCGCGTGGACGTTGCAAAAGACCTTTCCCACGCAAAAGTATATGTTTCCGTCTATTCGGGAAACGAGGAAGCGAAAAAACGCACGTTCTACGAGATTGCGGCTTCCGCAAAGCAGATCCGTCATGAATTGGCAAAGGTTTCCAACGTGAGAACCGTGCCCGAGTTGCATTTTGTCGAGGACGATTCCATGGAGTACAGCGATCATATCAACAAACTCTTAAAATCAGTCCGTACGGAGGATTGACGGAATGGAAACGTTGCGTGAAATCGCAAAGATTCTTCTTCGGCACGAGCGTTTCGCGCTCTTTTCGCATATGCGACCGGACGGAGATACGCTGGGTTCGGCGGCGGCGCTTTGCCTTGCGTTGCGCGAGATCGGGAAGACTGTGGATCTTTTTTGTTCGGATGATCTTCCGTCGCGCTTTTCCTTTCTCCCTGTTTCGGGCGAGTTTAAGAAAACGCCGCAGGAACAATACGACGTTTTCATCGCGCTCGATTGCGCGGATTCTGCGCGGTTGGGGGATAACGAGGCGTTGTTTCTCAGACAAAAAGTAACGGTCAATATCGATCATCATATTTCCAATACGCGTTACGCGAAGTACAATTATATGGCGGACGAAGCCGCCAATTGCGAAAACGTATACGAACTTTTAAAAGAATTAGGCGTTTCTCCGATCTCTGAGATCGCGAACGCGCTTTATTTGGGGATTGCGACGGATACGGGAAATTTCAATCACAAAAACGTGAGCGAACACGCGCTTGCGACGGCGGCTGTTTTGGTTGGTGCGGGGGCAGAACCGAGCGAAATCGCGTATCAAATGTTTAAAAGGCAAAGCAAGACGCGCGCAAAACTGTTCGGATCGGTGATGTCGCATATTCGCTGGTTTTTGGACGACCGTCTGGCGATCGCCACGATTACGCTGAAAGATTTTGCGGAAACGGGCGCGAAAAAGGACGAAACGGAAGGCTTTATCGACTTTTTGATGGGCGTCGATTCTGTTGAGGTCGGTATTTGCATGATGGAAGCCGCGCCGAAGACGTTTAAGATCAGTTTTCGTTCAAAAAAAGCGGACGTCAACGCGGTTGCGCAAGTGTTCGGTGGCGGCGGACACGTTTTGGCGAGCGGATGTATGATTCACGGCTATTACGAGGACGTTGTAGACCGTTTGGTTTACGCCGTTTCACAGCATTTAGAGGAATGAACGGATTTATTAATCTATATAAACCATCGGATATGTCCAGTGCGTTGGCGGTTCGGTTGGTGAAAAAAAAGACGGGAGAAAAGTGCGGACACATGGGAACGTTAGATCCGATGGCGTCCGGCGTGTTGCCGATCGGGTTATCCAAGGCGAACCGTCTGTTCGATTATTTGTTGGATAAAGAAAAGGAGTACGTTGCTGAATTTACGTTCGGTGAGGAAACGGACACGTTAGACTCCACGGGAACGGTGTTGCGCACGTCGGACGTTTGTCCGAGCGAATCGGAGATTCGGTCGTTGTTGCCCCGTTTTATCGGGACGATTGCGCAAGTGCCGCCTTTATATTCCGCGAAGAATGTCGGCGGCAGAAGAAGTTACGATTTGGCACGGAAAGGCGTGGCGTTTGAACTTCCTTCGAAAGAGGTGACCGTAACCGATTATCGCTTGTTGGAACAGACGGACGAGCGGCGTTTTCGCTTTCTCGTTCGCTGTAAAGGGGGGACGTATATTCGTTCCTTGGCACGCGATTTGGGCGAGGCGGCGGGCACGTTTGCTCATATGTCCGCGTTGGAACGCACGGAAGCCGGAATGTTTCGTAAGGAAACGTCCGTCACTTTGGACGAATGGATGGATTGCTCGGACGTTCGCTTGTTGTTAACTCCGACGGACGAAGTCGTGAGTTTTCCGAAAATCGTTCTTTCCGAACGGGTACGGCGAAAACTTTTGAACGGCGTTCCGACCGAATGGGAGGGCGCGGACGGGTTTTATCGCGCTTACGGCGAGGAGTTTTTGGGAATTGCGGAATGTTGCGCGCATCAAATAAAAATCAGAACTTACGTAAAAGAATGAACGAGAAAAAAACGAAAGAAAATCAAGTCGATTCGGTGATTTTGGCACTTGGTTATTTCGATTGTCTGCATATCGGGCACAGAGCGTTGATCGCACGTGCGCAAGAACTTGCTTCGGAGTGCGGCGCGGAAGCGGCGGTGTTTACGTTCGATCGGAATCCGGCTTCGGTATTTCGATCTGCGACAGGGACGGTCTTGACTCTGGACGAGCGGATCGAACGGATTCGCGAGACGGGCGTTCGGAAAATCGTCGTCGGAGAGGGTACGGCGGAATTTCTCGCACAGTCGCCCGAGGAGTTCCTGCATTGGCTGGACGATCGGTGCAAAATCGTCGGATACGTGTGCGGCAAGGATTTTCGCTTCGGAAAAGGGGCGGTCGGGACGGCGGAAACGCTTTCCCTCTATGCGGAAGAAACGGGGAAGACGGTTTCCGTTTTAGACGACGTGACGGTGGACGGCGTACGCATTTCCACGTCCGAGATTCGTCGGTTGCTTGCGGAAGGAAAGGTTGCGGATGCGAATCGTTTTTTGGTAGAGCCGTACTCCGTTCAAGGCGTTGTGTTCGAGGATCGAAAAGTCGGTCGCTCCATCGGCTTTCCAACGATCAATTTGAAAATCGCGCCCGAAAAAGCGAAACTGAAAAACGCGGTTTATACCGGGCATATTTTGATCGACGGAGTTTTTTATCGCGCGATCGTCAATTACGGCGCGCGCCCGACGTTCGGACTTAGCGAAACGCTTGCGGAAGCGCATATCGACGGCTTTTCGGGCGACCTTTACGGAAGAGAAGTGACGTTATATTTGGATGATTTCTTGCGAGATATCGTCCGTTTTGACAACGCGGCTGCACTTGCCGCACAATTAAAAAAAGATATCGAGGCGATCAGATGATACAATTCGGACCGAGCGGAAACGCACAGTCGTTTTACGAAGAAGGATACAAATCGACGGAGGAAGCCGCCCTTTGGGTGAAGAATCGAGGGCTGGATTGCTTTGAATATTCATTCGGGCAGGGCGTGCGCCTTTCCGCGGAAAAGGCTCTTTCCATCGGTGAAGCGTTTGCTTCCGCCGGGGTGGAAATCAGCGTGCATGCGCCTTATTTTATTAATTTGGCGAATCCGGAAACGGAATCCGCCGAAAAATCCTTTGAATATATCTTATCGTCCGCTCGTATGTTGAAGTTGATGGGCGGCAAACGGTGCGTGTTTCACCCTGCTTCGCAGGGAAAAATGACGCGTGACGCGGCGGTCGAATTGACGCTTTCGCGCATGCAAACGCTTGCCGAACGTATTGCGGACGAGGGTTTGGACGATCTTTTGTTCTGCCCCGAAACGATGGGGAAAAGAGGGCAGATCGGAACGGTGGAAGAAGTTGCCGCGTTCTGTCGGGTCGCACCTTTTTTTATCCCGACGGTGGATTTCGGGCACGTCAACGCGCGCGAGTGCGGTTCGCTGAAAACGACGGCGGACTATGA
>CAYRPB010000101.1:0-4915 GCA_964426105.1 uncultured Clostridia bacterium | reverse complement strand
TACTATAATAATAGAAAAAATGTACGCCTAATAGATTATTAGACGTACATTTTTTTGTTTATCGGTTTTAAAAACGTCATACAAGAAGCCGCGCAAAATCCTTGCGCGGCTTCTTCTCTAAACGACGTTCGTTATGCTTCTTTCTTTTCGGCTGCGGCTCTTCTTCTGGCGCGACGCTCTTCTTTCTTTTTCTCGATTTCCGTATCGATACGCGCACGCGCAATATCCGTTACCTTTAACGCGGTATTTAAGGATGCCTCGTCGCTAACTCTGATCTCAAACAACTTTTCCTTAATAAACTTATCGTTGCTGTTTTTCGCGTAAGCGTTCAACTGCTCGTTCGGAAGTTCGAATTTCAATAACATCTGAGCCTTTCTAATCTGAATCCGAACCAAAAGGTTTCTTCCCTTGTAGTTGACCGTTTCATATTTATTGGCAACAACCTCTTTCGTATCTCCGAACGTAGCAATATGCTCTTTTAATTGCTTGTAAAGTTCTTTTTGATCGGCAGGAAGATCCTTTAACTGATCGGCATACCCTGCCTTTCCGCCCTTTGCGAATACAACCGTATTTTCGTTGATCTCCACCGTCGGAACAGGTTCGACAATAGGCTCTTCCTCCGTTTTTACGGGATCGCAAGCAACGCTTGTAACCTCGACTGCACAATCGGAAGCGACGGCACATTCGTCGCAAAGACATGCGGATTCTTCTTTCGTTTCTTTCGCACGGGGAGCAATACTTGCGTACTCCTTCTTTGCCTTAATGACTTCAAGAACAAAATTTCCGACCGCAATCAACATAATCGCAGCCATCAAACACGTAAAAATCAACAAATACGTTTCCATAAAAACTTCTCCTTTTCAGCCTATTCGATATAATTGTACCTTGAAATTCGCTTTTTGTCAATATTTATCTCGTAATTTCATAAAAAAATTAAAAGTTTTTATAAAAAACGAACTTCCCTTAATTATAATATAATTTTTTCGTTTGGTGACGCGGCTCGAACGTGAGGTTCATTCCGAGTTTTTTCAACGTCTTTTGGTCGATTGCGGACAAAATCACGCTGGAATGGAGTTCGCAACCGTTCAAATCCGAAAGCCGATCGAGCGCGCGCTTTGCATTCGGATTATTGACGGCGCAGATCGAAAGCGCCATCAAAGTTTCGTCCGTATGCAGCCGCGGATTGCGACTTCCCATAAAATTCACTTTCAACGCCTGCACCGGCTCGATAAACAACGGAGCGATCAACTGTTCCCGATCGTCGATTCCGGCAAGCATTTTTAAGGCATTCAAAAGCGCGGACGCGCTTGCACCCAAAAATTCGCCCGTTTTGCCGGTCACGATGCGACCGTCGTTTAACTGAATCGCCACCGCCGGAGCACCCGTTTCTTCCGCTTTTTTCAAAGCAGGCAATACAACGGGACGACTCTGCGGATCAAGTCCCAGTTGCTTTAACAAAAGTTCGATTTTCCCCACTTCTTCTTTGGAAACCGTTCCCGTTGCCGCACCGCACTGCGCCGTATAATAGCGGCGAATGACCTCTTGTTCGGAAGCGCGACGGCACACGTCGTCGTCCACGATACAATACCCTGCCATATTGACGCCCATATCCGTCGGCGAATGATAGGGAGAATATCCCAAAATCGATTGAAACATGGTATCGAGAACGGGAAAAATCTCCACGTCGCGATTATAATTGACGGTCGTTATCCCGTACGTTTCGAGATGGAACGGATCGATCATGTTGACGTCGTTCAAATCCGCCGTCGCAGCCTCGTACGCGATATTTACCGGGTGACGGAGAGGCAAATTCCAAATCGGAAAGGTTTCGTATTTTGCATAACCGGCGCGAATTCCCCGTTTATGCTCGTGGTAAAGTTGAGAAAGGCAAGTAGCCATCTTTCCGCTTCCGGGTCCCGGCGCGGTCACGACGACCAACGAACGTTCGGTTTCGATATATTCGTTCTTCCCGTACCCCTCGTCGCTGACGATCGTCGTAATATCGGACGGATAACCGGCTATCGTATAATGACGATAACATTTTACGCCTAAAATTTCCAACTTCTTTCGGAATGCCTTTGCAGACGACTGTCCCGCATAACGCGTCAAAACCACGCTTCCGACGTACAACCCTCTTCCGCGGAAAAAGTCGATCAAACGCAAAACGTCCATATCGTATGAAATTCCCAAATCGCTGCGGAATTTATTGTTCTCGATATCCTCCGCGCTTATGACGAGCACGATCTCCGCTTGCTCTTTCAATTGCATCAGCATCCGAATCTTACTGTCCGGCTGAAAACCGGGAAGAACGCGCGACGCGTGATAATCGTCAATCAGTTTCCCCCCGAATTCCAAGTAGAGTTTTCCGCCGAACTGCCCGATTCGTTCCAAAATCTTTTCCGATTGCAGTTTCAGGTATTTTTCGTTATCAAAACCTATCCCACTCATTTGTAAAAGCCCTTCCCTTTTGTTCTCGCATATTGTACCAAATTTTCAGCCGTTCTGTCAATCTTATACGGATAAATATCCGTCTAAATCTCCTTCTCTTTTTTAACGTTAAAATATCGTCGAACGGTTTCACTATATTCAAAACGTCGTTCTCGTTTATCTAATATCATTGATAATTTGCATTCCGGCGAGTATTTTCAATACTCTTGTCCTTTTTTGCCATAAAAAACACCGCCAAAAGCATCTAACTTCCGGTGGTGCATTTCAGTTTTTCCAAGTTCTTATCGTTATTCTATTGATTTAATCTTTACGGATAAAATCGTGGAGAAAATTATAGCGACGATAAAACACAATGCGCAATCGCTTCCATTCCGTCTTTGTTCGGATGATAACCGTCTATCGTATCGTAAATACAACGTTGCTCGTATAAATCAACGATACGACAATCAAGTGCGGAAGCCGCTCTCCGAATCGCTTCGCAATATTCTTCGATCTTTATTTTTCTACGTTCATGCGAAAATTCAACGACTCTCTCCCCCGAACGACAGCCGTAAGGCAATGTCATACACCATATTTCCGCTTTCGGATAATGCGTTTTTATCTTTTCAAGCATGGTTCGATACGCAACGGAGAACGACGAGCAATCTTCACTCGCCGACAAAGATTCGCCGACGTTAAACCCCACGCCCCAATCGTTTATTCCCATAAAAACGATAACGACGTCGGGCAAGATACCGCTTTCTCCCAAGGAAGACGTCCTTTCATCGCTGCAACCGTAAGACGGAACGAAATACGCCGAACTTTCGGACACGGTGCTTCCCGACCATGAATCGTTGACTAAAAGCCGTCCGCCCAATCGGGCGATTACGTTTCCCCACCAAGTATCCGCAACCGTCGCAATGCCCGAAACGCGCTTTTTTTCCGCGTCGTAAAACGAAGCCTCGCGCGGACGACTGTACCATTCCAACGTGCTGATCGAATCTCCGAGAACGGAAAAATATTTATCTTTATAGCGATCAATCGTACTCATTCTTGTTTCACGAAAAGCAATCGGTTTTCGCTTTTATTCAAGCGAATCGACGTCAAGAGAAACGTTCTTCTTGATATAATCGACAAGATCAGCAGTGTGCTCGGCAGACAGATACGGCGTCTGTATTCGCAACAATCCCAAATTATCACAATAACTTAAAAAGCAATCGCCCGACAAAAACAACTCCGCCGCGCTCGGATTGTCAAGCACGATCGTCGATTCTCTCGCGTCGGCAGTCTTTAATACCACACGGACGGGAGCGTATTTCACAATGAGTGCCGGCAATTTTTTTAAAGAAGCACTCTGCGCCGCCATAATCCAATAAATGCCGACGGCACGCGCTTTTTGTATCAGCATGAGCATTTGATTTTGCGCTGTTTTCTTACCGGCGCAACACAATATCTGCTCAAAATCATCCGCCACGATGACGATTTTCGGTAATCTCTCCCGTTCGTCCGCTTGGTTATTATATTCCTCTATGTTGCGAACTTTTTTCTCCGCAAACAAGCCGTAACGTCTATTCATTTCTTCCACTGTCTGTTTTAACGTCTCTTCGGCCTCGCTTACATCCGTAATCGGCGCGCCGTTCAGTAAATGCGGCAGCCCCGTATACGCGCTATTGTTTTCGGGGGCGATTAAAAGCAACCGTAACTCTTGCGGCGAATACCGATAAATCAAACTCGCAACGATCGAATTTAAGAACGTGCTTTTTCCCGATCCAGCACACCCCGTAACCAAAATGCCGTGATACCGTGACAAATCGCACGTTATATAGCCATTTAGCGTATCCTTTCCCAATACAGCCGTTAATTTTCCGTTTTCATCGGACACGGCGCGTAAAATTTCGTTTAATTCCACAAAACTGCGCGTCTTGTTCGGAATTTCGATATGCAACGTTTTTTCTCTGTAATTGATCACCGGTCGCACACCGCAATTTCCCAATTTTGAATCCAGTTCCTCTCTTCCTTTAAAATATTCCGTTACGGAAAACGCACTCGACGCTATTTTTGCAAGCACCGTGATAACCGAATGACTGACCACAACCGAAGAAACGTGTGCGCATTGATTGCCGTCCGCAAAAAACGCTTCAACGACTTTTTTCACTTTTTCCTTATAAGCCTCGTCGCAAGTCGGCTCGGTGATCTCGTTTCCCAAAACATCTGTCGGTATAACGTATTCTTTCATATTCTTCGCTCCTTTTTATTTTCAGCCTTTTCAATCGACTTAATTTTTCACCCCGAAAATAATGAATCGGTCAAAAGCGATTTCGTTACGGCGAACGCCTAAAAACACAAAGACAATTCATTTGCTTCTTTATTACAAGTAATCTTTTGCCGTTCGGCAAAAGATTTGCAAAACCTGCTGTTTTGCCGTAAAAACTACGTTTTTACACTTTTTAGTTTGAAATACTGCGAAGTTGTAAATCCTTGCAAGCAA
>CAYRPB010000100.1:0-4917 GCA_964426105.1 uncultured Clostridia bacterium | reverse complement strand
CGTGCGGGCGCTTACAAATACGGCCTGATATCCACGCCGAGCCGCTCCTCAAGCGCAATCAGGCGCTTTGCGATATCCTTGGATTCTTCATCGGCCGCCTTGTATTGATTCAGATAGCGGCTGAGTGACTTCACACCCATATTGCATCCGTCCGTAATCAAAGACGCAATGGTTTTGTCATCGCCGCCTGCGGCCAGCATGGCGTTGGTTTTCAGCCACGACATGCCCTTTGCCATCGGATTCGGAAACTTGCCGTCATCGTGGTATGTCGCCAAAAGCGCCTGTACCTGCCTGTCCAGCTTTTCGTGGTCGGCCTTACAGGTATCCAGTTCTCTGCGTAGCGACGGCGAGCTGACGTGGTCAATCACCTCGCGGATTGCGCCCGTTCCCATTTTGATACCGGCGTCACATTCGCGCAGCAGCCGCAGTGTATCGGGTTCGATCATATACATTCCTCCTCTTTTCGGTTGAAAATAGTTTGCCCGATTCTCGCCGAAAAACAATGCTTTTGCATAAAAAAGGGGTTCCGCGCCGCCGGCGCGGAACCCCTTACGGACGATATTAGACGATATTAAAGGAATTTGTCAAGCTCCCGCTCGACTTCTGCCATCTTTTTGACAGAGGGGTTTTCCACACGGAAACCTGCGCGGATGACCATATCGAGCTTGCGCAGCGCGCTCAGGTTTTCCAGCGGATTTTCGGCGCACACGATCAGGTCTGCGTCCTTTCCAACCTCAATCGAACCGGTCTGCGCGCCGACACCCGCGAGCGTGGCATTCAGCAGTGTTGCGGTGTGCAGGGCGAATGCGGGCGTTACGCCGCAGTATTTGACAAAGTAGCAAAGCTCGCGCCACATATCATAGTGCGTGATGTACGGGCAACCGACATCGGTGCCGAGACCGACCGGAATCCCCTCTGCAAGGCAGGCTTTGGCCAGCTCGATAATGCCGTTAAAGACGATTTTGCCGTTTTCGTTTTGCTCGTATGTTGCGTGGGAAATGCTGCGGTCAAACAGCGCATAGGGAAGCGCGGGGGAAATGGTGGACACCTGAAACGCGCCGCGCTCATGGAACAGACGCATGGTTTCGGCGTCGGGCTTTGCGCCGTGCTCAATCGAGTCAACACCGTTTTCCAGCGCCACGCGCACACCCTCGGGGCTTTCAACGTGCGCGGCAACCTGCATACCAAGCGCGTGCGCGCGCTCGCAGGCCGCCTTGACCAGCTCGGGCTTCATGCGCAGAACGCCCGGCTCACCCACGACCTCGGCATCCATGACGCCGCCTGTAATCATCAGTTTGATGAGATCGGGATTTTCGGCAGCGATTTTTTCCACATAGGCCGCCGCTTCTTCCGGAGTTGTGGCCTCATACGCAAGCGAGCCCGCCATGTGGCCGCCCGGGACGGAAACCGCCATATTGGAGGCCAGCACACGCGGCGCAAGAATTTTGCCCGCAGCCGCCTGATCGCGAATAATTGTATCAAAATCCGCCACGCCGCCCACGGTGCGGATGGTGGTAACGCCGCCGAGCAGCTCGGTTTTCGCAAAGCCCTCGCACATTTTGATGCCGATTTTGCGCGTAAAGCCGTTGGTTGTGATGAGCTTAACCAGCTTTTTGGGGTCGGAGGCTTTCTTCTTCGGCTTGCCGGAGGCGGGGAGGTGGACATGGAGGTTGACCATGCCGGGCATAATGTATTTGCCGCTCACATCGACAGCCAGATAGCCCGCCTCGGGGGCAGTGCCGTCTGCGATGCGCTCGATTTTGCTGCCGTTAATGTAGACGATTTTGCCGCTCTGCGGCGCCATATCGCGCGTGCCGTCAAGGATAATGCCGCCGACAAGGGCGTATTTTTGTGTGTTTTGATACATGCCGATCACTCCTAAATTTTCATTACCAGCATTATATCCCCTTTTTCGCGCAATTTCAATCCGTATACGCAAAACTCCGCAAGGAAAATTTGTTGTGTAAGTTGACAAAATATTTTCGTTATGATAAGCTGAAATTGTACAAATAGGCAATGACACGGCCTGCCTACCTGCATGTTTATCCGAAAGTGTATGATTAATTCGGTGGAAAGGTTGAGCAAAATGAAGAAAAAGGCGGTATTCTTTTTGCTGCCGGTGATGCTTATGTGTCTGGTCGGCTGCAACCCATATGCGCAGCCGGATGACCCATGGCCGGTCAAAAAGGCGACACGTTCCTATCAACAAAATGAATACGGTGTTGTGTATTGGGAAATGGAAACGTGCGATGGCAAACAGGGTTATGTATATAACGGCAGCAATGATACAATTGTTTTCGGTTATGACGCTTATTATCAGGTCTATCGAAACGGCGAATGGTGTGATATTGAGGCTGAAATTGCAGATATTCCCGCCGCTGAGAATCGTATCGAATCAAAGCATGCGAAACGCGCTCGCCTGTATTCGGGGCGCAAATACGGCGAGCTTCCGCAAGGAAAATATAGAATGCTGGTGGAGTGCCGATTTGAATCGACTTTTGATGAACCGGACAAAAGGTTTTATATCCTTTATGAGCGAGAGGTTCCGTAGGCGTATCCTGATAAGTAAAGATTATTCGGATGGTACATGTGTAGCCTTTGCCCCGCCCCACTCCACGGCGGTAAAGCCGCTGCGCGCGGGCGCGGTCAGTGCTTGCGGCGCGATGTCAACCGCATTTTCAAGCGGCACCCACGCCATAAACACGCGGATGAGCGTATCGGGCGTCGGCGTGATGGTCAGGCGGGCGCTGTTTGTGTATGCCTCGCCCTGAAACGCAATCAGATTGTAGGTGTTGTCCTGCATCTGCGGCAGCCAGTAGATGATAAACTCGTTTGCCTCCTCGCGCGTCAGACCCAGCTGCGCCAGCGCGTCTTCCAAAAACGCGGCGGTGTCGCTTCCCTTGACGCAAAAGCCCTCGGAAAAGTCATATTCCGTTTCACAGGCGCCCTCCCAGTAGAGATAGCGATAGGTTTGGCCGTTTTCATCCGTCAGCGTGCCGTCGGGTGCGGCTTGAACGCGCCAGAGGCCGTCATATGCGGGATAGGTGCAGGTAAGCCTACCGTCATAGTCAAGCTCCACGGTGACGTCCAGTCCATCTTCCGGAAAAAGATAGACAACCGGTTTCGCATCGCACACCTCGTCCGTATTGCTTTCCTCGGAGTCCGGATAGAGATAGATGACCGGTTTTGCACTGTACGTTTCCGCCGCATAGCAGTCATCTGTGGCAGTCGGCGCGCCGCGAAGCACGATGAACGCCGTTGCACCAAGCGCCCCCAAAACGGCAAGTAATACAAGGACAAGCCAAAACTTTTTTCGCATGAGATTTCCTCCGTTTCCTGTTTTCATTCTGCTTTAGAAGACGAATTTTCCACGAAGAACTTACAAATCAGGCCAAAATCGGGCACACTTCACATATAAGCCGATTCTTATTTGTGCAGACTGCGCAAAAATGTCATACATGCAAAACGCCGCCCCGACCGAAAGGTCGGGGCGGCAATTCGTTTATCGGAAAACATTTCCCTCTGCGTCCAGCACCTCAAGGCGGCAGACGCGGGAAAAATCGGGTGCAAGCTGCGGCAGGTGGGTTTCAATCGCCGCGACCAGCAGCTGCGGATTCAGACTCGGATTTTGTGCCTGAACGGTCACATCCATTGCAAGCTCCTGCGCGGAAAGCGGGTGAAGCTGCATGGAAAGGAGCATCGGTTTGATGTCGGCCTCGGCCTCGCCGCGTTTGGTGTGCTTACGGACGAGCACGCTTTGCGCGGAAAACAGCTGCGCAATCTGTTGCCGGGCATCGGGCGGTACGCCGCGGTCATATTCCAAAACAACCTGTGCACGGAGCTGAGCGAGATACTTGATTTTTCGTTCGCTGCTGTAGGCGCGCAGGACGCGCACGCCCTTGGGCAGGGTGCGATTCAGCTTTTCGGGCAGCGTGGCGGAGTCAACCGTGCCGTCCTCCACCTCAAAGTCCAGAATCTCGCACCGACTCGCGGTGCCGACCGAAAGCGGCAGCGCGATGGATACATAGGCGCGTGGACTGAAGCCCTGCGAGTGCCAAATCATGATATCGGCGCGTTTAAACGCGCGCTGGAAAATGCGCATCAGGTCAAGATGTGACAGATAGACCGCATCGCCCGTTTTTTCAAAGAGAAGTCTATTCATCGCACACACCTCGCTCACTCATGCGGTTTGCGCCGCAGCCTGCGCATTTTGTGCGGCAGTCTGGCGTAGTTTTTGATGTATAAGCCATTTCCCGTTCGCGGCGCAAAAACGCTTCGCTTACGCCGACGGAAATGGTTTGCCACGGCAAAATCTCATCGTCTTCAAAGCCGCGCGTGGTATAATGGGCGGGGTCAACGCCGCAGTTTTCCAGCGCCTGCGTCCAGAGGTCATATCGGAAATACTCATCCCAGCCGTCAAGTTTTGCACCAAGCCGCACCGCCTCAAGCAGAACCGGCGCAAGCCGACGATCGCCGCGCGCAAGAACGGCCTCAAGTTGGCTCAGCTGCGGCTCATGGTAGCGATAATCCACGTATTTTGAGTGCAGCGCCCCCTGTAGCAGCCGCACGCGGCGCATGTATTCCTCGGGCGTGATCTGCTTTTCCCACTGGAACGGCGTAAAGGGCTTGGGGACAAAATAGGCGGTTGCCAGATTGATGGAAAGCCCGCGTTTGCGGTTCGTGGCGTTTTCCCGCCATGTGCGGATGATTTTTTCAACCAGCTCCGCAATCCCAAGGACATCTTCGTCCGTTTCGGTGGGCAGACCCAGCATAAAATAGAGCTTGACGCTGTTCCAGCCGCCGGAAAACGCGGTGGCGCAGGTGCTTAAAATCTCTTCCTCGGTCACGTTTTTGTTGATGGCGTCGCGCAGGCGCTGCGTTCCCGCCTCGGGCGCAAAGGTCAGGCCGCTTTTGCGA
>CAYRPB010000099.1:0-5015 GCA_964426105.1 uncultured Clostridia bacterium | reverse complement strand
CGCGATTCTTTATTCTCCGAGATACGCCTTTTTAATCTTCTCGTCGTTGACGAGTTCTTCCGCACTTCCCGAAAGCGCGATCGTGCCCGTTTCCAAAACGTAAGCGCGATGCGCAATCGAAAGCGCTTTCTTTGCATTCTGCTCAACCAACAAGACGGTCGTTCCGCTCTCGTTGATCTCCTTAATGATTTTGAATATCTCGTTCACGAAAAGAGGCGAAAGTCCCATGCTCGGTTCGTCCAACAAGAGAATTTTCGGATGAGACATCAAAGCGCGCCCCATTGCCAACATTTGCTGCTCGCCGCCCGAAAGCGTCCCCGCTTCTTGCCTTGCACGCTCTTTTAAAATCGGAAATTTCCGATAGACGTCCTCTAACGTATCCGCAAATTCACTCTTATCTTTTCTCGTATACGCGCCCAACAAAAGATTTTCGTAAACCGTGAGTTCGGCAAAGACGCGCCGCCCCTCCGGCACTTCCGCCATTCCCATCGAAACGATCCTCGGTGTGGAAACACGCGTAATATCCTGCCCGAACAGAGAAACCGTACCGCCCTTGATCGAAACTAAGCCGATCACCGACTGCAAAATAGTCGTTTTCCCTGCACCGTTCGCGCCGATCAACGCGATAATTTCCCCCTCGTTCACCTCGAAAGAAACGTCCTTGATCGCGCGGATCAAGCCGTAATTGACTTCCAGATTTTTCACTTCCAAAACAGCCATATCCGTCTCCTCCTAATCTCCGAGATAAGCGCGCACGACGGCAGGATCGTTCAAGACTTCCGAAACACCGCCCTGCGCGAGCGTCGTGCCGAAATTCAAAACGGTCAATTCCTCGCAAATCCCCGAAACGAGCCGCATATCGTGTTCGATCAAAAGAATGGTCATATCGAACCGATCGCGCACAAAACGAATGGTTTGCATCAACTCTTCCGTTTCGTTGGGATTCATACCGGCAGCCGGCTCGTCCAACAACAGCAGTTTGGGATTGGTCGCAAGCGCGCGCGCGATTTCTAATTTTCTCTGTTTTCCGTACGGCAGATTACTCGCAAGTTGGTTGCGCTCCTTTTCGAGATCGAATACGCGAAGCAACTCTTTCGCGCGGTCGCGCATCGCCTTTTCCGCCTTAAAATGCCGCGGCAACCGCAAAACGCTCTCAAAGAAATTACAGCGGTATTGCTCTTGATTATGCAAGCCGACCAAGACGTTGCGAATCACGCTCATATTATTAAACAAGCGAATATTCTGAAAGGTTCGTGCAACGCCTTTACGGTTAATTTGTACGGGAGATTCCCCCGTAATCGGCTCGCCGCATAGAAAAATTTCCCCTGCGGTCGGTTTATAAACGCCCGTCAGCAAATTGAAAACCGTAGTCTTGCCCGCGCCGTTCGGACCGATTAAACCGTAAATTTGATTTTTCTTTACGGTGACGTTGAAATTATCCACCGCCTTTAAGCCGCCGAACGAAATACCGAGGTCGGTCGCCTGTAAAACGATTTCTTCCATTTACGATTCCTCCCGTCCCTTTTGGGATTTCAAGTCCGCACTCTCTTCCCGTCTGATATCGACGGAAAGAATCGCGTCCATCTCCACCTTAGTCGGAATATCGCTCCAATCGGCAGGATGATCGACGATCTCCGACTCAACCTCTTCGGGAGATTGCTTGCGAATTTTCGCAAATAATTTTCCAAACGCGGAAGCGATAAACGTACCGAACGTATGGAAGTTAAAGCGATCGCGGAACGCTTGAAATTTCGGCGCATTGTTGACAATGACGATCACGATCAATACAAGCGCGTAAATAATATTGCGCAACGCCGCAAGATCGCCCGAAAAAATATCTCCGAATTTATAATTGATATACGCAAGCAATGCCGCGGCAATGATCGAACCGTTAAAACTGCCCATTCCGCCCAACACGACCATAACGAGAATTTCGATGGAATAATTGTAACTGAACGTACTGCTTTGCAATTTCGCGGTATTGCCTGCGTACAATACGCCTGCCACGCCGGCAAAGAACGCCGCGACGACGAACGTCAAAATTTTATAATATGTCACGTTAATGCCGGACGCACGCGCCGCAATCTCGCTGTCGCGAATCGCCGTAATCGCACGACCGTGTTTACTGCGAATCAAATTCTGCATGATCAAAAGAGAAACGAGCAGTACCGCAAAAGTAACCAACACCAAAGAATCCGAATACGTAGTAACGGTTAAGCCGATCGGACCGCCGAGCGCGTCGATATTTTCAATGACGGTACGGACAATCTCACCGAATGCAAGCGTTACGATCGCGAGATAATCCCCTTTTAAACGCAATGCCGGCAAACCGATCAAAAAGCCGAACAACGCCGCAACGACGCCGCCGATCAGCATGGAAAGGATCAACGCGATCAACGGAACGGGAATTACGGCATATAAAAAATTACCGCAATAACAACCGATAAACGCTCCTACGCACATAAACCCGGCATGCCCTAAGGAAAGTTCTCCCAAATACCCGACGACGAGATTTAAGGAAACCGCAAGCAAAATGCTGTAAGCGATTTGATGAAACATACGCGCGTACGAACGCGGCAGCGATCCGGTGTAATAGAAAACGATCAGCAAAACAAAAACGATCCCGATCACGAGAAAACTCGCATAATTTTTCGGTTTTAACTTCAATCGAAAGCCACTTTTTCCCATATTACACCTTCTCCCGACGTTTTACGCCCAATAACCCGGTCGGTTTTACCAACAAAATGATAATCAACAACGCAAATTCGATCGCAACCGTAAACGGCGACAACGCAGGAACGCTCTGACAAACCTTTTCAACGATTCCGAGCAAAATTCCACCCAGCATCGCGCCGGGAATCGAACCGATTCCGCCGATAACCGCCGCCGTAAACGCCATGATACCGGGCAACGCGCCCGTCGTCGGTCTGACCGCCGGAATAGACATCAAATAGAAAATACTCGCCACGGCAGCCAACGCGGAGCCGATCACGAACGTGAGCGAAATCAAAGCGTTTGCGTTGATTCCCATCAATTGCGCCGCGCCGCGATCCTCGGACAACGCACGAAGCGCACGCCCCGTACGCGTCTTTTTCACGAAAAGCGTCAGTCCTGCCATCAAAAGAGCACCGACAATCAACGTCACGATCGTCGAATACGTGATTGTGATCCCTGCAACCTCAAATCCGGTCTTTCCGCCAAAACGAATGGCGATATCTACGTTTTGCGGCGCAGAACCGAACACAACCTGCGCCAAGCCCTGCAATAAATAACTTACGCCGATCGCCGTAATCAATACCGCGAGCGGAGAAGCGCCGCGCAACGGCTTATACGCGATTTTTTCAACGGCAAAGCCCAGAATACAGCATACGGCAACGGCAAACAACATCGCGACGAGCGGCATATTCCACCACCCCAAAAAGACGAACACCGAATACGCGCCGACCATAATGATATCGCCGTGCGCGAAATTCAGCATCTTGGCGATTCCGTAAACCATCGTATACCCCAACGCGATCAATGCGTAAATACTCCCTAAACTTAATCCGTTAATGAGTGCGCTGACAAACCCCATACAATACCTCTCTGTAAAAACAAGTTTTTCTCTGCGAAAAACTTATGGAAATTCCCGACCGAGGTTTTCCTCGATCGGGAATAAAGTCAAAACAACCTTACGTAAGTTCTACGATAACGGGCTCTTTATCGGGCGCGCCCGAAGCGTCCCACGTCATATACCCCGTTACTCCGGTAAAGGAGAAACTTTCACCGCTGATCGTGCTCTTTAATATCTCGCACAAATCGCTTGCGGAAATCTTCGCGTCTTTAACGTCCGCAGCCTTCATCGCCTCATAGATTACGTAAATCGCGTCGTAACCGTCCGCCGCAAACTGATCGGGCGTAACGCCGTACTTTTCCCGATACGCCGCAACGAATGCCTTTGTCTTCTCGTCCGTCGCTTCCGCGTCGAACGGCGTCATGTAAGAAATACTGCTCGTCACCGTGTCGATAAATCCGTTCTTTTCAACGAGCGCCTTCAAACCGTCCAAACCGTCGCAACCGAAGAAATCGGGTTGCCAATTCTGCGTGGTCACTGCCTGACGAATAATCAGATCCGCCTGCGTATAGTAAATGGGAAGATATACGACTTCACAACCTGCCGTCTTCAAATTGCTCACGAGCTGAGAAAAGTCAACGTTATTCGTCCCGGAAAAACTGCCTTCCGTCATGGTAACACCGTCATGCTTTTCGATTTCCGCCTTGAAATTATCAAAAATCCCCTTGGAATACGTATCGCCGGAATCGTAAATAACACCTATCTTGGTATATTTCGCCGCCAACGTCTGCGCGGAAATAATCCCTTGATCGGGATCGCCGAAGCAAATACGATAAGCGTTCGCCTCCGTAATAACCTCCGCCGCAGAAGCGGACGGCGTCATAAAGAACAAATTATCTTTTTTCGCCTCGCCGGCAAACGCCGCACAAGCACCCGAAGTAACCGAACCCAAAGAAACCTGCATTCCCGATTCATAGAGAGAAGTATACGCGTTTACCGCAGGCGTGGGTTGCCCTTGATCGTCTTTCATCTCAAAATAATAAGTATAGCCGTTTAAGCCGCCCACCGCGTTAATTTCCTCTACCGCGATCGTCGCGCCGCGCTGAACGGAAATTCCGTAGCTGGCAGTATCGCCCGTTAACGGACCGGTTGCGCCGATGAAAATCATCGAAGCGGCGTCGTACGCGCTGTTGCCGCACCCGAAAAGGGATGTCGCCGCCAACGCGGCTACGCACAATACACAAAACAATTTGAACCCTGTTTTTTTCATTTCATTGAATCCTCCGATTTTTTTATCGACAATAATCTCCCAAAAAAACAACTCGTTTCTTTGAATGATTATGCAGACGTCTTCTCAAATTTGAATTAAATTTTGACTATTTTAATATAAATTGCGAAAATAGTCAAATGTTTGAAATACGTTTTTGAAAATTTATCCAAAGAATACACAAAAAAATGAAAT
>CAYRPB010000098.1:2411-5054 GCA_964426105.1 uncultured Clostridia bacterium | reverse complement strand
CAATTTCGCGGAACGCCTTTGAAAGCTCTGCCTCACGCCCTTTCCAGAACGTAGCGCGGTAGTTGAGGTCGAAGGACACAAGCGTACCATGCTGTTTGGCTGCCGCCGCAAGTGCAAGACAGCATTCAGTCGTCTCGCGGCTCATAGCCGCAATGAGTCCGGAAATGTGGAGGATTCCGACACCCTCCTGCCCGAAAATACGATTAACATCAAAGTCATCGATGCCGAGCGTCCGACCGACCTCACCGGCGCGGTCGTTCCACACGCGGGGCGCGCGCAGACCAAAACCGGAGTCGGCAATATTAAACTGATGCCGATACCCCCACGGTCCGCCCTGCTCGACCTCAACCCCCTCAAAGCGGATGTTCCGCGCCCGTAGCTGGCGCTTGATGAAGTCCGCAACAGGGCTGTCCTTCACGAACTTCGTAAGCGCGAGGCACTCATACCCAAGGCTTGAGGCGACATTCAACACGTTTGTTTCCGCACTTGTCGCCTGCATATAAAACTGATTGCTGCTTTGCACCGCCATCCTGTCCGGCGGCGTAATCCGCACGCCCATGCTCGTTGGACTCGCAAGCGCATAGCGTTTTTGTATCTGCATGAGATGCTACCTCTTTCATTTTTGATCATATTTATTTTATCATATGGCATTCTCGCACAAAATTGCATTTTTTCGCAAATAACATTGTAAATATGTGCGCATTTTTGCACAAGTTTTGGAGGATTTGTTATGCATGAGCTTTTTCAGTACAGCGACGCAACGCTGTACGCACACCACAGCCTTGACAACCATCCGAAGGACTTTCCTATGCATGCACATGAGATGTATGAGATCTATTACTTCCTTTCCGGCGATTGCAGCTATCTGGTTGAGGGCTGCGAATATGCACTTAAGCCACACGATCTACTGGTCACCCGATCCGCTGAGGCGCACAAGACGGTTTTTCACTCCAGCGTACCGTATGAGCGCATCGTAATCCACTTTGATCCATCGCTGTTTGATCAGCTTGACCCGGACGGTCTTCTCTTGCTCCCGTTTACAGACCGCCGGCTTGGTATGAAAAATCTTTACCGCAGCGCGGGCAATACACCGGCGTGCTGGAATTCATGTTTCGACATTCTCCATTC
Organism: uncultured Clostridia bacterium; assembly: GCA_964426105.1. Lineage (GTDB taxonomy): Bacteria > Bacillota > Clostridia > Christensenellales > Borkfalkiaceae > UMGS621. The sequence continues at coordinate 3,926 of CAYRPB010000098.1, read as the reverse complement.
CCCGTCAGAGCACGCCGCCCAAAAACGCCTACACATCATTCAGTGCCTGCTCAGCATTCTGGACAGCATAGCCTTTACCGGAGCTGCATCCGCAGATACAATGCATGGTACGACTATCGCTTGTGATCTGATAAACTATGTTAATGCGCATCTGTTCGATGATTTGTCTCTGCGCTCAATCAGCGAAGCGTTTTTCCTCAGTCCCTCTCAATTGAACCGTCTCTTTCGACGTGCATCCGGTTCCTCCTGCTGGTCATATATTCAGCTCAAACGCCTACTTGCCGCAAGAGAACTGCTCCGCCAGGGTCAGCCTGCAACCGCAGTCTGTGAGGCATGCGGTTTCCGCGATTACTCCGCATTCTACCGTGCCTACCGCAGTCATTTCGGTGTCGCGCCCTCAAAAGTTCAGCTTTCCATTGAGCCCTGATCGCCCCCTGCCGCTTGTCCAAACGAAAAGCGTGCTTTTTGTAGGCAAAAGCGGCCACCCGAACGGTTGGCCGCTTTTGTCTACAAAGTTTTTCACATCATGAATCAAAATCGCTGATCGCGCGTACCTATTTAACGAAAACAAATACTGAAAACACCACAATTTCGGAAATTCATCCGGATAATCCCGCCTGCACATCGTCTGCCACAAAACGCGCCTCACGCGTCCCAGTAATCCTCGCTGTATATTTGGATATCAAACACGCACTGCCGGACGCGAGAGAACGCAATGTTGGCGCGCTCCACGCCGTTTATGTAGAAAAACAGCGCATAGTAGCTGTCTGCAATCAGGCTTAAAACCGCGTATTCATCCGCGTCTTCACTGCCGTACACATACTGCTTTGCCCAGCGCTTTAACTCTCTGTCCACGCAGGGCAGCTTGTCAAACACGCTGTCAATGCTATCGCCAAGATGAATGTCGCGGAACGCCGCAGCCTCCGGTGCCGTTGTATAAACCAACTCGTCGTTTACAACTTGTGACAAGTAATTCACAAAGTTCAGCTTTAACGACTCATCCTCATTGACCGAAAAGAAATAGCGGATACCTTCGCCATCCTGATAGACATTTTTAAATTCTTCCTCCTGCAACGTGCCGCAGATTGCCGCAACCTCTTCATAGCTCATGCCGAGCCGCACACCGTTTGGCAGCACAAGCTCGCTTTCCTGTAGCGGTTGCGTGATGTCATATGCGCTTTCTGCTTCCGGCGCTGTTTCCGCAGTCGACTCGGCAGTATCCCGACCTTCCGCGTTTTCTTTCTCCACAGGCGCAGCACTTTCCTGCTCCGCTGCGTCTTCTTCGGCGGGAGTGAGAATTTCCGGCGCTTGCGCGTCCTCTTCCGCGGCGGGTGCGGCATCTTCCGCATTTTCGCCGCCGATTACCTGCGTTTCCGATGGCGCAACGTCATCCGTTTTCTGCACTTCCGTCGGCTTTTCCGCCGAGCAGGCCGCAAGCGCGCATAGGCATATCGCGGTGAAAAATAAAAACACTTTTTTCATTTCTATACCTCCTCTAAACTGCATCATATTGCC
>CAYRPB010000098.1:0-2311 GCA_964426105.1 uncultured Clostridia bacterium | reverse complement strand
TATTGTACCACGCCGTTTTTTGTGATACAATAGCAGGCAAATAAACGTCTTGTCAAAGTCTATTTTCTGCCGTCCGCGCGGCTGTGAGGTGCCCTCATGAATTCCATTCAAAAATTTTTCGGCCATCTGAAAACCATCACCCACCACCGCCGACTGGTTCTGCGCGGTTGCTTTCGCGTGGGACTGTACCGTCAGGGTCTGGCGCACGACCTTTCCAAGTTTTCGCCCATCGAATTTTGGACAGGCGTGCGTTATTTTCAGGGCACGCGCAGCCCAAACACCGCCGAGCGTGAAGAAAAGGGCTACAGTGAGGCGTGGATGCATCACAAGGGGCGCAACCGCCACCATTTTGAGTACTGGACCGATCTTTCGCCATTGACGCACCAATATGAGCCGATTGAAATGCCCGCGCGCTATCTGGTCGAGATGGTCATGGATCGCATTGCCGCCTGTAAAACCTATCAGGGCAGCGCGTACACCGACGCCTCACCGCTGGAGTATCTTCTGCGTGCGCGCGAGTCGCGCTTTGTCCACCCAAACACCATGGCGCAGCTGACGTTCCTTTTGACCATGCTGCGCGATCGCGGCGAACGGGATACGTTCCGCTTCATTCGGCAGCACGTTTTGCGCGCTGCGTCCTTTGCAGAGGACACGGCACACGACTGAAATTGCAAAAATCGGCAGTTTCTGCACATTTTCTGAATTTATTGTGAAGTTTTCACCCGATAATTGATTCCTGATATGCGATATGTTAAAATGCACACGTAAAATTGCCGTTTTACAAAGATTCCTCGCGAAAATTTGCTTTTCCTGTCGAGTTATGATATAATGAATAAGTTAAGCCGTCTTTCTTCCGCCGTTTACAGACGAGCCTGTGCAGAACACGCTTTTGCAATCCTCACGATGGAGCTATGAACATGAGCAACGAAATAAAGCTGTTTGGCAACAGTCGCGCCGGTGCGCGTCTGGCCAAGAAGAAAAAATCCGCAAAAACGAAAAAACCGCTCAAGGTGCTGGCCATCTGGCTGGCCGTGATTCTGTGCCTTGAGGGGCTGTATTTCTTCGCGGTTTATACGAGCAATTCTTTCATTTCCTACTGGCGTACCGCCTATATCAACACCGCGATTTCCACCATGCGCCACCAGTGGCTGGCCACCGCGCTGCTGCCGAAAAGCGTGGTACAGGCCGTAATTGACCGCAACACCATGGCGGCCGCCAGTATTGATATCTCGACCGGTTCAACGTGGGGTAAAACCGACACGGATACCCTTGAACCCGACGAGCCGGACACAACGCCTTCGGCAGATGAGGCCGACAGCTCACAACAGCTTGAAGTCGAGGTCACGCGCCCGAAAGAGCTGACCGAGGAGGAAATCGCCGCCCTTGAGCGCGAGGAGTTCTATGAGCTCTACTGGGAGCTGGATCAGGATACCATGGAGGCGTGGATTGTCGAGCACCCCGAAACGCTGGACAACGGTTGGAGCGGCATCTACATCAATGAGGCCGGTCTGGACGACAACGGCACCACGATTTACACCACCATGGGTGAGCAGGTTCTGGCCGTGGATGTGCCGAACAAGCTGCTTCTGGTGCGCGTCAGCGGCTCGGGCTACCGTGGCGTTCTGGCCATCGGAAAAGATGCCTCGCGTTTTTGCATCGGCACCTCAAGCACGATTTCTCAGGGCGATGACCCGTTTGAATACGGTTGCGGCGAAACCGTCGGCCAAATCGCGCAAAACGTTGAGGGCGGCATTCTGGCTATTCCCGCAAACGGCTTTATCGATGTTGACCAAATGGGCAATGCCGGCGCCGGTAACGGTGGCCGCCTTTCCGGCTATTGCATGGCACAGGGCGTTGAGTATAACGTCAATTATCACGCTAAAAATAGCGGTTGGCACAAATTTGTCCGCATGGAGTTCCATGAAGATAATCTGATGTACATCAAAAATGTCGATGATCCGGTCAGTGAAGACTGCACCGACGCGCTGGAATTTGAGCCGCCTATGATTGTTGACGGTGAGATTCTGGTAACCGACTGGTGGACCGAAATCAATCCCCGCGCCTGTATCGGCCAGACCGAACGGTACGAAATTCTGATGATGATGATTGAGGGACGCGGCGCCTCCGGCAGTCTCGGAACCGATGTCAACGTCTGCGCGCAGATTTTTGCCAAGCACGGCTGCCAGCAGGCCATCAATGTTGACGGCGGCACGAGCGGCATGATGTGGTATAACGGTGAATACATCACCCGCTGCTCCAACTCCAATACGCCGGAGGGGCGCACCATTCCGAATGCGTGTGTCTACCGCTC
>CAYRPB010000097.1:0-5323 GCA_964426105.1 uncultured Clostridia bacterium | reverse complement strand
CCCGCGGAGGCGCTCGGCGCCGGGAAATATCGCGTGAGCGGTTCGGTTTCGTTGACGACGGAGGCGCGTTTGAACGTAAAGACCGATCTTACGGAAACGGATCTGTTCCTTTCCAAGGCGAAAACGGTTGTCGTTTTTTCGGATATCGGAACGAATGTCTCCGAAGGTTCTTCGTTCACGGCGAACGATTCTGTACTGGACTTTGAGTTGCAAACAAAAACAGATATTACGTTTGAAGCTGCTTTGCAAATTAAGATTTCGACGTTCGGTATTACGAGTTTTACCGAAATGGATAATTTGACGTTCGATTATACCAACGATTCCTCGGATAGTTACGTTTTAAGCGTGTTGCTTGCCAAGGGCAGTAATACCATTGAACTCGATCGGTATACGATTCCAGCACGTTCTACGGTGAGGATTTCGATTCCGTTAGTTTATAATAATCAGAACGGCGTTAATTATGAGCGTTATATCGGAAGAACGGATGAGTTGCGTTTGACGGTTTTGAAAAATACCGGCTCGATGTACAACGGCAGCGTTTCGAACATGACGTTCACAAAGGAGGGATGATTGATGAAAATAAGAAGAATTTTTGCCGTCGTTTTGGCGATTCTTTCGTTGGGAGTATTTACTTCTTGCGCGCCTGAGAACGGAAACGAATCTTCCGATGATTCGGCGACGGTGTTCGAACCGACGGCATACGTGCAGAAATTCGACAATTACGGCGATATGTATAATTGCGGATTCGTCAATTTTTACGGAAAGATCGATTTAACCGAAGAACACGCGATAGCGGGAACTGCCGCAAAAATGCAAATCGGGCAATTGATTGCGTATTCCGCGGATCCTTGTATGCATTTGGATTTGAACAGAGAGGATTGCGGCTACGATTACAGCGATTTAAGCATGCTCAATCGGGTTGGCTTCTATGTGTATAACGCGAATGATTTCGAGGGCATTTTAAACTTTAAAATCACGGGAACGGACGGTTCGGATCTGATCAACGAGTTTTACACGCTTGCGCCGAACTGCGGAGAAAAAGTTTCCGTAAAGATCGACAGAAGTTATATGAAGTTAAACAATGTGCCTGCCGCAAAACTTCGTTTCAGCGTGAACGCAAAGGAGAACAGCGTTTGGTATTTCGATGAAATTTACGTCGAAAAAGCGTATGCTCCGATCGTAATCGAAAACAGAGCGTTCGATACGAATAACTTGCTGGATTTTAATAACCCGGAGGACATCAATTACGTCGTGGCGGATAGCGTTATCGGATCGACCGCGCACATTGTAAATTATCGAATCGCCGCAGATACGGGGATTGTAAAAGATGTAAGCGCGTTAAAGGTCGAGTTTTTGCGGAAGCTGAATCCGAATAACGATTATACGATTCAGCCCCAGTATTATTATAGCGGAATTACATTAAGCAAGGTGTTTTACGATAATTTCGATTTTGCGAAATTATGGACGAACGATTTTTGCGTGGACGTGTATTCGACGATGAATAAATCCATGACGTTTATTCTTCGGGTTACGGACGGCGTCGGCACCGTATTCGACAAGGAGTATACCGTTGCTCCCAATGAATGGAATACGTTACGACTCAATTTTAACGATTGCGGCGAAGATACGACGATGCGCCTCGAGCATATCGCCAAAGTATCCGTATATGTTAATTATCAGGAAATGGACGGGGATACTGCGTCGTTCTATTTGGATAATATGAGATTGGAGGAAATTAAGGCATGAGAAAGACAGTAAAAATAATTCTGATTGCAGTGCTTGGTTCGTTATTCTGTCTGTCGGCTTTCGTCGGCTGTACTTCGACGGGAAATTCGGGGAAACCCGGAGATACGCAATCCCCGTTTTTAGAGGAATATCGTGCCGATTACGGCGAGGTTTATTATTTCGAAACGGTTGTTCTGAACGGAAAACCTTTGGAGTATGCCGTGAGTTATAACGGCACTACCGTGGATGTTCGGAATTATGGCTTTACGGCGGCGGAGACGGGTGTTTATGACGTCGGAGTAAAGTATGCCGAAGCGCAAGACGTTTTCGATACTTTCCGCGTGGTGGTTGACGATAACGACGCGCCGAATGTCGCGCTCTCTTACTATCATAAGTTTGTTTCGGCAGGTTCTACGGTAAAATTGCCCGAGGTTTCCGTGTCGGACAATGCCGATCGGAATCTTTCTTGCGACGCCGTATTGACGAAGAACGGTTCTTCCGTGGCGATTTCCGACGGATCGTTTGTAGCCGAAGATGGCGAATATCTCTATACGGTTTCGGTTACGGATTCCTCCGGGAATCAAACGGAAAAGACCTGTTTGATTGCGGTAGGCGGAGAGTTGGATTTGGCAAGAGCCGTCAATTGGATGAGTTCCGATACAGACGTGGAATATTGCCGTGAGATTTCGGGCGGAACCATGGAGATTTCCGACGAGGTTGTCTACGGCGGCTTCGATACTTCCCTTAAAATCACGTTGAATGAGGCAAACGCCTGCACTTGTCTGACCGTGAAAAACGCATTGATCGAAGATATCAGCGAATACGACTATCTGTTGATTTATGCGTACAACGATATGACGAGCACTCGTCAGTATTCGGTGAGTTGGTCGTCCAATCACGTCGGTACGTTGAACATGAGAGAGTGGGTTCCGATCGTGTTCCCGATCAACGAACACCTTGTGAGCGATTCCAACAACGTATATTTTAAGGAAATGCAGGATTGGAAAGATTGCAACGGAATGAGACTCTATATTCAAGGCGCTGATTACGCGACGGGGTCGATTTATTTAACCGATCTGTTTCTGCTGAAAGTTCCGACCGAAACGGATTTTCTCGACGATCTTTCGACTTTGGAAGGTTATTCCGCAACGGATGCATGGCAATCGCAATACAATCTTGTGGATGCGAAATTAAACGTGTTGAAGGCTGCAGGCGCGTCATTCGATTTGAACGGCGTAAAAGGGCGTACGATCGCCAAGTATTCGCAACTGATTTTGGGTAACGAATATGATGAAAACACGCTGACGTATGCCGATGAAAGATTGTCGATTTCTCAACTGGTCAGTTGCGATGACGTATGGAGTTTGCCGAAAAAGATCGAAAAAACGTCTGCCGTAAAATACGGAAACGAAAGCGGATCGTACGAAGTTACTTTCAAGGAGAACAGCCGTGCGAATACAAGAGTAATCAATCCGAGCGTTTTAAAGAAAGCTCCCGCGGGCGAGGTTGTATTTATGGTGAAAAATGCAACGAAAAGCGAGTTGATTCTTTATAATAGCATAACTGCGGAAACAGGGCTGTGGCCGGTCAAAGTATCGGATGAATGGCAGGAGGTTCGTCTTGCGGTGGATTCTTCCGCACCGTTGGAATATTTGGATTTGGTCCTTTATACGGCGGATTACAGTTTGGTAAAGCCGATGGATGACGGGATCGCAAGAGTTTATTATTCTAATATTCGTTTCGTTTCTGCCGAAGAGAACGGAGCGCTATTGGAAAAAAACGAAGGATATATCGAAACGTTTACCGGCAAATGGGCTGGAACAGAAACCATATCGTTTGCAACGGATCCCGATAAACTTTATAACGGGCAAGGTGTGTTGAGCGTTAATCAAATCGAAGCGTTGGGCGGCGGAAGATTCGGTTTTGCGTTGAATAAGTATAAACTTGCCGCGCTGTTGTCCAAGGGTAGCGTAAAACTTACCGTAACGTATAACGTAAAGAACGTTTCGGAAGCCGGAACGTATATCGGTTTTTACGGAATGGAAAAAGCGCTTGCGGACAGGGGCGACGGCTGGCATACGATGACTACGACGTTTACGGCAATGCCGCAATACTTTATTTTCGGAATCGGCAGTTTGAACGATTTCGGATGGGAAAACAAGGACATTCAAGGTGAAATGTTGATCGCGGATATTTCCTATGAAATCGTCGAAGCGCCTCGCTTTACCGTCGGCGCTTCGTCGGAGGCGTGGATGGATCCCGATTCCGTATCGGTCTCGGACGAGTACGTTTACGGCGATGCGGCTGCGTCTACGAAAGTCGGTTTTAAGGTCGGTTATAAGTATGCCGATATCATCGTTACGTTGACGAAAGATTCGGGTGCGCGTTATGTCGAGTTCTGTTTTAAGAACGTGACCGGCAAGGAGTTGGAGATCTATACGGATTGGCATCTTGAAGAAAATAACAATAACGTAGTGGCTATTTCTGTCGATGAAGAATGGCAGAAAATCCGTTTGGCGATTAATCCGAATTCTGCGACGCATGTAATTCATGTGCGCGCAAAGGGCGAAAAGGCACCTTTGAGCGAGACGGAAGTTCTGTATTACTACGTCGTTTTTACCGATGTAGCATCATAACGAACTTATCGATCGATTCATTTCGGTTGTAAGGAATAAAATTTCCAAAGGAGGAAAAAAATGAAAAAACTTTTAAGCACTTTGATATTGATGATTTTATCGATATCGATCTTTGTCGGTTGCGCGGAGAGCGCAACGAAATCGTGGACCGTAACGTTTGACAGCGACGGCGGCAGCGCTGTGGTTGCGGCTACGGTTTCCGACGGGGAAAAAGTAACGAAACCTGCCGATCCGACTAAGGACGGGTATACGTTTATCGCATGGACGATTGACGGTGTTACTTATGATTTTGAATCTGCGGTGACCGGCGATATCGAGTTGAAGGCAACTTGGGAAAAAATCGAAGATCCCGCTCCTGTCGAGCATACCGTGACTTTTAACAGTAACGGCGGTACCGCCGTTCCGTCTGTGCTCGTCACAGACGGAACGAAAGTTTCTAAGCCGGAAGATCCTACCAAAGAGGGGTATACCTTTGTCGGTTGGCTGTTGAACGGCAACGCGTATGATTTCGAAACACCGGTAACGGGCGATATCTTGTTGAAAGCCGAGTGGAAGGCGAAAGAAGCGTCGTATAAAATCGAGTTTTATGCGGAAGGGCTTGACGGCAATTATTCGATGCTGAAGAGCGAGGACAAAACGGGCAAGACGAACGGTGAAGTTTCCGTGAATGTGAACGAACTCGATCTTCCCGCAGGTTTTGAGTTTGACGCCGAAAACGAGAATAACGTTACGAGCGGTAACGTTTCCGGAAACGGAGGACTGGTTTTGAAGGTGTATTTAAAGCGTTTGTCGGTTACCGTAACGTACTATGACGCCGACGGAAGTTTGTTGGAAACCGAGCAGGTGAAGTACGAGGGCGCGGCAACATATAGCGGTGTGCCGACCAAGGAGGATGCTGATTGGTTTTATGTGTTCCGCGGTTGGGTTACCGAGAAAGGCGGTGAAACCGCAGCCGATTTGTC
>CAYRPB010000096.1:0-5375 GCA_964426105.1 uncultured Clostridia bacterium | reverse complement strand
GCGGCTTCTTCGTTCCATACGGCATATAAAGTCATATTTTTCGTAACCGTATCGGTCGCAAACTTCCAAAGCGCAGAACCTTTTGCGCTTGTAGCCCATCCGCCGAATGTCGATCCCGTCTTTTCAGGCGAGGTCGGAGCGGTAAGCAGAGAATTTTCTTGAACGTTATTTTGCGTTAATTGATTCGAACCGTCCGCAAACGTACCGCCGTTCGCGTCGTACGTAACCGTATACGTTTGCGCGGATGGATTTTTATTGCCGCCGTTTTCATTACCGCCCGACGGCGTTTTGCCGTCTTTGCAGTAAACGATTTCCGCTCCCATGATATTCAAGGTAAGCACACCGTCCTTTACCGTTCCGCTTGCGAACTCCTCTTTTTCGCCGAAAAATTCCACGTACAGCGTTATCGTTTCTCCCGAAATTTTCACTTCGCCCGTTTCGCCGTCGTCGTCCGTCCATTTATCGCCGTTAACGATCACGTACTGCGACCGATCGAGCGAACCGTTTTCATACAGATAGTAAGTTCCGTTCGCTCCGGAATCGCCGCAAGCCGCAAACCCGAAAGCAAAGCACAACACGCTTACTACGATCATTACGATCCGTTTTGTAATCGCAAAGCCTTTTCTGTTCCTTTGTTTCATTTTTCTTCTCCTCCTATTAATATCTATTTCAATGCCTTTTAGTAAAAAGGCATTGAAAAGGGGCGCGCCCCTTTGATTTTTAATTGCTTCTATTTTTTGCACGAGTATCGATCTCGTTATTTTTTCGTCACGTTTTGGAAAAACAAACGACTTTACCGCTTAATCAACCGATTTGTCTCAATCGTCGCGATACCGAAAAAGCCAAAAAAGAGGAACGGATTCCTCTTTTCGTTTTTGCTCGTTGAAACAAACGTTCCTTCCGAGCACGTCGTATTTTTAACATTCAACCGATTCAATATAGCAGGCAAATGCAGGAACGGTGATCTTTTCCACAGTGTCCGCATCGATACGATCGGCAGAAATCGCATCGTAATCTTCTTCCGTCATCAAACGGACGGTCGAATCGTTCTTAAACTGAAACCGAACGTAAGTTTCGATTTCGTCGCCGTTCAAAGCGTCCTTGATCGCCGTCATTGCGGTAACGCTGTCTTCGTCGTCCGAATATTTCCCGAGAACACAGAAATAGCCGTTATATGCGGAAATCGTGGACGTGGGCATATAGATCGTAGAAACGGTCTTCTTAAAACCGTCCGATTGATAACCGGCTTCCCGATCAAATTCTCTCCACAAGCCAAACGCACCCGAAACGTTTTCGAGATTAGAGCCGGTCGTTCCGTTGGAATCGAACTCCGCGTCCGCAAACGTCTGCGGTTGAGCGAGGGTTAATTTCGAGCCGTCCCATTTCAAATCGCCGACCATTACCTGAGAGGAATAAGCGTCCGTCAAATAAAACGCCATGCCGTCGTAAACGCCGTCCTGCGCCCATTTCTTAAATTCGGCAGCCGTGTCGGGAGCAAGGTGCTCGTAAAGGCTTAATTCGATCTGATACGTATCATACGTAGTGGACGCGGTATACAGCCGCACGTTCAGCGTGACGGTGGAAATCTTCGCGCCGCAACCGAACGAAAACGACATCATCGCCGCCAACGCCGCCGCCAAAATGATTGTAATAAGTTTTTTCATATAGAATCTCCTATGTTGGGATTTTAGTCTTATTTTATTGTACTAAATATTTCCGCAATTGTCAATCCCCTATTGAAGGCATTTTCGCGAAAATAGCAAAAAAAGGCAGTATTCTTCCCGAATACTGCCCTCTCTTGTAGTTCTGAAATTAGTCTGCAACAACCGTCGCGCCGATTTCCTTGAACTTCGCGACGATCTTGTCCGCCTCTTCCTTGGTAGCGCTTTCTTTGATAACGCCCAAAGATTCAACGAGGTTCTTCGCCTCAACCAGTCCCAAGCCGGTGAATTCACGAACCGCTTTGATGCAGTCGATCTTTTTCGGACCTGCGTCTTTCAACGTGATCTTGAATTCCGTCTTCTCCTCTGCGGGAGCAGCAGCGGCAGCGCCTGCAGCGGCAACCGCAACGGGAGCAGCGGCACTTACGCCGAATTCGGTTTCGATCGCTTTCACCAAGTCGTTGAGTTCAACAACCGTCATAGCTTTGATTTCTTCAATAAATTTTGCGATATCCATTCTGTTTTTCCTCCAAAAAATTCTTTTATGCGGCGATTACGCCTGTTTTTGTTCCGCCACCGCGTTGAGCGCGCAAGCGAGGCTTCTGGGGAAACCGCTGAACAACCCTGCCAATTTCCCGTAAAGTTCTTCTCTCGACGGAATGCTGGCGAGCGCGATTACGCCCTTGACGTCTACATACTTCCCGTCAACGTATGCGCTTTTGACGGAAATTTTGTCCTGATACTTCTTTGCCGCGTCTACGACGACTTTCGCCGCGCCGGTTTCGTCCTGAGCGAACGCAACCGCGGTCGGACCGTTGAGGTCTTCGTTAAAGCCCTCGATGCCCAATTCGTCGAACGCGCGCTTGACGAGCGTGTTTTTCAAAACTTTGTAAACAACGTTCTTATTGCGGAATTCGCCTCTGAATTCGGTATCTTCCGCAACCGTCAAGCCCTGATAATTGACGAGAACGATCGATTTCGCTTCGGAAGCGAGATTCTTAATCTCCTCGACGACTACCTTTTTTGCTTCGATATTAGCCGACATGTTACCCTCCATATTTCGTTAAAAAAGCCCTCCCGCACAAGACGAAAGGGCAACGTAAAATACGTCTTTTCTTTCCGCCTCGGCCGGTTGCGAACACGCATTAAAACCTGCTGTCTTTGGCTTTTTGAAATTACTCCGTAATTATATCACGGATTTTTCACTTTGTCAATTAAATTTTAGCCGCAACTTTTACGCCCGGTCCCATGGTGGACGCAACGGCAACGCTCTTAATATACTGTCCCTTTGCGGCAGCCGGCTTCGCCTTGACGATTGCCTCGAACAAAGCGTCGTAGTTTTCAACCAACTTTTCTTTGCCGAAACTCTTCTTGCCGATCGGGCAGTGAATGATCGCCGTCTTATCCAAACGGTACTCGACCTTACCGGCTTTGGTATCTTTGATCGCCTTAACGACGTCCATCGTAACCGTTCCGGATTTCGGGTTCGGCATCAAGCCTTTCGGTCCTAAGATTTTACCGATACGACCGACAACGCCCATCATGTCGGGAGTTGTGATGATAACGTCGAAATCAAACCAGTTTTCCGTCTGAATTTTCTGAACGAGTTCTTCCGCTCCCACAAAATCCGCGCCGGCTTCTTTTGCCTGATCCGCTTTTTCGCCCTTTGCAAGGCACAGAACCTTAACGTTCTTACCCGTTCCGTGGGGAAGTACGAGCACGCCTCTGACCTGTTGATCCGCCTGTTTGGGATCGACGCCCAATCTTACGTGCAACTCCACCGTTTCGTCAAACTTCGCCTTAGCGGTGTTCAAAACCAAATCAACCGCTTCGCCGATTTCGTACGCCTTGGTTTTATCGTACGCCTTGACGCTTTCCGTATATTTCTTTCCGTGTTTCATAATCTATAAATCCTCCTCGTGGTACGATCGGAGCAAGCCCCTCCCACTTATTAAGCCGTCAGTCGACGACAACGACACCCATGCTTCTCGCCGTGCCGGCAATCATGCTCATCGCAGATTCCAGCGTAGACGCGTTGAGATCGGGCATCTTCATTTTCGCGATTTCCTCAACCTGCGCCTTCGTAATCTTGGCAACCTTATCCTTATTCGGCTTCGCGCTGCCGCTCTCGATTCCGCATGCCTTCTTGATCAGAACGGGTGCGGGCGGAGTCTTTAAGACGAACGTAAAGGAACGATCCTGATAAATCGTGATGACGACGGGGATGATCAGACCTTCCTGACCCGCGGTCTTCGCGTTGAATTCCTTCGTAAAGCCCGGAATGTTGATCCCGTGCGGTCCTAACGTAGATCCGACGGGAGGTCCCGGCGTAGCTTTTCCCGCGGCCAACTGCAATTTGACGACCGCTGTAACTTTCTTAGCCATGTTCTTCCTCCATTAACGTGGTACGATCGTAACGCCTGCAAATAAAATTAGCGCCACTCCCACTTATTCCAACGGGTTTCCCCGCGGTTTACTGATTTTGTACGGTAATTTTTTTGACTTGAACGAAATCCAATTCTACGTTGGTGACTCTTCCGAACATCACAACGTCTACCTTTACCTTTTGCGCCATCTCGTTCAGTTCGGTTACCTTGCCCGTAAACGATTCCAGCGGACCGTTCATTACCTGAACGTCGTCCCCTACGGCAAAATCGATCTTCGTTGCGACCTTTACCAGTCCCATACGAACGACTTCCTCTTCCGAAAGCGGAAGCGGACGCCCTTGCGGACCGACAAACCCGGTCACGCCGCGGGTATTCGTCACGAGATACCAAATGTTGTTTGAATAAATCATCTTCAAAAAGACGTAGCACGGGAACTTTTTGCGTTCGACCAACTTTTTCTTGCCGTTCGCCTTTTCCTCCAACGTCTCTTCCGTAGGAATTTGAATATCGATAATATTTTCTTGAAGATTATTATTCTCGATTAACTTTTCCAGGCTGTCCTTCACCATCGCCTCGTAACCCGAGTACGTGTGAATGATGTACCACTTCGCGTCGCTCTCCGCCATAACTTATAATCCCAATAACCGACCGAATGCAGAAGCAGTATCCCCGGGAATAAGATTGATCAACGCGGAAAGACCGAAATCGATCAACGTAATCACGACAAGGAAAACCAACACGACGACCAAAACGATGCCCGTGTTCTTTACGACCTTACCGAACGTCGGCCAGGAAACTTTTTTCAACTCGGAAAAAACTTCCTTCATCTTTCTGCCGAAGCGAACGAAGATATTCGGTTTTTTATTCGCGTTCTTTTTCTTAACGTCCTTAGTCTTAACTTCCTTTGCGGACGTTTTCGGAGTTTCTTCCGTAACGGCGATGTTTTTTTCTTTCATCTTGAAAATTCCCTCTTTTCAGCAGAACTTATTTCGCCTCTTTATGAGCGGTGTGCTTTTTGCAAAACGGGCAATACTTGGAAAGTTCGATTCTGTCCGGATCGTTCTTTTTATTCTTATAAGTATCGTAATTCCTCTGCTTGCATTCCGTACACGCCAAGGTGATTTTGTTTCTCGTTCCTTTCGCAGCCATTTGTAATTACCTTCCGAATTCCAAAAAATTAACACCCCAGACTTTTCGGAGTGTTGCCTAATTTTAGCATGTATTTCGTTATTTGTCAAGTTATTTTACCGTTTTTTTATTGTTTTTTTATAACTTTTCCGCATACGCGAAAAAGTTGGAAATTTTTTCAATCTTTTCCTCGATTTTT
>CAYRPB010000095.1:0-5438 GCA_964426105.1 uncultured Clostridia bacterium | reverse complement strand
AAGCGCACGTGCGACGCATTTGCATGCTTTTTCACGCCGCATTTCAACGAACGGCTGTTATTTGCGTTTTAGCAAATAACAAGAGCGCCAGCGATGCAAAAATTTATTTTTGCAAGCTGTGTAATGTTATAATACAATCACAAACGCGAGTATACAGCGTTTTGCAAAGAAAAATAAAATAAATCAAGGCTCGATATCGTTGATTTTTAAGGGGAAAATATGGAAAATTATTTATTTAACCTCAACTCTCCCATCGAATTTATAAGCGTCGGAAAAAGCGATCTACCGGCGGATTTTATCCATTACAAAAGAAAAGTCGATTACTTTATTTTATATTTTTTAATGGACGGAGAGTTTTATCTGAATTGCGACGGTCAAAATTATGCCTTTCAAGCCGGCGACGTTTTCTTAATGAAACCCAACGTATTGCATTACGGAACAAAATCGAGCGCGGTAAAATTTTATTGGATGCATTTTACGACCGACTGCTTTGAAATATTAGATCAATATCAAGCAGATCAATTTTTTCAAGCACCTTGCGAAGATAAGATTATTATTCCCCTTCGGTTTTCCATGAAAAAAATCGCAAACTATATTATCTTGATCAATCAATTAATCAATTCCTCGCAAACGCAAAAAAAACTTATTTCCAAATACCTTTCGTCGTCTATTTTAATTGAAATCGCAAATCAATATCAAGAAAATTATAAATTGAAATTTTCATCAAACGATATCAGCACACGGAGATTTCAAGAAATTATAAATTATATCGACGCCAATTATAAAGAAAATCTGAAAGTGCAGGATATCGCGCAAAAATTCGGATACAACGAAAAATATTTAAGTAAATTATTTAAAAAATCCTTAAATATGACCATTAAAGAATATATTATAGACAACAAACTAAAAGCCGCGGCGTTTTTGTTGCTCGTTTCCAACGACACCGTGGCTTCCGTCGCATACGATTGCGGCTTTTCCAATGAATTTTACTTTATGCGCCTGTTTAAGCGAAAATACCAACTTACGCCTACCAGTTACAGAAATAATTTCCGTTCGCAAAACTATACGAGATATTTTAATCCGCACGTAAAAGAATAGCGGTTCGTTTTACCCCGTTATCCTTCTTCCTTTTTAACGTAATTGCAATAAGCGTAATTATCGGGATCGGACGTTTTTTCCGTCATGTAAGCATACGTCGCGTTCCTAAGCTTTTCCGCCGCTTCTTTTTTAGAAACGTCTGGATCGGGAAAAACAGGCTCTCCGATATGAATGGTCGGATAGGGCTTTTTCGTTGACTTTTTTCCCTTTCTCGGCGCACGATACGTCACCGCAACGGGCACGGCGGGAACGTTTGCCACAACAGCATATTTAAAACTGATCGACGGAAACGGTCGAATCCCCGTATAATACGGCCAAATATGCGCTTCTGGATAGACGATCAACGCTTGTTTTTTCTCCATAATACGGTTAATCGCGGTATTGAAATTTACATAAGCCTGCGTAGTATCGGGCAACGGAATTCCGCCGAGCATTCGCACGATCGTAGCGATCCCCTTAATCGAAAGTGCGTCCTTGCTTGCCACGATATAAGTGCGCTTCGGACGAGCCATAAAAACAGAGCCGCTAAAAGCGTCCCACCAATTCGTGTGATTGCAATAAAGAATATACCCCGATTTTTTTAACTTTTTCAGATTTTTCCGTCCCTCTATGCGGATTCTTAAAAATAATTTTCCGTACAGCCATAAAACGGGAATCGCAACGCAGTAATAAAGCAAAAAAGAGAACATACGAAAAAACGGATTGCGCGGAAGATATCGATAGTTCCCGTCTATCTTAACCTTTCGATTTTTAGGCGTATCCATAAAATCGTCGTTCAATTCGTCTTTATAAAAGACCGTTTGCCCTGCCTTTAATTTCATACGGCGCGTTCTCCGTTTCGGGACGCCGCGTCGCGGAACATTTCTTCCATGCGGTCGATACAACGAGAGATACGGAAATTCTCCGCATAGCCGTGATATTGCTCTTTCAAATTCTCCGTAACGCTCGGATTTTCAATCAAGAAATCAATCTTTTCCGCAAGCGATTTCGGATCGCCGGCTCGGAATAAATTATGCTCGGAAAGCGCAAACGCATTGGTTGCCGAACGCGCGCTGTCCGATATAACGGGAACTAAACCGCAAGAAATGGCTTCCAAGCAAGAAATCGCCTCGATTTCCACGTCGGACGGATGCACGTAAAGCGTCATTCGCTTCATTAACGAGATTAATTCTTCCTGCCGATAAAAACCGAACACGGGAGAATTCGTGAGTTTTTCCGCCTGTTTTTTCAACTTCTTTTGCAGAGGTCCCGTTCCTGCAAAATACAGTTGAATTTTACTCTCGTAGCGCGATTCCGCCACGGCGTCGATCAACAAATCTTGCCGCTTTTCCCGAACCAAACGCCCCGTAAAAAGAATATTGATCTTATTTTGATCAGGCGTTACCGCGTTCCCGTCGAAAAACGCGTCCTCTACGCCGTTTGAAATCACGCGCAGATCCATATTATAACCATGTTCGACCAACATGCGACGAATCATTTCGCTCGGACAATGAACGTATCGGACGTTCTTATAAAATTTACGATAAAAACGATGATAAATCCCGTCGTTTAAAAATTTCATATTCATGATGCCGCGCCCCAAATGAGAGGTAATATTCTCCGGCTGACAATGGAATGCGGAAGTAACGGGAATCCCGTGCTCCTCGGCGATTTTACGCGCTTCGCGCCCCACGCGAAACGGAAGCGCGATATGCACGACGTCCGCACCGACAATCGCTTTTTCTAAAATTTCGCAATCTGGCTTCGCCAACTCGACGCCGTTCTTTTCCATATACTCGTTAAAAACAAAAAAATTGCGCTTCGGCAAACAATAAAAGCCTTCTTCCGCCACGGGCGTGGGAGAAACCACACGCACTTCATATCCTCTTTCTTTCAAATTATCGATCAAACGCATGATCGTGATCGTCGTTCCGTTATTCGCTTTTCCCAAAACGTCCGCAACTATCGTTATGACCATTTAAGCCTCCGTCTTTCCCGATTTTCTCCCTTTTTCAAAAAAATCAAATCGGTTTTGTCAATAATACCCGTGTAAATGTAATACAATTATATTACATTGAAACAAAAAACACAAGCAAAATAACCATTAAAATCCAACCGATCGAAACAGAACGAAAAAAGTTCTATCCTTTTTCCCGATAAAAACAAAAATTCGTTGCAATATGCGTTGCAAAAGTCAAGCAAACTTTTCAAAAAAGCATTTAAAAAACACGGCGAGCAGAAGTAAATCTGCTCGTCGTGTTTTAATGAGTTGTAAAAATACCGGCTCTTTTTTCTTTCTCGATCGTTACGGTTCAACGATTACCGAACCGCCGATAACCGTAATATCGTCAATCGTAGACGGATAATCGTAACCTGCCTCCTTACCCCCTATTGTCTCTGCCACAAACTCCTCCGGTATAAGTGCCTCCTTCGACTGTAAAAGTACCTCCGACGTTGAGCGTCCCAACGATCTGTCCCTTATAAGACCCGCTAAGCGTACAACCGGAAACCGTGCTGTTTCTAACGGTAAGAGTTGATTCTTGTTCGTTTTGACCGTGGTAAAATCCGATAAGTCCGCCGACATTCTTGCCTTTAATCTCGCAGTCGATAGCAGAACACTCATCGAGAGTTACATTAATCGTCGAAACATAACCGAGCAAAGCGCCCGCACCGATACCGCTTGTCGTAACGCTAGAATTAATCAAATGACATTTTTCCATTGAAATCGAACCGCCACCGCTAACATCTTTATACGCGATAAACGCACCGCAGCCAGCCCAACCGCCACCGTTTCCCGTGATATCGGAATCTTTGATCGTTAAATTTTTAATCGTTATGTACTTAACCAAGTTTCCGTCAATTAAGGGAGCCGTTAAACCGGAAATCGTATGCCCGTTTCCGTCGATCACAATAGAATCGTTTACGGGTTGATATACTTCAATCATCGGCAGCGTAATCGACGTCCAAGCATCGGTAATCACGTAATCTTTATCGAGCGTAATATTCATGCTGGTCATACCATTGTTATTGATCGTTATGTTCTCTTTAAAATCACCGATTAACGCAGCAGCGGTCGTCCAAGCCTTACCGTTGATCTCATAGTTGCCAAAACTGTGGAACGTACCGTAAGTTGCATCGGCGAGATCTGCATCACACTTAGCGCCGCCGGTATAAGTATTCTTTTCCGCAACAACGTCGGTCGCACTCAAATTGCCCGCGCCGAGAACAGCCGCAGCGGAATGACCTTTTCCGCCGTTAATCGTATTGCCTTTCACGTTCGCTTTTTCTACGATCAGTACCTTGTTTGTAAGCCCCATAAGACCTGCCGTATTGCCGTTACCGGTAATCGCGCAATTTTCGACCGTACAATTCTTTATCGTATGGGTAACGTAATCATACGAGTTCTCTCCGTATCCAATCAACGCCGCTGCGTAATCATCCGACTTGATCGTGCTGTCTTTCACCGTACAACCGTTAATTTCGACGTTGCAAACCTTTGCATTACCGAGCAACACGGCAGAGATCGAATAGTCTCCCTTCGTTTGTTCGACGTTTGCGGATTCCATCGTAAGATTCCGAATAACGAACGTACTTACGCTCGCCGCGTTGTGCGCTCTTGAATTTACGGACGCAAACAACGCGTTATAACTGAATAATCCGGCTTTTGCGGCGGTGGTTCCCGTCGGCGCGAAATTCTTGATCGTGTGACCGTTCCCGTCAAAGGTGAACGTTTTCGCATCGAGAACAAGATCAAACGGCGTATACGCAATGCCTTCCATATCGATATCACTCAAAAGAACAGCGCTATCGTAATTTGCGACGGCGTTTTTAAGATTTGCGAGGTCCATCGACGTATAGATATAATACGTATTCGGATCCGGATTTTGCGTTTCCGCATTTCCCTGAATCGCTTCCACTTTGTAAATAAACGTTAAAGTCTTTTCCTGATACTCGTTTTCCGCAGAAGAAGGAAGTTCGATCGTAACGGGAATTTCAATCGGTTCTGCGTCTATGCCGAGCGTTTCCCACGAAGATACTCTGGTAATCCCCTCGTATGCTTCGTCGTCGATCGTAACGTCAAGCCCCTCGAACAAACCGTTATCCGCAATGCAAGCGATAATCGTACGATATTGTATCGTCACGTTGCTTAAGTTCTTCACGACGATATTGAACTTGATTCCGTCACCGGGAACGATATTCTTAATCGTTAAACCGTTCTCGCCGAACTCGACGGTCGCTTCGTACATATTGTCGTCGCCCTCTATGTACTCTTTATCGTTTAACTCTTTCGTATAAACCGAATCTTCGTCGATACTCGCCTCAACTTTTACCTTACCGGAAGTAACGGCGATATTCACCTT
>CAYRPB010000094.1:0-5486 GCA_964426105.1 uncultured Clostridia bacterium | reverse complement strand
CGGTTATAACTATTCGCAAAACTCTTCTTTTACGCAATGTTGTTGTAAAAAAACTAAAAATATTGAGAAAATCTAAAAAACTTTGATAATTTTTCGGATTTTCTATAAATTTCCCATAAAATTATGCTTGACACATTGACTTAAACCGATTTTCGTTGTATAATAAAAAAAAGCCCGAAAGGACGGTAACTATGGATAACAACTCGATCAGCAGCGATTTAATCCGCGGTCATATAGATACGATCATTCTGAAAACACTTCTGAATGAAGATAAAAACGGATTGGAAATTTGTCAAGAAATAGAATTGCGCACGGAAGGAAAATACGAAATTCGACAAGCAACTCTATATAGCGCACTAAAACGCTTGGAAAATTCAAAATACATCAAACCTTATTGGGGCGAAGTTGATGAAAACGATAAGAGTAGCGGACGCAGACGTTATTTTCATCTGACGGAATCAGGCAAGGATTTTGTAGAAAAAAACCAACAAAATTGGGCTTTTTCAAGAGACGTTATCGACCTATTAGTCACCGGAAGCGTTTCTTCTCAAAAAGTGTTTGTTCAAAAAATCGAAGAACACACTGAAAGTACGGTCATCACGGAAACACAAGATGAGATTCCAGAAGAAACTCCAATGCCAGTTGACGTATCGGTCGAAGAATCTGCGGTTATCGAGAAAAAAGAACAAAAGATACTTGAATTTCCAACCGCTTCGGAACCAGAAAAAAACATCCCCCCCATCGACTCAACGTCGTTTAATCCGACTTATACCGCTTACGAAGAAACAGAAAGCGCAGATTTTAATTACAAAAGCGTTTTAAGCCGTTTAATTCGACCCGAAATTCGCGGCGTGCACGAAGACATGCAAGTTATCGAAGTCGAAGAAAAACCAAAAGAGCCGGATTCCGTCCCCATACAAGAAACAGCAGAAGTTGATCCGTTAGTATTACTGAAAGAATCGGTAAAAAAAGAACAATCGCATACAGAAGAACCGACCTACGATGAGTTTTTTATTCCGAAGCAATCAACCCGACGTATGGATTTTTCGGATTTATTCGATAAAGCCGAAGAAGACGGACTAAAAATTCATATATCAACGCCAAAGAAACGAAAAAAAGCCGCTGAAAAAAAGCAAGACGAAATTCAATATCGCAAACTCAATATGGTTTTATCGCTCGGCGTATATCTTTTGGTATTGATTGAGTTAATGATTTTGTCTATTACAACCGGACAATCAGCAAATACAACGATCTATTTTATTTTAATGATCGCAACGTTGATATTTCCAGTCACAATGGTCATTATTTATTTTGCCAGTCCGCAAAAAAACAAAACCAAACCAACGCCTTCTTATTTAAAAAATATATTGGTGTCTGTTTGCATCGTTCTGTTTAACATAATATTGATCATTTTAGCCGTTTCTTTACTGTTAAATACGGATTTTTCAAACCTCTCTCAAGTGATAACGAGAGTCGTCATTCCGACATTATTCGTATTTGATACGTTGACTTATTTTATCGCTCAGTATTGCCTAATCAACAGCAAACTCTTTCAAGCAAAATAACAACAAAAAATTCCCCCCCTCGAAAAGCAGTTCAACACACAGAACTGCTTTTCTTAATTTTACAAAATAATTTCGTTTTATATAAAAAGACGTATTGCTACGCCTTCCTTTGAAAAATTTTATATTTCCATTTTTTCAAGAGCGATTTTACAGTGCTCATACGTCAAGCCGCCCTGCATATAAGCAATGTACGGTTCTCTGATCGGAGCATCTGCCGATAACTCAATCGATGCACCTTGCACAAAGCACCCTGCAGCCATTATAACTTCCGATTCATATCCCGGCATCGCCCAAGGCAATACATCCACATAACTGTCAACAGGAGAAGCCGCCTGAATAACTTGAATAAAACGAATCAACCGATCTCGATCGCAAAACCGTATCGCGCGTATAATATCTCCGGGTAAACGATCGGGTTTGGGCGACGTTTCAAAGCCTAACGAATGAAATACTTTTCCGAAAAGTAACGATCCCTTTAATGCCTCTTTTACGACGTGCGGAGCAAGAAACAGCCCCTCGAAAAAATATTGATACGTAAAAGCATATGAACCGACCTCTCCGCCAATGGAAGGCGCAGTCATGCGATTTTGCACAAGATCGATATAGCATTTTTTCCCGACAAGATATCCGCCCGTAGGCGCTATTCCCGCCCCGAGATTCTTAATCATTGAACCGGCAACCAAATCGACACCGACCTCCGTCGGTTCTTTTGTTTGAACAAATTCGCCGTAACAATTATCCAACATAATACAACCTTCATATCCTGCGCGACGAATTACCGCAACCGCTTCTTCGATTTGCTCAATCGTCAAAGCGTTTCTCCATTCATATCCGCGAGAACGCTGAATATAAATCATTTTCGGCTTTTTTTCCGCAAGATAAGATAAGATTGCGGAATAATCAAAAGAATCGTCTTTCAAAGGAATAATGTCAAACGACACCCCGAAGTCCCTCAAAGAACCGTTTCCGTCACCCGATATAACATCGACAAGCGTATCGTATGGCATTCCCGTAATCGATACAAAAACATCGTTCGGGCGCAATATTGCGTAAAGTCCCAACGTCAACGCATGTGTTCCGGAAACAATATTCGGCGATAAAACCGCGGCTTCCGCACCAAAAATATCAGCCAAAACACGATTCAGCAAGTCTCGTCCCTCATCCCCGTATCCGTAGCCGGTAGAAGGAGAAAAATGTCTTAATGCAAGTTTGTTTTTTTGAAACGCGTTCAACACCTTGCGTTGATTAAAAAGAGCAATTTCATCAAGTTGCTCGAATAACGGCTGTAATTGCCGCTCACTTTCTTTTATTAGCGTAGAATCAATCATAAAAACTCCTTTATTTTTTTCGCCATAGCATCCGGAGACGCCGGTTCAATGGCGGTAAGCATCTGATCTCTCTTGAAAAAAGTAATCTGACGCTTCGCATATCTTCGCGTATTTTGCTTGATTCGTTCGGAAAGCGAATCAACAGATTCCTCGGATTGTAAATATTCATAGACTTCTTTATATCCGATGCCTTGCATACTTTGCATATCCGACGTAATTCCGCTATTCTTCAACAACGCAACTTCTTCAATTAAACCGTTAGAAATCATCTTATCGACGCGCTCGTTTATACGACGATAAATTTCGCCCCGTAAATAATCAACAAAAAAACTTTTATAACGATAGCGCGGAGAAAACGAATCACACAGTGCAGATTTCGGAATACCCGTCTGTTCGTAAATTTCCAAAGCACGAATAACGCGCTTTAAATCATTCGGATGAAGTTTTTCCGCAGAAAGAGCATCCACTTTTTTCAAAACAGCAAAGACGGCTTCGTTACCGTCCGTCTTTGCCATTTCTTCATATTTTTTTCTAACCGCAATATTTCCGGAGACATTACCGTAACTGAGATCAAATAAAAGCGAATTAATATAAAACCCCGTTCCGCCGCAAATAATCGGAATTTTACCGGCATCGATCAACCCTTTTACAATAGGCTCTGCTTTTTCTTTATAATCCCCGACGGAAAATGCCGCATTCGGCGGAAGAATATCGATCATATAATGCGGAACGCCTTGGCGCTCTTGCGTAGTCGGCTTTGCCGTCCCAATATCCAAGCCTCTATAGATATTCATAGAATCCGCAGAAATAACTTCCGTTTGAAGCATTTTTGCCAACGAAACGGCAAGCGCGGTTTTTCCGGATGCTGTCGGTCCGCATATCACGATAATCTGCGGACTCACACAATCCGTTTGAACCATTTATCAATCTCCGTTCTGGTAATTTTTACAGCAATCGGTCTGCCGTGCGGACATTTTAACCCCATATTGCCGTTCAACATTTTGAGAAGCACTTTGATATCGTCTTTTGTCAGCGGATACCCTGCCTTAATTGCTGCTTTACAAGCGGCTTGTGCAAGGCGTTCTTTCAAAAGATCTTTTAAAGTCATGCTTTTCAGTGTATTCATTTCGCCGAAAACTTCCTCAAAAAAAGCACCGAAATTCATTTCCGTCAATTCAGACGGCAAGGACGAAATTTTAAACGCTTGATATCCGAACTCTTCTATCTCGATTCCGAGTTCATTTAAAATCGGAATTTCGGTAGACAAAAACGCATATTCTTGATGATTAACGTTTAATACGTACGGAACAAGAAGCGGCTGAACCGTCAACGCTTTATCTGAAACACGTCCGCAAAATCGATCGTATAAAAGCCGCTCATGCGCAGCGTGTTGATCGATAAAATAAATGTCGTTACCTTTTTCAAATATAACGTAAGTATTAAGCGCTTGTCCGATGATAATAACTTCTTCATCGATCCCAAAATCTTCCTGCTTAGGATTGCTTGAAATTTCTTTAACGAGCGGCGGCTTTGCTTGTTCTTTTTCGGCACGTTCAAGTTCTTCGATAAATTTTTTATTTTCGAGAAATATTTTATCATCGGAAGTTTGTTTTTCCAAAACCGTTTCTTGCGACTCGTGATCACAAAAAGATGCAAGGATCGGATTTGAACCAACAGCATTATGTCTGTCATAATATTGCGTTGTTTTTTCTTGAATTTCATTGCGATTTCTCGCTTCCGACAAATCTTCTTTTGATAAACTCTCTTTGGACGAAATTTCTTTTTGCAAAGTTTCCTGTTGCATTTCAAAAGAGTTCCCCGACTGCGACTTAACGATCCGCAACGCTTCACTTAACCCATCTAAGACCTTTGATACAACAGAGTAAATAGAACCGTAAACGATTTGGTTATTTGAAAATCTCACGTCCGTTTTATTCGGATGCACGTTTACGTCTATTTCTTCCGCCGGAATTTGCAACGAAAGCACATAAAACGGGTATTGCCTCTTCATCAAATAACTTCCGTACGCATTCATAATAGCCGAAGAAATAGTCGAATTGATAACATATCTTCCGTTAATAAATACCGTCTGATAGGTACGATTCGGCTTCGTAAAATGTTGCTTTCCCAAATAACCGCTGATATGAATTCCGTTTTTTACAGTGTCAACCTCATAGCACTGTCCGACGATCTGCGCACCGTAAATCCCAATCAACGCATCCTCCGCACTACCGCCGAACGATTGATAAATATTTTTTCCGTCAACTATATACCGAAAGCAAACGGTTGGGTTTCCCAAAATAAAACGCGTTACAATATTGGAAATCTCACTTTCTTCCGATTTGGGAGATTTCAAAAATTTCGCGCGCGCAGGCGTATTAAAGAATAATTGATTAACCGTAATCTCCGTTCCGGAAGGAATCGGATATTCCTCCGATTCTTGTATTTTTCCGCCCTCGGCATAAATAGCCGCTCCAAATTCCTGAACAACCGGCTTTGAAGCGATTCTGATTTTCGAAACGGACGCAATACTCGCCAAAGCCTCGCCGCGAAAGCCGAGCGTAGTAATAGCATCAAGATCTCCCACATTCGC
>CAYRPB010000093.1:0-5486 GCA_964426105.1 uncultured Clostridia bacterium | reverse complement strand
ATTTACCGCCGAACGGTACGGCAGGCTTTGCAATTTTGCTGGTTAGCGCGTAGAGTCGGCTTCCCTGTCCTCCGGCTAACAACATTGCGACACATTTCTTTTTTCTTAACATAAAGTTCCCCCTTAGAACATTTTTTATTTTTGTAAGATAAAGTAACAACAGGTCAACTTGGGTAAATAGACCGAAAAAGAATCGGTTTTCCCATGCCTTGCGACCTTTTTTGTTTGAAACACTTTCTTTCTTGTTTTTTCTTCCCCTCCGTATTTGCGAGCATCCGAAGATAAAATCATTCGGTACTTTCCCTTATCCGCACCAACGCGATAATCGGGATAATCCGTCCCCGAAAAATTAATCAATATTATTACGCTGTTACCGCTTCGATCCTTTCTACAAAAGGCGATTACGTTTTGATCGGATTCATCCGGGGAAATCCATTCAAACCCGTCCCAAGAATCCTCTATTTCGTAAAAAGCAGGCGTTTTTAAGTAAAATTGGTTTATATCGCGGAAAAAACGTTGTAACTTAGCATGTAATTCAAAGTCTGTCATAAAAAATTCAAGACCTTCGCGATAATCCCACTCCTTGAATTGACCGTATTCGCACCCCATAAAAATCAACTTTTTCCCTGGATGCGCCGTCATAAATCCCATAAATGCACGAACGTTTGCGAATTTCTCTTCATACGATCCGGGCATTTTATCCAACAAGGAGTGTTTTCCGTGAACGACCTCGTCATGCGAAATCGGAAGAACGAAGTTTTCACTGAACGCGTACATCATGGAAAACGTCAGTTTGTTATGCTGATATTTTCTGAAATACGGATCGGTCTGCATATAACTTAGCAAATCGTTCATCCACCCCATATTCCACTTAAAATTGAAGCCCAATCCTCCGTCCGAGACAGGCCTCGTGATCATCGGAAACGCCGTAGATTCCTCTGCAATCATTAACGCATTCGGAAATTGCCCGAATACAACGGTATTAAGTTTTTTTAAGAAAGCGATTGCTTCTAAATTATAATTGCCGCCATATGCGTTCGGAGTCCATTCGCCGGGTTCTCGATCATAATCGAGATACAGCATGGAGGCAACCGCATCCACACGCAAGCCGTCGATATGGAATTGTTCCAACCAAAACAATGCGTTAGAAATCAAAAAAGACTGAACCTCGTTCTTTCCCCAATCGAATACGCGCGTTCCCCAGCCTTTGTGTTCCTGCTTGTCCTTGCCGGAATACTCATAGCACGGCGAACCGTCAAATTCGTAAAGACCGTGTTCGTCTTTGGGAAAATGAGCCGGTACCCAGTCCAAAATTACACCGATTTTATTTTTATGACATTCGTTGACCAAATACTTAAAATCATCTGGTGTGCCAAAACGAGAGGTTACGCTATAATAACCCGTAACTTGATACCCCCAGGAACCATCGTAGGGATATTCCGAAAGCGGCATAAATTCAATATGAGTATACCCCATCTCTTTTACGTAAGAAATCAATTCGGGAGCAATTTCTCTGTAATTATAACAATTACCGTCCGAATAGCGTTTCCAAGAGCCGAGATTTACCTCGTAAATATTAACGGGAGCAGAATAAACGGAAGTGTTTTTCCGTTCTTCAAAATAAGAACAGTCTTCCCACGGAAATGCAGCAAACGAATAAAGTTTGGATGCCGTAGCCGCCGGCGTTTCACTGTGAAAGGCATAGGGATCTGCTTTCAATACCGTCCCTTTTTCGGTCGTGACGGCGAATTTGTAACAGTCAAACTGTTTTAAGCCGACGATAAAGGCTTCGAACACACCGCCGTCACTGATTCGTTCCATGACGTTTTTCGTCCGATCCCAACCGTTAAAATCCCCCACAACCGAAACGGATAGGGCGTGCGGCGCCCAAGTACGAAACCACACCCCCTTTTTCCCTTGACGGGTGGAAAAATGCGCTCCGAGAAATTCATAGGCGCGATAATTTGTCCCTTGATGAAAAAGATATAACGGCAAATGCTCTTTCATAAAGTCCCTCAGCAAGTATATTTTACTTGTTTTGTCGGAGCGGATTTCATTTCTTCTTTCGTCGTTTCGTATCCTCTTTTTCCGAGCAATGCGTAAGTAGCGTTCTTTCCTCCCTCAACGCCCGGTTGATTATAAGTATTCAAATTCAACATCTCTCCGCAAAACGCGGTTTTCATTTCAAAGAAATACATTAACTCACCTAAGGTGAATGCGTTGACTTCCGGCAAAACAATCGTGTGATTCAAACGATGCGCTTGCGTAAGTGCGTATTCGGTCGCTTTCTGCTCCGCTTGAATCAATTCGTTCATCGTATGACCGGAAAGGAATGAAACGTCCGGAATATCCTCGCAACCGTCCGGAATGGGATACACTGTCCGATAGCGTTCTACGGCAAGGAACGTAACGACTTTATCAAACGGACCTTCTCGATACAACTGCACCTGAGAATGTTGATCGGTTACGCCGAGTGCTTTGACGGGCGTTTGTCCCGCAAAAATTTGTTTTCCGTCGTTATCGACAGTCTTCCCCAAACTTTCCGCCCAAAGTTGGCAATACCAATCCGCCATATATTTTAAACTGTCCGCATACGGCATCATGACCGAAATATTCTTTCCTTTATTCATGCAGATATATTGCAATGCGGCGGCGATCAAAGCCGGATTCTTTTTCCAATCCTTTTGCTTACAAATCTTATCCATATAAGCAGCGCCTGCCAACATTGCTTTGATGTCTACGCCGCATACGGCGGCAGGAAGCAATCCGACGGGCGACAACTCCGAAAAACGTCCGCCGACGCCATCCGGAATATAAAACGTCTTGTACCCTTCTTTTTGGGATATCTTGATTAAATTGCCGGTGTTTTGCGAAGTCGTTGCAATAATATGATCTGCAACCTCGTCCCCTAATTTCGATTTCAAAAGATCGTAGATAATCAAATATTGCGCCATTGTTTCGCTGGTCGCACCGCTCTTCGTAATAACGTTAAAGACAGTTTTCTTTACGTCGATCACGTCTAATAATGCGCGCATTCTCTCCGGATCAACGTTGTCCTCTACGTAAAATTTAGGACCTTTCCGTAAAGATTTCGGCAAATCGTTATAATGAAGATGACAAAGAGCCTGAAAGACTGCGATCGGACCTAACGCCGATCCGCCGATTCCGAGTACAACGAAATAATCGTATTTTTTTCTGATTCCACGCGCAGTTTCAATAATTTCCCGAACAACTTCCGTTTGATTGCAGGGTAAATCCATCCACCCGGTCATTCCGATACCGCGGCTATCTTCTACGCGTTGAAACGCTTGCTTCATGACGGGAACGTATTTAAGAAGTTCTTTTTCGGTGATTCCTTCTTTTTCTCCGACGTATTCCGCCATCATATTATTGTAATCGAGTTTTAATTTCATTGCCTCTTTCCATTTTGCATTCGCATAATCCGCTTTCATAATTACCTCGCTGTTTGTGTGTAAAAAACGAAAATTCTTTTACTCTTTTTATTTTAAATCATTCATACTCATTTGTCAATAGAGAAAGAGAAAAATCTTAAAAAAACACAAAAAGTTTCCTCAAATGCTTCTTTCGTGTTTAAAAAAAATCTCTTTCAAATATAAAACACTCTCCAACAATTCCGAAAGATCTCGATAATTGTTCTGATACACCTCAATTTGAACGGCACCGTCAAAGCCAACGTCGTTCAGATGAGAAACAAGTTCTTCGTACGGAAAAGCCCCTTTCCCGGGCAAACAAAGCGAACCGTCTTCCGTTCGATCGGAAATATGTACGGTAATCAAATCGTTTCCCATATCCTCTATATAATCATGAAAGGAGAATCCGCTTTGCCATGCTTGTTTTACGTCAAGAACGCCTTTCAAATCGGGACAGCGTTTTTTTAGTTCCCGAAAAAAACCGGGATAATTGTAATAAGCCCAATGAACGTTTTCATACGCCAAAGATATGCAGTAACGCTTACAGACTTCGATAATTTTCTGCGTTCTTTCGCCGATTTTGTCGAAATCCATAACTAAAGCTGTCTTTTTTAAGCGCGCTACGCCGTGAAAGGTATAAGATTGTGCGCCGATCGCTTCCGCAACACCCGAAACTTGCTCTAAGAGTCGAAAAGCGTCTTCTTCTGCGCGCTTCCCCACGCTGTATAATTGAGGCTCGAACTGCGTATTTAACGTATGAACGGAGCGAACCTTAACGGAAGACATATTCTTTTTTAAAACAGACGCAAAATCAGAAGTATATTCCGAATACGTCGATAAAAAAACTTCCGCACTATCCACGCCGTTTCGATCTAAATACGACAACGCGTCTTCAGTTACCATTCGAAGAAACAACGATGCAGTCGAAACTCCTATTTCCATCTTTATTCGACAATCGGCTCGATCACTCCGAGTTCGCCGTCACTCCTTTGATACATTACTTTAACGGCGTTCGTCTTATCGTCCAAAAAGATAAAAAACGAATGTCCCAAAAGTTCCATTTCTTCCGCCGCATCCGCATTGGACATCGGATATACGGGAAAACGCTTCGTTTTTACGACCTGCGCATTATGCGTTTCTTCTGCCGGCTCAAACAAAACGCTATCCTTAAACGCTTTGTTTTTTTGTTGTTTATCAAACATCGTACGATACTTTCGAATTTGCCCCTCAAGTTTGGGAAGAATACGATCGAGATTATCGTAAAAATTATCGCTGATCACTTGCGCTCTTACAAGTTTTCCGTGGTAATCCAACATAACTTCCGTTTTCATGGAGTTATTTTCTTTTTTAAGAGATACCTTGCATTTAGCATCTTGATCAAAATATTTATCCAATTTTTCGATCTTTTTTACAATCATGCCCTTTAACCGTTCGCCTGCTTCGTAATTGCGTTCGATAATTTCAATGTTCATAAAAATACCTCCTTACGTTTTCACTTATTATATTCGACGTAAGGAGGTAAAATCCCTTTTCTCTAATTGATTTTTTCAGATTTAAAAGTCAATCTGTCGTCAAGCGCATCGACGATAACAGTCTCTCCCTTTAAGATATTTCCTTTCAATATTTCTTCGCTTAAACGGTCCTCGATTCTGCGTTGAATGACTCTCTTTAACGGACGCGCACCATATTCTTCTTCTCCGGCTTCTTGCAAGATCAAATCGACCGCCGCTTCCCGAACCGTTAAATCGACGCCGATTGCTTGCAACCGTTTTTTCAATCCCGAAAGCAATATGAACACGATTTTTTCCAACTCGTTCCGTTCTAACTTTCGGAAAGTGATAATTTCGTCTATTCGATTCAAAAACTCAGGGCGGAAGTGATCTTTTAAAGCGTCGCGAATCCGATCTTTCATTTTGTCGTACTCTTGCTCTTTTGCTCCGAAGCCGAGCGTATTAACCTGTTTAATTTCACTTGCTCCGACGTTAGATGTCATAACGATAACCGTATTCTTAAAATTAATCTGCCGCCCCTTACTGTCCGTCAATCTTCCTTCGT
>CAYRPB010000092.1:0-5627 GCA_964426105.1 uncultured Clostridia bacterium | reverse complement strand
GTTATCATCGGCATATTCGGCGAAAGTTTTTCTATATAAGGTCTGCCCTTTCGAACCGGCCATTTTTGTAACATTCGGATTTCTTTTTGCTCGCTTCCCGTGTCCAATACGGCAATTGTCTGCATAATGTTGAAGTCGCCGCTTTCAATGGAAAGAAGAGTTCCTTCCACACCGTACGGAACCATGATTTTATGATGTACGATCGGCGTTTCTTGGACATAACCGAGTTCGTCGCCCGTTTTTACAAAATCTCCGACGCAAGCGGTAGCGTTAAAATGCCAAATTTTTTCATGGTCAAGATTGTTGACGGCAATTCCTCTCGATATCCGATCTCCGTACGTTTCGTAAATCGTTTTAAGCGGTCTTTGAATTCCGTCAAAAATACTTTCGATCAATCCAGGAGCAAGTTCGACGGATAACGGCTCTCCCGTCGTTTCTACGATTTCGCCCGGTCCTAACCCGCTGGTTTCTTCGTAGACCTGAATAGAAGCCTTATCGCCTCTCAATTCGATTACTTCGCCGATCAACTTTTTTTCGCTGACTTTTACGACGTCGAACATTTTGCAGTCCGCCATATTTTCCGCGACAATCAGCGGACCGGAAATTTTTATGATTCTTCCCTGCATATTTTTCTCCTAGTCTTTCTTTAAAATATCAACGCCGAGCGCGCGCTCCGTTTCTCGACGAAGACAAATTTCTCCGTAGCCGTTACTCCCTGCTCCGGACGGAACGGGAATAATGATCGGATACGGTGCGTTGAGATAACGACGAATAACGTCGTCCATATCTTTCGCTAAAACATCCGTTATAAAAATGACGGAATATTCTTTTGCCAATTTTTTTAAAAGATCGCGCGCTTTTTCTACGTGATCAACGCCATAGGCCTCCACGCCGCCGGCTTTGAATGCGAGGACACTGTCGCCATCGCCGATAATCGCCATTTTACCCTTCATATGAGTCCCTCAACCGTTCTTGAATTTCTGTTTTTTCAAGTTTGTTGATCAATCCGATCATGACGATCCGAATATTCGTCAACTCTGCCGCTTGATAGTAACAATACAACATAAAAGGATTCAAGCCCGATATCTTATACCGTTTTTTCTTAAAATGCCACAAAAGCGCATCATCGCTCAACTTTTCAAAGGAGGAAAGCGGTTTTCTTTCCGTCATTGCGTTAACGGCGGAAGATATAAAATCCGAAAGATAAAAGAATTTCAATCTTTCTTTGAGCGTTTCGATCGGTTCTTCGCATAAAATCCGAAGTTCTTGATCGGTTAATTTTCCTCCGGGAACAGTCATTTTCGAGCAATCCTGAACATTCCTCGTTCGTAGCGCGCAAGAAATATTAGCCGTATCCGCCATGATGGAATAAACGGCGTTGAGATCGTTGTTTTTTGCCGACAGCACCTTCATGTCTGCATATAACGCTCGTTTTATAATGCCGTCTATCAATCCGCCCGTAGCAGTTCCGTTTACAAATAAATTATCACACGTAAGCAGTGCTTCTGCCATCGGCTTCGGAAGCTCGCCGTAATCGTCCGTCATGATTTTTTCTTTCATAACGGTTATGTCAAAATAACCGCTTGTTGTCAATAACTTGTCGGGCGATATACGAAGATGTTTTGCCTTGATAAATGCTTCTGCATTGTGATAATCGTTTTTTGCCAAGAAAAAACGTACAAATGCCTTGCTTGGAGAAACTTCCTTGATAAAACGATTCAATTTATCTCGTTCCACAGCGACTAAACGTTCGAAATCCATTGCGGAATCGACCGTTTCTCCTTCGCCGAAATTGGTTTCCCTTAAAATTTTGAGGGCATCGTCCGCCGACTCTGCTTGTAGCATGCGGTTAAAACGATCTGTTCCCAAAAGTTTATTTTCGGCGGATTTTGCGCGAGCATTCGCATATATTTTGTTTCCCGCCATAACGCGCTCCTATTCAAATAAATGTTCTGCCGTTTCCGATTCGATTTGTGTTTTTAACGTTTTTAATGCGGTATCGAAACTGAGATCTTTATTGCATTTTTCGCCAAGCAACAGAATTCCCCCCGAAAAATCGCCGCAAGATTCGGATAACTCCAACTTCTTTTCTTGAACGACGGGCAATGTTTCGATATCCTTACGGTAAGTTGCTGCATTCTTCGATAATACTATCTGCTCACCGACTTCCGCGTACTTTTGCAACATATTTGAAAGTATGGATAAATATTGCTTTTTAGAAAGGTTTTCGAGCTTTTTTAAGGCAAGTGCGTAAACATCGTCTAAAACCTCTCTCTTTGCGGCAAGAAGTTCTTTTCTTACGTCTAATTCCGCCACGGTTGACTTTCTGATAAGTCGATCTTCGGATTCGGCCTGCAATAAGGCTCTTTGCTTTTCCAGATAACGCACAGACCATTCTTCCGCTTCCTGCATCGTATTCGCGCGGGTTTCTTCGGCGGAAAGACGGATTGTAGCGGCTTTTGCTTCAGCGTCATCCAGAATTCTTTTAATTATCGCTTCTTTTCCTTCCATAATCTTACAGCATCAAAATAGAAACGACTAATCCTAAAATCGCATAAGTTTCAACCATTGCAGGGAACAGAATCAATTTTCCGGAGAGTTTTTCGTTTTTTGCAATAGCATAAATGCCG
Source organism: uncultured Clostridia bacterium (assembly GCA_964426105.1). Taxonomy (GTDB): domain Bacteria; phylum Bacillota; class Clostridia; order Christensenellales; family Borkfalkiaceae; genus UMGS621. The sequence goes on along the minus strand of CAYRPB010000092.1, from coordinate 2,997 downwards.
CCGACGGCGGTAAGCCCTTGGAAAATACCGGAAATCAAACCGGTAATCGCAAGAGGCAAAGATGCAAAAAACAATTGTTCCGCCGGGATTGTCGCAACCGAACCCAGTCCGATAATTGCAAAAACGAAACCATAAATACCCTGCGTAGCAGGAAGTACGACCATAATCAGCACTTTACTGAATTTTTTTGCGTCGTCGGCAAGAACGCCTGCTGCGGCAGAACCCGTAAAATACAGCCCGATAGAAGAACCGACACCGCAAAGTCCCGCACAAAGTGCAAGTCCTAAGTAACCCAACATATTGATAACCTCCAATTATTTCATTAAGTTAATATATTCCGTTTGAGATCCGAGCGGCGTGAATAAACGCCCCTCTCCCTCATAGAATTTCGAGAAAAATTCAATGTATTGCAAACGGCTGTCGTGGATATACGCTCCGAGTGCACCGATTGCAAGGTTAAATGCCTGACCGATCAAGATGACTAATGCTCCGAATATAATCCCGAAGCCGCCCCCTGTAATCAATTCGACGCCTAAATCGTTAAAGATACTGCCTACGATCATTCCTGACAATAACAAGCCGAATAGTCGCGCATAACTTAATATGTCTGAAAACAAATTGATAATGCCGTACAGCGCTCCGAACCCTTTTGTAAACTTGCCGAAGCCTTTTGCGTTTCTCCCGGCAGTCAATACGGCAACCAACAAGGATATGCCCAACAAGATCAATCCGGGAATTTGCATCTGTTCAAAAAACTGTTTGAACGATTCCGAAAAATTGATGTCGGAATATTCATAAACGTGGAAATAGTTCATTAAAAAATTCAGTCCGGCAAGGATTAACCCGATAAAGAAGAAAACCCAAGTCATTGCGTCAAAAATGCCGTCCGCAATCTGTTTTCTTTTGAAACAGTTGACGGCTTTTATCAAATATCCGACCGTTATATGAACGACTCCTAAACCTAAGCACAAAAGCAAAATCAACATCATATTTGCATTGCTCGTTTCGCGGAATTCGCTGTTCGGCACAGGCGATGGTAAAAGAGCAAACGGCAAAGAAATTCCGAAAAATGATCCGAAAATCAGTCCGAATACAATCGTGAAAAGTCCGCCGTACATAATGACGCTCATCAATTGCTTAAAACCGGAATTTCGTTTTACGGCAACTTGGACGGTAAGCCCTGCAAAAAACAAAATCAAGCCGTATCCGATATCCGCCATAATAACGCCGAAAAAGATCATATAAAAGAAAAACACGACTTTGTTCGGATCTGTTTCGCGGTAATTCGGAACGGAATACATATTCGTTACAAATTCTGTCGATCGAACGACGGAATTATTCTTCATTAAAGTCGGCGGTTCGTCTTCTTCGGTCGGTACGGTAAATTCCAAAAACATTGCGTTTGAAATGCTGTATAATGCGTTTTTCACATCGGTTTCACGCGCTTTCGGAAGATATCCCTCCATTACAAACGTCGATTCGGTGCAACGAAATTGCTCGCAAGCCTTTGTTTTTTCTATTTGAAATTTATAATAATCCGCCAATATTTTCATGTTTCGTAAATTAGCGGCGCGATTACACGATTTCTTCGTTATTTCAATTTCGAACAAATCACAGTCCGATATTTGGGAATTAATTTCTTGTTTCAATGATTCCGGAGTTTTTTCTTGACGGAACGGACAAGCGGAAAATCCCAACTCATTGAGTTTTGCTTGAACGGAAGCGGATTCTTCCTTTAAGCAAATAACGGAAACGATATCCTGTTTTCCCTGCATTAACTTTTCAAAAATACTAGTTGTTTCGTTTTTGAGGAAGTTCTGCAATTCACTTGTTTTTTCCGGTGCTAAAGAACCGAAGAAACAAGTTGTGGCGTTGGTGTCGCGAAAATTAGAGAAAAGTTCGTTTATCCCTAAATACGATGTTAATTGAGAAAGTTGATTAATAAGTCGAACGCGGTTACTTTTATTGTCTGCAAGGCGTCTTTCGTAATCCTCTGTTTTTTCAACCACATAAAAAAGTTCGATTTCGTTTCCCGGCGCAGACATAAATTCGTCGTAACCGACGTCAAACCAGTTATTGTTCCCATTTAGAGCGCGCGGATAAAAATCCTTTTTCTTAGCATGATCTAATTGATCGGTTAAAAAATCGATAGAATGAGTCAATCGCTCGTAATCGCGCAATAACCGCTCTCGCAATTCATCATTGACGTTGAAATGCGTTTCTTCGATTTCTTCCACTTCTTTGAGTTCTACCGCTCCAGTATGATGAAGAGCGTTCAATATTCTTTCTCGCTCATAAGAAATGCCGATCAATCTGAATTTTGACATTTCGACTATTGCCATTCGCCGACGATCCTCCCGACAATGTTTCCCACGACCTTTTCCATACGAGAACGCGCGGATTCTTTTAAGACAGTCGCTTCCTGTTTACCGACGGCAAGCCGCTCTTGATAGCGACGCTCCGCTTCTTCATCTGCTTTTGTTAAAGCATTTTTTCGTTCGAACTTAAATGAAGTTACGGTTTCTTCTTTCATTTGCTCCGCAGCCTCTTCTGCGAAAAGCATTGTTGCCGTTGCGGTTTCGGACGCCTCTTTTATAATGCTGTTTGCCTTTTCTTCCGCTTCTAAAATAGAACCGATAACTTGATTTACCATAACTTTTTCCTTGTTTTTAACGTTACTTTAATTATACATTATATTTAAAATTTACGCAAATAATTTTTCATTGTTTAATTAGACTGTTTCTTTTATTTTGTCTAAATAATACTTTTCTATTTCATTATCGAAAAAACAAAAGAGATTTACAAGTTTTTTGCCGTCAAACACCTTTGCCGATTATTCGTTATTGAAATTATTATAAAATTTTTTCAGTTTTTTTAAGAAATCGACTTCTAAATACTTGCAATATTTTATAAAATTTGATATATTATATCAGCACCGTGATGGGAGCATAGCTCAGTTGGGAGAGCATCTGCCTTACAAGCAGGGGGTCATAGGTT
>CAYRPB010000091.1:2006-5825 GCA_964426105.1 uncultured Clostridia bacterium | reverse complement strand
TTGATGCTCGTCCCCACCTTATCGCTGGAAACGCCCATCGCCTGCATACTCGCCGCAATAGCCGCCGTGGCTTTCACGTCCACACCCGCAAGCTGTCCCATAGAACCGGCATCGTTCACGCTCTGGGCGATCTCCGCCGCCGTGGTGGCGTAGCTGTTGCCGAGGTAGTTGATAACGTCCGCCACGTCCATGACCTGTTCATGGTTCATTTTGAACGCCTGCTCCCACTTTGCGCCCCAGTCGCCCGCCTGATCGGCGGAAATGTCCATCGCCGTTCCCCACATGGCAATATCTTTCAGGAAGCTGGTCTGCGTCAAATCCTCAAAAGTCTTGCCGGACTGTCCCGCCGCCGATGCAAGGCGGGTCAAGTCCTCAAAGGTGTACGGTATCTGCGTACTCAGGTCTTTCAGGGATTCTTCCATAGCGGCATAGTTTTCCGCATAGGTTTTCCCGTTGTCCGCCAGCAGGTTGCTGGCCTTGCCGGTCGCGTCCACCATGCCGTCCACGTGCTTGACCACATCCGACATATAGTTTTCAAACTTTGCCGCTTCCTTGGTGCAGCTTGCGATGGTCGCCACGGTCGCCGTTGCCAGCGTTCCCATAGCCGCCAGACCTGCGGTGCCGATACTGCTGATGCTCCGGGCGAAACTGCTGATCTGGTTCTGGCTCCCGGTAAGCGCCGCCGTCAGGCTCTTGTCCATCTTACCGGCGATCTTGATGCTTAACTCTAATGTTTTGTTCTTCGCCATTCCTCCGCCACCTCGTTATTCAGCTCGACAAATTCCCGAATAGGCAGTTTCAGGTAGAAGTCAACACCCGTCCTCGTCACCGAGGCCAGCCGGATAGCCGCTTTCCGCAGTTCCTTGGCCCCGCCCTTTAGCCGAAAAAATCCGCATCGTTCACCGCGTTTTTCAGCCTCAGAACTTCATGCAGCGGCAGCGTGGTGAAAAACTTCTCCGGGATGCCCGTTGCCATCGCGGCGATCACACAGGCGTAGAGATAGTTGGTGCTGTTCTCCGTCACCACAAAGCCCTCGCGGGTCAGGCGGTTTTCCGCCTCGCTCTCGTTCAGCGTGTTCAGATCGGCAACGCCGTTCAGGTCGATGTCCCGGTACTCCTTGCCCTCATAGTGGCGGGGCTGTGTCAGGCGCATCACATGGTTTTCCGTGTTGCTCTCCACGTTCAGGTATCTGCGCACCTCCGCCGCCACCAGCTTAAAGGCTCCGCGCGGCATCAGCTTGAAAAATTCAATAGGCAGCCCGGTTGCCTTGGTTGCCATCATGCGGGCAAAGGCTGTGGTTGTCTCGCACAGCACACTGGCCGCCATCTCCTGCTCACCGAAAAGCTGGCGCTGGGTGTCGATAGCATCCTGAATTGTCAGCTTCTCCAGCCCGGTCAGGTCGATTTCGTTGTATTCCTTGCCCTCAAAGAGATAGGGCTTATTCAGCTTTACGATGTGCTGCTTCGTGGGCTGGGCCTCCGCCGCCACAGTGTTCTTTTCTTCTGCCATGTTAAAAAACTCCTTTCGGTTTTGATACGAAAACACGGCCCACCCGCATTTTGTGGGTGGGCCATGTCGCCTCATGGGGTCAGATCAGGCTGTTCACGCCAGCCAGCATATCCTCGCCGTTGACCTTGTAAATGCCGTTCAGCTTGTCCACCTCCAAAAGCTGAACGCCGTCCACTTCGATCATGATATAGGTCAGCTCCAGCGTGACGGTGGCCTCCATCGCCTCGCCCTTTTCCACCTTGCCGGGGTTAAAGCTCTTGACGCGGCCAACCTCCACCACGCGCAGGCCCTTGAAGTTGTAGCCGCCCTGCTTGTCATAGACCTGCTGGGAAGCTCTCAGGGTCAGGTTCACGGTGGACAGGGGAGACAGCATATCCATCGCGGAGCTGTAGAGCGTGTTGAACTGGAGTTCCTGCTCCATGCTCTCAAACTGGCCGATGGTGGGGCTGTCCAGCTCGCCGTTCACGCCCACGCCGGAAACGGTGCTGGTTTTCATGTTGACTTCCGGCAGCGTCACAGAGGAAGCCACGCCGATCATCTTGGTGCCGTCCAGATAGGCGTTATACTCGTTGATTTTTTCGGGGATGTAGTTGTTAGAGATCATCTTCTTTTCCCTCCCTTATCAGTTCAGTGCGGCAGACAGGGCATCCGGGTCGAACTCGATAATGTCCTCAATGTCCTCTGCGGGGGTGAACGGCGTGATGTACTGGTGGAACGTGATCTTGCCGTTCAGCAGGTCGGTGGTGGTGTTCTCGTCCTCGTTGTAAACGATCTCGTAGCGGGCGCACACACCACGCGCCACAAAGCCGTTGCCGCGCACGTTCTCGCTGTCCACAATGGCCTCGATCAGCCGCTTGTTGGCGGGGCTGTCCACTTTCTGGAAGTAGGTCAGGATAAAGCTGTTGGCCGCCCATGTCATAAAGCGGCGAACGCTGAACCAGCGGTCTTTGGGGTCAGTGATGCCGGGATAAGCGGCGGTGTTGTTGCCCCACAGGCGGAAGCCGTTCATGTTCAGCCAGGTCGCCACGCCGAAGCTGTTCACGGTGTTGGCCTGCTCCTGATCGAGCAGCACTTCCGTTCCGTCCGCAAGGCAGGCGGCAGAGATGGCGATGGTCTTGTTGCTGGGGCTGACGTTGGGGGTGTCGTCGTTCTGCGCGTCGGTGTAGGCCGTCAGGGCCGCCGCCAGTGCGCTGCCGCTGTACACCGTCTCGCCCAGCTTGGCATAGGGCCACACCGCGTAGGCGTTGGGGTCACTGACCGCCTGCGCCTCCTTGCGGGTTTTCACATCGGTGTACTTGGTCGCGCCGTCTGTGTTGCTGTTGATGTCCACGATGCACACCGCGCCGAACACGCTGTTGATGCTCTTGGTCTTGGCCTGCAGAGCGGCGGCCACCGTTGCGTCTGCGCTGAAACGGGGAGCCAGCAGGATGCCGGGGGTCATAGACAGCTTGGGGTACACCTGCCGCACCACTTCCAGCCCGGTTTCCGCGCCGGTGGATGCGTCCACGCCGCCCACAATGTCTGCGGCAGTCACCATGCCGGGGTCGATCTTGTTACCGGCAACGGTCAGGGTGGTCGCGTCGTCACCGGCTCCGCCGGAGATCAGCACGATGTTCAACGTGCCGTCGTCGTTCCACGTGGTGGTGTAGTCGGTGCCGTCGTTCAGGATGGTGGTTTCTTTCTTGATGGTCAGCCCGGCCAGCAGAACGCCCACTTCCTCGATCACCGCCACGCCGTCGTTCACCTGAACGCTGGTCTGCGTGAGGGCGGTCTTGTGCTTGGTCGGGTCAAGCACGTTGATAAGCACCATCGGGGCCACGCCCACCACGCTGAAATTCGCGCTGATGCACTCGCAGAGGGTGTACTTGGCAAAGTCGGCCACATAGCCCACTGCCTCCACAGCCTCCTTGTAGTTGTTCACCAGCAGCGGCACATTCACCGCCGCCGCAGGGTCAGCCAGCATATTCACCGGGGCGGTGCCAACGATCACCTGCAGTCCCGCCGTCCCGGTGATCGGGGCCACCAGACTGGTTTCCACTTCGCTGGTATATACGCCGTGTTTATAAGCCATAGTTTCCGTTCCTCCTTGTTACAGTTCGGATTTGATTTTCTGGTACAAGATGGCCTCTGCCGTTCCGGCAGTCTCCATCTTCTTCCGGGTCTCGGCAAAGCGCTCCACGCTCACCAGCAGCGCCCGCGCCGCCGGGTGCGCTTCGATAAACGCCTCCAGTGCCTCCGGGATGCCGCCGCTGTACACCGTGTACTGCTTTGCCACGCCCCGCACAGTGGGGCCGCAATAGACGCGCGGGC
>CAYRPB010000091.1:0-1906 GCA_964426105.1 uncultured Clostridia bacterium | reverse complement strand
TCTCCCGCTTCGCCGTGGCAGCAGCCTCGGCCTTGACCTCCGCCGCCTCTGCGGCGCTGTTCTCGGTCACGTTGGCCTCCGCTGTCTGCTTCTCCTGTTTCTTGCTCATACAAGTTCCTCCAGTTCTGTGTCTTGGGTCATGGCCGGGGCAGTACAGGTCAGGGTGCAGGCCCCGAAATAATACGGGTAGGTATCATCCTGCTGCATGGCCCATACAACGGGTTTCAGAATGGTAAAGGCTCCGCCGAAATACGGTTTGGAGCATATCCGTTGCACGATGTCCTCCTTGATGTTCGCCACATCCTGATAGCCCTCTCGCGCCTTACCCTCGTCGTATGCGCACACGATTAAGCTGAACTCCACCGTCTGCGGGCCGTCCTCGTTTTTAATGGCTCCGCCTGTCATGCGGGCCACGATATACGGGGCTGCCGCCGCGTCCGTGTCCACGTCCGCGTCGTAGTCCTCCGGCACCGGCAAATCCTGCTTGAAGATTTTCAGCGCCTTGCGGCCCTCCTGACCGTTGTACTTCTTCCCGGCGAACAGTTCCTCCAGCATCTCGATCAGCGCGTCTTGGCAAAGCTGCGGGGTGCGCCCGATACCGGCGGCCTTTACCGCGTTCATATAGTTGTTCATGGTTTACCCCTTTCTGCTCCTTGCCCGCGCCAGCACCCGCTCGGTCTGTTCCATCAGCCGGTCGTATAGATACTCCGTCACCTCCGGCTCCACATAGGGCCACACGGTGGAGTGCATCGCCGTGGCCGACGGACTGCCCATCGTTACCAGCTTCTCCACCTTGCCGTCCTTGTTCGTCCAGCGTGGGTGTCCCCGCTCCGTTACCTTGTGGCTGGAGTTGGAGCCAATGCGCCTTTGCACCATGCCCACATGGCCGCTCTTAAACTCCACCAGAAAGCCCTTGCTCAAACTTCCGCCGTCGCCGGTCAGCTCTCGCAGGGTGGACGCTTTCAGGACGCGGGCTTTCACATGGGCCGGTGCGTTCCGCAGAACGTCCCGCCCCGTAAAGCTCTCCGTCGGGCGGTGCTGGAAATAGCCCAGATCGTTGCGCATCTTGGCGATGTGCAGCTCTGCGCTCAAACTGGTGTTGGTGGCCTTTTTCCGCTGAACAAGGTCTTTCAGGTGCCGTTGTCCCGCCGCGTTCACGGCGTATCGCGCCTTGGCCTGCTGAACCATCAGCTTCCGGGCCTGTCGTGCTGTTGCGTTGATAGCGACCTTGGCCGCCGCCGGTGTCTTTTTCTTCAAGGCTCCCAGCGCGTCCGCCACATCCTCCAGCCCGTCCACCGTGATGGTCATTGTCCCCGCGTCATAAGTCACTCGGCTCATTGTCTCGTCCTTTCCATCGTGATGCGGTAAACGCCCGCTTCTTCCTCACAGTTCAAAATGCTGTAAGACCTCTGCTGGTTCGTCCCCTTATCCATGACGAGATGCTTGCCGATCTTCGGCTTCGGCCCGTAGTCCTTGACCCGGACATAGATCACCGTCGAGGCGGTATACAGTCCCGTGTCAAAGTTCTGTTTCGCCCCGGCCTCCCAGTGCGCGTTGTGTTCTTTAAGCCTCTGGTCGTCCACGATCACCAGCATCTCCTTACCGTCCACGGTGTGGAGGTCTGCGTGTTCGTCCTGCTCAAAGAAAACAAGGTCGATGTCCAGCGCGGCGCAGTCTTTGAACGTAGGCCGCTTCCATTCCTCCGGCGGCGCGGTGCCAAAGTCCTGTTTCAGTTCAAAAAGTGCCATTTACTGCACCTCCGCACAAAAAGTCCCCCGCCCGCTCGTGCGGGCAGGGGATGTATTTGTCAGCAGACAGTTGCCACCAGCCAACTGTCCACCTTGTCGGGGATGGGCAGGGGATGTGCCTGCAGCTCCACCATGCGGCGGTCGGGATGATGCTCCAC
>CAYRPB010000090.1:0-5975 GCA_964426105.1 uncultured Clostridia bacterium | reverse complement strand
GGGACGCGAACGGCAGAGGATTCCAATATCCTATTCCGACCTATTCCATTACGAGCGATTTTGACTGGTCGGAAACCGAGAACAACCGCTTGCTTTTCGAAATGACTTCCAAGTACGGAACGCCTTATTTCTCTAACTACATTAACAGCGATATGGAACCGTCCGACGTTCGTTCCATGTGCTGTCGTCTGCGCCTCGATCTGAGAGAACTGCGTAAAAAATCGGGCGGCTTCTTCGGAAGCGGCGAATCGACGGGGTCTGTCGGCGTAGTTACCGTCAACATTCCGCGGATCGCGTATCTCGCGGAGAACGAAGAAGACTTTTACAAGCGTTTGGATCGCATGATGGATATTTCAGCGCGTTCGTTGAAAGTTAAGCGCGAGGTTATCACCAAACTCTTGAACGAGGGATTGTATCCTTATACCAAGCGTTATCTCGGAACGTTTGAAAATCACTTTTCGACGATCGGCTTGGTCGGCATGAACGAGGCTTGCCTCAACGCGAAGTGGATTGCGTGCGATTTGACGGACGAACGCGCGCAGAAATTCTCCGAGGACGTATTGAATCATATGAGAACTCGTCTTTCCGACTATCAGGAGCAGTACGGCGATCTTTACAACCTCGAAGCGACGCCTGCGGAATCAACTGCTTATCGTCTTGCAAAGCACGACAAAAAGCATTATCCGAATATCGTCACCGCCGGTCAAGACGGCACGCCGTATTACACGAACAGTTCGCACTTACCCGTCGGTTACACGGAGGACGTTTTCTCCGCGTTGGATATTCAAGACAGATTGCAGCCGCTCTACACGTCCGGTACGGTATTCCATGCGTTTTTGGGGGAAAAACTTCCCGATTGGAAGGCGGCGGCGAATCTCGTCCGCAAGATCGCGGAGAACTACACGCTTCCGTATTACACCCTTTCGCCTACCTATTCGGTGTGCAAAAAGCACGGCTATATTGCCGGAGAGGTTTACGAGTGTCCTCACTGTCACGAAAAGACGGAAGTTTACAGCCGTATCACGGGATATTACCGTCCCGTCCAGAATTGGAACGACGGAAAGGCGCAGGAATTTAAGGAACGTAAGGTTTATAACGTTGCCGGAAACGCCGAGTATACCGGCGCTTGCGGAACGGATTGCACGGCGATCGAACGCGGCACGGTTAAGAGTGCGGCAGGGAAACGGATTCTCTTCAAGACCAAGACTTGCCCGAATTGTAAAGTTGCGGAAAAACTTTTAAACGACGCGAACGTGGCGTACGAGGTCGTCTATGCGGAAGAAAATCCCGAAATGGCAAAGCAATACGGCGTCATGCAAGCGCCGACGTTGGTTCGGGTTGACGGCGACGTCGCCGAAAAGTTCACCGGCATTCCGGGGATTAAGCAATATCTTGCATAAATAAAGCGAACGAAACCGCTCTGCGATCCGCAGGGTGGTTTTTACGTGTTAAGCGTATTCGAATATGGCGCATGCAAAAAGTCTTATAAGAGCATGAAATCGGTTGACGAGAAAGGGATGCGTTTTTTTCGTAATCCGTTACCAATCGTGCGCTTTTATGTTGAAATATTTGTAGTTTCGATCTTTCTTCTTGTGATTTCGTAGTTACTATTTTAGAGTGATAGGAATTTTTTTCTGTTATACTGAATTATAATTTTCTTTAACAAAAAGATTCGGCACGCTTTTGCGTACCGAATCTTTTTGTTGAGAATTACCGACCGAAGAACGTTCGGTCGCAGAGTGAGCAAATAGAAAGCGTCACGGTCTTGCTTTAAATTCGACCATGTGCTTGCGGTAGCGGCGAGGAAGAAAATTGTCTTGTAACCGCTTGTTTTTGCGTTCCTTGACGGCAACGCTTTGAAAATAGGTGCGCCAAAGGGATTGTAACGCCATTTCGTCCTCGGACAGAATCAAGGTCGGCGGTTGGTTCGTGGCGGTATAAAAAAGGTCTTTCCCGTTATAGAGCGCGAGTTTATTGCGCTTTACGTCGTGTATGATAAAGGGTTGCGCGCTAAGTCGCGCCTTAAAATGGGGCGCGATTAGTTCCGTAATATCGTTATCCGGTTCGTAATGCGCATAATATACGCCCGATCGGGTTTCGATAAAACGGAGAAAACCGGTAAAACGGTGTCGTTCGCGCTGTACGCGTGCGACGATATCTTGAAATCGAAACACGTCCGCATTGCTAAGTTGCCCCGAAACGTCCGTTTTTTGGTCGATCGTGCGCTTAACGTAGCGGAATGCCGCCGTCATCTTGTCTTCCTCGCAACTACGTAACGCGCGGTCGAGTTCGTTGAGTGCGTTTACGCCGCCGTATTTTAAGTAGGCGATTTTGACGCGTTGCGCCTTTTCCCGATCGGGTACGACGAAAAACACTTCCGTCAATAAATCTTGTTGGTAGTCGGTAAAGATAATTTTTTCGGGTGTTTCATGCCGTTTGTAAGCGTCGAAAACCGCGGAGAAAAAACTTTCCGCCGTGTCTGTGCATTGATAAATCATAATTCTCCAGTGAGTACGCTTGTATTGATTTCGGGTGAGGAAAATAATGACAACTGTTCTGCATTCTCGCGCGTGTCTGCGACGAGAAGAGTTTGTCTGATGCGCTCTGGATTTTCCGTTCCGTAAAATTTTCCGTTCGCCGTAATGAAAGAAACGGCGCGTTTTAAGACGATCCGTATGCGCTTTAAGTCGTCAAAGGTGAGTTTGGTATATTTGCGCGCTTCGCGAATACGGTTCGCTCCGCGAATCCCGATGCCGGGAACGCGCATCAACCGTTCAACGGGCGCGGTGTTGACTTCCAACGGAAATTCGTTTAGGTGGCGCAACGCCCAACCGCATTTCGGATCGAGCGACGGATCGAGATTTCCGCGTTCGTCTACGATTTCGTCCGCCGTAAAACCGTAGAATCGCAACAGCCAATCCGCTTGATACAGGCGGTGTTCGCGCAATAGCCCGGTCGGGCGTACAGGGAGATAGGACGTCGTGAAATTCGTCGGCACGTAAGAAGAATAATATACGCGCTTTAATTTCGGAACGTTGTAAAACCATTGCGTAAGTCTTAAAATTTGCCCGTCCGTTTCGGGAGACGCGCCGACGATCATTTGCGTCGTTTGTCCCGCCGGTAAAAAGGAATGCCGCCGCCGTGCCTCGTCTGTCAGGGCAAAGGCGTCTTTTGCCAGCATTTTCATGGGAACGAAAATACTGTCCGCACTTTTTTGCGGCGCAAGTAGTTTTAAACTCTGTTCGGACGGGAGTTCTACGTTAAAGGACATTCGATCCGCATAATTGCCGGCGCGCTGTACGAGCAGTCGATCGGCGTGGGGAATCCCCTTTAAGTGAATGTACCCGTTAAAGCGGTACACCGTGCGCAATTTTATCACCGTTTCCAACAGTCGTTCCATTGTGTAATCCGCGTTTTTTTCGACGGCGGAGGAGAGGAATAACCCTTCGATATAATTGCGCTTGTAAAAATGCATCACGAGTTCGCAAATTTCGTCCGGCGTTGCGGATGCGCGCGGAACGTCGTTCGAGGCGCGGTTGACACAATACAGACAATTGTAAGAGCATTTGTTGCTTAATAATATTTTCAGAAGGGAAATACACCGTCCGTCCGTCGTGAACGAGTGACAGATCCCGGCATAACTTGTATTGCCCGTACCGCCCACTCGGTTGCTGCGGTCAGAACCGGAAGAGGAGCAAGATACGTCGTATTTGGCGGAATCCGTCAATATTTTCAGCCGTGTTTCGTCGATCACCGTGCGCTCCTCCTGTCGTGTGTGTTCTTATTTTAGCACGGCTTTTTTAAAAAGTCAAACAAATGTTCGCATTTTTAAAAAATATTTTTGCACCAAACGGTAGGTTGTTTTCATAGGATAAAATAAAACCGAAAGGGGGAACGCGATGCCGACGGAAATCAGATTGTCCCTTCCTTATCCCAAAATAAACGGAATCGGGGAGGATTATAGAAGCGCGGCGATTATTTCGCCTGCTTATGCAGGAATACACGGGGAATTGAATACGGTTTTGCAGTACGTTTTTCATTCCTTTTATTTTGAAAAAGAGGGAATGAGCGAAGCTGCGGACGTTATGATCGGCATTGCGATCTGTGAAATGAAACATCTCGATCTCTTGGGAAGTCTGCTGTTGGAACTCGGGGTGCAACCGATTTTTACGGAACTTCCGCCTCGTATGTGTAATTTTTACAACACTTCCGCGATTTGTTACAGTCGAACGCCGCAGCGTATGCTAATGGACGATATTACGGGGGAACTTGCCGCGATTGATGCGTATACGCAGATGTTGGATCGGCTTTCCGACGAGTCGGTCGGCGCGGTGATTTCGAGGATTCGTTTAGACGAAGAATTACACGTCAAGGTCTTAAAGGAGCAATTGGAAAAACTGACGGAATGATTTTTTCGGAAAGCGATCGCTTTGAACGTCGTTGTTATTGAAAAGTCTGTGTTCGGAACGTTAAAGACGCAATTTTTTTTCTCTCGATTTACTTGGCTTTTACTTTGTCGAAAAAAATCGTGAAAGCTGTTGTTTTAAGTTGCATTTTTTCGGTTGTTGTGGTATACTCAAATGGATTAAAGGCAGAAACACTTGGTTTTTCTTGGTTTTTGTTTCGAGGCATGGCATGAAGAGATTTGACGTAAAGACAAAAATTTATTTTGGTGAAAACGCGCTGGATCGCCTGAAAGATATTCCTTACAAAAAGGCGATCGTCGTAACCGATCCGTTCGTAGTGACGAGCGGTTTGGTGGAAATCGTAACCGATCGCTTAAAGCGTACGGGCATTGAGTTTACCGTATATTCGGACGTCGTTCCCGATCCTCCGTTGGAAAAGGTGATCGCCGGCGTTTCCGAAATTTTAAAGCAACGTCCGCAGTGCATGATCGCTGTCGGCGGCGGTTCTGCAATCGATCTTTCTAAGGCGATTCGCAAATTCGCCGAAAAGATGGATGAATCTTACCGTCCCGCGCTGATCGCGATTCCCACGACCAGCGGAACGGGCAGCGAGGTGACGGCGTTTTCCGTCGTGACCGATCGGGAACGCGGCGTTAAATATCCGTTGGTTTCCGAGGACTTGTTGCCTGACGAAGCGATTTTGGACGAGGAACTTGTAAAATCCGTTCCGCCTGCCGTTACGGCAGATACGGGAATGGACGTTCTTACGCACGCGATCGAGGCGTACGTTTCCTTAAACAACAACGAATTTTCCGCGGCTCTCGCCGAAAAGTCGATCGAAATCTGCGGTACGTTTTTACTGCGTTCTTATTACGATTCCAACGACGGACACGCGCGACGCAAAATGCACATCGCGTCTTGCTTGGCAGGGCTTGCGTTCAATTCGGCTTCTTTGGGATTGAATCACGGCATGGCACACCAGTTGGGGAGTAATTTTCATATTCCGCACGGCAGAGCGAATGCGATTTTGTTGCCGAAAATTATCGAATACAACAGCGGAATCGACCGTCACAGTAAATCGCGGAAAGAGTATCCGCCTTGCGTAAAGAAGTACGTGCACGTTGCTCGTATTTTGGGCTTGCAGAATTTCAATACGATTACAACCGTTCGTGCGTTGGTGAACTGGATTGAATTCATGCTGAAAGAGATGAATATGCCCGTTTCGGTTTCGCAAGCGACGAAGATTACGAAAGCGGAGTACGACGAAAAGGTTGCGATCATGGCGAAAGCCGCGTTAAAGGACGCGTGCACTGCAACCAATCCTCGCGTTCCGACCGAGCAAGAGGTCATCGAACTGTACAATCAAATTTGGTAAAAGACGCGCTTTTCTGAAAGCGAGCGCAACTCTTTTTCTAAAAATTTTCAATCAAAAAACAGATCGCACCTTGTTTTTCGCAAGAAGAACAGGGTGCGTTTTTTTGAAAAAAATCAAGTCTGGGATTTTTCTGCGAGTTAAGATCGAAAAAAGAAACGCGCCGCTTCACGCTTGCAAAGCAATCGTTTTGTTAT
>CAYRPB010000089.1:0-6000 GCA_964426105.1 uncultured Clostridia bacterium | reverse complement strand
GAGGTGGACTGCTATGGCAAACTTTACGAAGCAGGCGATCAGGGCGTCCTTCATGAAGCTGCTGAACGAACGGCCCCTGAACAAGATCACGGTACGGGACATCGTGGAGGACTGCGGCATCAACCGCAACTCCTTCTACTATCACTTTCAGGATATCCCGTCCCTGCTGGGGGAGATCATCGCCGAGGAGATCGACCGCATCATCCGGGAGCATCCCACCATTTCCACACTGGACGAGTGCTTTCACGCGGCGTTTCAATTTGCGCTGGAAAATAAGCAGGCGGTGCGGCACATCTACCATTCCGTGAACCGGGACATCTTCACCCGGGGCGCACTGCGGATGTGCGAATATGTGGTCACCACCTACATCGCCACCGCCTTTCCCGATGACCGCGTGTGCCAGCGTGACAAGCGCATCGTCATCAAATTCCTGAAATGCCAGCTTTTCGGTATGTGCATCGACTGGATCGAGCAGGGCATGACTGATGCCGCCTATGACGACCTCCACCGGATGCTGGAGCTGGTGCGGGACGTGCCGGAGCTGATCGTCCGCCGCAGCGCGGAGACCCGGGAGGATTAGGCAAAGTCAGCCCGTTGCCCAAAAATCAGACAAAACATACGCCGCTGCCCAAATCTTGGGCGGCGGCACTTTTTCTGTCCATTTTGCTTTTGCGTGGGAGGCAGTATACTTTAGAGTAAAATTCCCAAGACAGGAAAGGAAGTATTCGACCATGCACAAGCATCCCGGACTCCGCAAAACGGCGGCGCTGACCATCAGCGCGGCGCTGCTGCTGGGGACCATCCCGGCTTCTGCCATCGACGACGGCGTGAAGCCCACCTATGACGAGGCGTACTACGCCACCACCGACTACTACGGCAACCTCACCGAGGGCAGCGTGGTGAAGAGTTACCGCACCAACGGCGTTGCCACGCTGACGGACTACGGCCAATACGACGAGATCAACAACCTGACAGACGGCACCGCGCCCACCGTCAGCGGCGGGAGGACCGTGTTCCGCTTTGATGAGGACAACGTGCCCAAGACCTTCTATTTTGAGGGCAAGACCACGAAGCCCTTCACGGCGTTGCCCTGGACGCTGGCCGTCCACTATTCCCTCAACGGCGTCCCCGCACGGGCGGAGGAGCTGGCGGGGAAGGAGGGCGTAGTGGAGATCACCCTGGACGCGGTGCCCAATGCAAGCGCCTCGGAGTACGCCCGGAACAACTACACCCTTGAGGCCATGGCCATTTTCAATCAGGACGACATTTTGTCGCTGGAAGCCCCCGGGGCACAGGTGCAGCTCATCGGCAACCTGCGGGCGGTGCTGTTCATCGGTCTGCCCGGTGAGGAGTGCCATTACACCATCCGGGTGGGCAGCGAGGATTTTTCCTTCGGCGGCATGACCTTTTTGATGGTCCCCGCCACGCTCTCACAGCTTGAGGAGATCGCAAAGCTCTCGGAGCGGAAGGACGACCTTGAGGACAACTACGAAAAGCTCTCCGGCAGCATGGATTCCCTGCTGGATGCCATGGCGGCCATGACCGGCAGCCTCAACGCCTCCGCCGACGGCCTTGACCGGCTGGATCAGGCACGGGGCATTTTCTCCGACGGCAAGGGGAGCATCTACGCCGGGACCGATGCCCTGCGGGGTGATCTCTCCAATCTGGCGGAGGTCCTGGAGCCGGTGCAGGGCCAGATCACGGCCCTGAGTCAGGCCATCACGGATTCCAAGGCCACCCTCAACAGCATGACCGACACGCTGGGCGACCTGAAAGACGATCTCCGTGACGCGGAACGCGCCCTGTCCGCGTTGGAGGACGGCACCGGCGACGTGAAAAAGGTGCTTTCCAGTCTGGGCTCGCTGAAAAAGAGCCTGAAAGCGCTGCAAACGGCGCTGGGCGGGCAGGTCAGCGACGCGGCGGAGGACATCAACGACGCCATCGACAAAAATCAGAATATCGGCTCCCTCACCGTCAGTCAGGTGAAAGAGGCCCACAGCGCCTACACGGCGGGCCGGGAGGAATACTACGTCATCGCCCTGAAACAGCAGGGCTACAGCACGTCTCAGGCTGCCGCCACCGCCGCAGCGGCGGTGGACGCGCTGAATACAAATGGGAACGGCTCTCTTGCGGAGCTGGAAATGGCCAAGGCTCAGTTGGAATCCACACTGAGCACCACGGAAGAACGGCTTGCATCGGCAAAGCAGGACCTTCAGAGCCTGAAAGACATGGGCTTGGGTGACAGTGAGGATGCAAAGGCATTGGAGACAGTTATCGGGGAAGCGGAAGCCGGTATTGCTCGGTTGGAAAGCAATATCGCCCAACTGGAAGGGGCCATCGCCCTTGAGACCGCCTATCAGGCCAAGGAGGGCATGACCTTCCAGACCTTCTGCCAGAAGGTGCTGGAACAGCCCGCCGCCACTGCCAAGCAGATGAACGACCTGTGGCTGGTGTACGCCAGCGGCAAGGTGGAGTATGAGGACGAGGAAAAGGGCAACACCCCGGAGGACGGCGGTACGCTGTCCGGTACGCTGCTGCACAACGACCCCGCCCCGGAGGACAGCTCCGATTCCGGCAACAGTGGTAGTTCCGGTAGCGATAGCGGTTCTGATTCCGGCAGTAGTAGCGAAAGCACCGGTGGCACGACCAGCAGTTCCGGCAACGGTGAAAGCACCGGAGGAACGACCGGCGGCTCCGGCGAAACTGGTAGTACCGGAAGCGGAACCGGTGAAACAGGTAGTACCGGAAGCGGAACAGGCGAGACAGGCAACACCGGAAGCGAGACAGGCAATACCGGCAGTGAAACCGGCGGCACGGATACCGGTGAAACGCCTGTGACTCCCGAAACACCCACGAACCCGGAAACGCCCGAGAATCCCGAAAATCCCGAAACGCCCACCGACCCGGAAGCCCCGCTGGACCCCAGCGAGAGCGTGGGCGGCGCCATGGTAGACCTCATTGCAGGCGGGCTTGACAGCGCCATGGCGGAGATCAGCAGTCTGCGGAACGCCCTGTACAGCGCCATGAACCGCCTGAAAAATCCCACCTCACAGGTGGTCAGCGACCTGTCCGCCCTGTGCGGCCGCATTGAAGATCTGGCGGGGCTTCTGGATGATGCCGCGGATCTCTCCACCGCCGTCCGCCATGCTTCCTCCGACCTGCGGAGCATTATCAGCGACGTGGAGGATTTGCAGGACACCCTGAACGACTACGAGCCGATCTTACAGGAGACTTTGCAGACTGTCAGCGACCTCAGCGTCAGCGCTGTTCAGACAATCCGGGATACGGAATCCCTTGTGACGGACACGGAGGCCCTGATGAAGTCCACCGGTTCCGCGCTGGACGATGGCACAAAGCAGACCCTTCAGGGGCTGGCGGAAGTGCTGCGGCGCACCGCCCAGACCATGGGCACCGCCGGGGAGATCAAAACTGCCAAAAACAGCATCTGCGGCATCATCGAGGACACCTGGAACGAATACACCGGCGAGGCCAACAATCTTCTGCTGATGGATGCCACCGCCGAAGCGGTGTCCCTGACGGACAGCCGCAACGACGCGCCGGAGAGCATTCAGGTGCTCATCCGTACCCAGGAGATCACCAAAGCGGAGGCCGAAAAGGCGGAGCTGACGGGAAAAACGGCGGAGAAAACCACCTTCTGGCAGCGCGTGGCGCAGATGTTCCGTGACTTCTGGTCCGCTGTGACCGGCATTTTCAAGGGAAAGGACTGACGCGCCATGCTGGAAAAAATCGCCCACGGCCTCAGCCGAAAGCCGAAGCTGGCCGCGCTGATCGCCGCTTTGCTGCTGATCCCCTCCGCCATCGGCTACGCCGCCACCCGGGTCAACTATGACATCCTTACCTATCTGCCTCAGGATCTGGAATCCGCACAGGGCATGAATCTGCTGGAAGAGCCGTTCCAGATGGCGGCCACCAGTATGCTCATCGTGGAGGATATGCCCGCGGGCTACACCAATTCCCTCATCAATGAGATCAAGGAGGTCCCCGGCGTCAGCAACGCCGTGTGGATCAGCAATCTGGTGGGCATCCAGATCCCCACCGACATGATCCCCGCCAATTTCCGTGACCTGTTTTTCTCCGGGCAGGGCACCATGATGATCATTCAGTACGAAAAGGCCGCCGCCTCGGAGGAGACCATGGACGCCATCGAGGAGATACGCGGCATCTGCAACGAAAAATGCTTTCTTGCCGGGTTCTCCGTGGTGGTCAAGGACACAAAGGACCTTGTAGACCGGGAGCTGCCCATATTCGTGGCGCTGGCGGTGGTGATGGCCCTTGCCGCCATGCTGCTGACCATGGAATCCACGGTCCTGCCCTTCATCCTGCTGGCCAACATCGGCATCGCCGTGATCTATAACTTCGGCACCAACGTCTTTCTGGGGGAGATCTCCTACATCACCAAGGCCATTGCCGCCGTTTTGCAGCTGGGTGTCACCATGGACTACTCCGTGTTCCTCTACCGCCGCTACGAGGAAGAGCGGCAGAACCATGAGGACAGGCGGGACGCCATGGAGCAGGCCATTCTGGCGGCGTTCCGCTCACTGGCCGGGTCCAGCCTCACCACCGTGGCGGGCTTCGCGGCGCTGTGCTTCATGCGGCTGACGCTGGGCCGGGACATCGGCGTGGTGATGATGAAGGGCGTGGTGCTGGGCGTGGCCACCGTCATTCTGGTGCTGCCGTCCCTGATCCTGCTGGCCGACCGTCAGATCGACAAACACAAGCACAAAAGCCTCCTGCCCGACTTCAACGGGCTCAATGGCTGGATCGTGAAGCACCGGGCGGTCATCGTGGTGCTGGCGCTGCTGCTGGCTGTCCCCGCTTATTACGCCCAGAGCCACGCAAGCATTTATTACAAGCTGGATGAAGCGCTGCCCCGGGACCTGCCCAGCATCGTGGCCAACGCCCGCCTCAAGGACGAGTTCGATATGTCCACCAATCACTTCATCCTTCTGCGGGACGACCTTTCCTCCGCCGACATGAGCGCCATGGAGCGGGAGGTGGAGGCCATTCCCGGCGTGACCAGCATGATCTCCTACCATTCGCTGCTGGGCACCGGCATCCCCGACTTCTTCATCCCCACCGAGGTGCGGGATATGCTCAAGCAGGGGGGCTGGCAGATGATGCTGGTGAACTCCGGCTATGAGACTGCCTCCGATGAGGTGGCGGAGCAGCTTCAACAGATCAGCGCCGTGGTGAAATCCTACGACCCGGAGGCCCTCATCACCGGCGAGGGCGCCATGACGGAGGACCTGATCCAGACCACCGCCGTGGACTTTAATGTCACCAACTACATCTCCATCGCGGCCATCTTCCTCATCGTCATGGTGGTGTTCAAGTCCATTTCCGTCCCGGCGGTGCTGGTGGCGGCCATCGAATTTGCCATTTTCCTGAATCAGGGCGTGCCCTACTTCACCGGCACGGAGGTGCCCTTTGTGGCCCCCACCGTCATCAGCTGCATCCAGCTTGGTGCCACGGTGGACTACGCCATCCTGCTGACCACCCGCTTTCAGGAGGAACTGCGCCGGGGCCACGACCGTTATGAGGCGGCGCGCATTGCCGGTGCGTCCTCGGATGCCTCCATCATCACCAGTGCGCTGGTGCTGTTCTGCGCCACGCTGGGGGTGTCCTTCGTGTCCTCCATCGACCTCATCGGTGCCATCTGCGTCATGCTGGCCCGGGGCGCGGTGATCTCCGCGCTGGTCTGTATGTTCCTCGTCCCGGCCCTTCTGTGCATCTGTGAGCCGCTGTTCAACAAGACCAGCCTCCATTGGCGCACGGAAAAGCCCAGGGAGCCGAAGGCCCTCCCGGCGGAGGACAGCGAGACTCAGTGTCCGCCGGTTCGATAAGACCGATACACAGCAAACGCCTCGTGCCGAAAAAGCGTTCGGCACGAGGCGTTTATGCGCTTGCGGATGCGCCGGGGTCAATCGGCCCAGGCGAGGCCGTTTTTCTGCTCCAGGGTGAGGCGGTCGGCGATCATGG
>CAYRPB010000088.1:0-6011 GCA_964426105.1 uncultured Clostridia bacterium | reverse complement strand
AACATTGATATGCGTTTGAAAAATCTTTCAGATGTGAAATTGTGTGCTGAATACTGATGAATATGAAAAAATTATTTTTGAGGAAAAGGTAGAACAGTTTAAATTAAATAATAAATTCACTATAGTTATTGCGCCAACATTAAAATGCAATTTTCGGTGTACATATTGTTTTGAAGAAGGGCTGCGCGATTCGGTAATAATGAGTAAGGAAACAATGAATGATCTCATAGCGTATGTTCAAATTATAATAAAGAATAGGCCTTCTTTGAAAAAAATTCATGTTCAATGGTTTGGGGGCGAACCTTTATTGGGATTTGAACAAGTTGTAGTTCCTTTATCAATAGAATTACAAAGATTATGCTCCATAAATAATATTATTTACGAATCCTCTATTATTACAAATGGCTATTATTTAAGCAAAGATATAATTCAAAGACTGATAGAAGATTGTAATGTGAAAAAATTTCAAATAACATTTGATGGAACTCGGGAAAATTATTGCAGTAGAAAACAGGTTTCTAATGAGGTGTATGAAAAGGTTAAAGATAATGTTTTTGCCTTGTCAAAATATATTGAAGAGAATGATTTAAAGATTTCGGTTCATATTAGACTAAATGTTGATAAAGCAAATATTATGGATGCGTACCAATTTGTAAACGAGATGAAGTCAGATAAACGGTTTATATCAAATATGTTTTTTTATTTGGGAAAATTACGTTTTGTTGACGATGCTTCCAATCAATTTTTTAATGCTCAGGAATTTGGAATGGAAAATCTAAAATTCAATACAATGTTTGGATATAATAATAAACTAAAATTAAGTAGAAGAATTTGGTGTGCGCAGTATACCATGAATGCTATTGATATTGGGCCTAATGGAGAATTGTATAAATGTGAACATTTTTTTGGCCAGAATGATAAAATTGTTGGAAATATCAAAGATGGTATTATTTATAATAATGCGTACATTGATTATATGAATCAAATACATACGGGAAAATGTAAAATGTGTAAAATATTTCCAATCTGTATTGGCGGTTGTCCGGCGGATAGATATCAGACCCAAAGTGAAAATTGCGAATATTCGGAAGAATATTGCGTGGAATTAGCAAAAAAATATTTAAAGATTGAAAATGTAAAATAAATAACAGGAGGTGGTGAGAATATGATTGTGTTAAAAGAAAAGGTATTTTCTGTTTCCATTGGCGAAGATTTTAATTTGTGCGTGGGAACAGTAACTTGTAACGGTTGTGATACATGTGATACTATAGGAGGAAGTTAAAATATGATAATTGTAAAAAATGCAGTAGCATATAATTATTGTAACTATGAAATGTGCAATAATTATGGAGGTCCTAATTGCCCTAATGACGTTTGTGGGTTTGATACGCCAGACGGATCTTGTAATTGCGACGTAAGAGATCAAATTTAAAATTTGAAGTTATATCTAGAAGAGTGGCAATTATATAGTTCTGTTTTTGCATGGCTTAAAACGTTGTTAAAGAAAAAGTTTTATAAAATTTTAAACAGTCGCCGATAGAAAACGGCGACTGTTTTTTGAAAGGCGGATTATTTGTATTTGCGGATTTGACCGGAAACTTTGTGGAGATGAACCGTTCCGTCTTTGCCGCCGGCAAGTTTTTTCGCGTAAGCGTAGGCTTCTTCTTGCGTGTTGAAAAGTTTGATTGCTTTGCCGCCTTTTTGCAGTTTTACTTGCCACTTTCCGTCTTCCTTTCTTTTGGTGACGTGATAGATGTTTTCTTCTGCGTAATTTTTTTCGTTTTTTTCCGAAACGGAGTCGTCTTGCTCGATTGATTCCTCTTGCGTCGGCTCATCTTCGGCGGTTGTTTGCGAAGAATCGGATTTTTCTTTGACGGTTGAACTTTTTTCTTTTTCGACGGAAGTTTCTTCCGCCTTTTTCTCTTTAACGGGTTCTTCCTGCTCTTCGGTTGAAACGGCTGTTTCTTCGTTGGAAGTTTCTTCCGTTGTTTTTTCTTCGACAGATTCTTTTTGCGCTTCGGTCGGCGTTGTTTGTTTTTTCTTTTTTAAGCCGGAAATCGCGAATGCCGCGATAACGACGATCAATAAGACGACGAGAATCGTCGCGAGATACAACGGGTTTTCGGAGAAAAACGTTCCCGTATCGCTAAAAAAACTCAAAATCATTCTGAAAATCTCCTTTTTTGACATTCTGTTCTTTTGTTTCTAGAATAACACAATTTTTGTGTTTCGTCAAGCCCGAAATTGTAGATTTTCGGGGCAAATTGTGGTAAAATAAAAATCATGAATACGTTTTCAAAAATTTACGGATATGCGATCGTCGGCGGCGGCGCGTCCGGCTTGATCGCCGCGTCGGAGTTGGCTCGGCTGGGAAAGGCGAAGGACGTCGTGGTGTTGGAACGGACGGATCGCGTCGGGAAAAAATTGATTGCGACCGGGAACGGGCAAGGCAATCTCTATAACGTGAACGACGGAATCGAGCATTATGCGAACGGATGTTTTGCTTGCGTTGCGCTTTCGCGGTTCGGCGCGCGCTCTGCGGAGGCGTTTTATCGTTCGTTGGGTGTTTTGCCGTCGGTAAAGGCGGACGGCAGAGCGTATCCGTCTGGGTATCAGGCTTCCGCCGTTCTCGATTTGATGCGCGCGCGGTTGGCGTTTTACGGCGTTGAGATTCGGACGGAAGCGTTTGTCACGAACGTGCGCAAGAAAAACGGGGTTTTTATACTTTCGTACGGAAAGGAAGTCGTCGCGGCGCAAAAAGTTTTGCTTGCGGCAGGGGGAAAAGCGGCGAAACAGTTCGGCACGGACGGATCTGCCTACGCCTTGGCGCAGACGTTCGGGCATACCGTTACGAAAACTATGCCTTCTTTGGTGCAATTGCTCACCGAACGCGAGCCTCTTCGCGGATTAAAGGGAGTGAAGGCGGATTGCGTCGTTTCGGTTTTGCGCGGTGAACGCGCGGTCAAAAGCACGCGAGGCGAAGTTTTGTTTACCGATTACGGCGTTTCGGGAAACGCCGTGTTTTCGGTTTCGGGCGCGGCGGCGGATGGGTCTTGCGTGCTATCGCTTTCCTTTCTTCCGGACGTATCCGAGGAAGCGTTGACGGCGGCGTTGCAAGAAAAGGTTCGGAACGCGCCGTATCTCCCGTTCGGCGAGATTTTAACGGGGATTTTGCCCAAGCAGTTGGGGCGCGTTCTCGTGAAACGTGCCGGAGAAACCGTTTCCGCCGTCGTTGCGACGGTGAAAGATTTCCGCTTAAAGGTGACGGGAACGCTTGATTTTTCGGCGGCGCAGGTGACCAAAGGCGGAATCGACGTGCGCGACGTCCGTTCGGAAACGATGGAGAGTACGTTGGAAAAGGGACTGTTTTTTAGCGGAGAAATTTTGGACGTGGACGGCGATTGCGGCGGCTATAATTTGCTGTGGGCTTACGCGAGCGCGTGCGCCGCGGCGGAGGGAATGACGAAATGATACGCTTGCAATTAAGGCGCGCGCTGACCGAAAGCGAGACGGAATTAAGAAAACGGGCGTTCCGAAAGGCAGGCGTTTCGGAGGGGAACGCGCGCTTTCGCATTGTGAAAAAATCGCTGGACGCGCGCGATCGTTCGGATATTCATTATTTATATACCGTCGAACTTTGCTCGTCGGACGAAAAACCTTCCGTTCCCGAACGGAAACGTTACCGTAAACCCGATCGTCCGATTGCCGTTGTCGGCATGGGACCTGCCGGTTTATTTGCCGCGCTTACGCTTTCGCACGCAGGGCTTCCCGTGCTTTTAATCGAACGGGGAAAGTCGGTGGAAGAACGGAAAAAGGACGTCGAGTCGTTTTATTCTTCGCGCACGCTAAATCCGCAATCGAACATTCAGTTCGGCGAGGGCGGCGCTGGGACGTTTTCGGACGGAAAACTCAACACGGGGGTGAAAAGCCCCTTAAAGGAGCGCGTGCTGAACGAGTTTGTTCGTCACGGCGCGCCCGAGGAGATTTTGTATGAAAGCAAACCGCACGTCGGCAGCGATCGACTTCCGCGCGTAGTGGCGTCCATGCGACAAGAATTGTTGCAAAACGGACATGATGTATGGTTTGAAACCGCGTTGATCGGGTTTCGGAAAAGGGAGAATTCGATTACGGCTGTTCGTTTGCGGGGGATGCACGACGGAGAAGTTCCCGTGTCCGAGGTGGTTTTGGCAAGCGGTCACTCCGGGCGCGATACGTTCGATATGCTCCGACGAGAGGACTTTGCGTTGGAAGTAAAGGATATGGCGATCGGCGTGCGGATCGAACATTTGCAATCGGAAATCAGTCGTGCGCAATACGGCAAAGCGGCGCGCTTGCTTCCGCCTGCCGATTATAAGTTGACCAGTTCTGTCGGTGAGCGCGGCGTGTTTACGTTCTGTATGTGCCCGGGCGGTACGGTGGTAGGCGCAGCGAGCGAAATCGGCGGAGTCGTTACCAACGGAATGAGCAATTATAAGCGAGACGGCGTGAACGCGAACAGCGCGATCGTCGCGCAAGTGCGGTCGTCCGATTACGGCGAGGGCGTGCTTGCCGGGATCGATTATCTACGAAAGTTGGAGCAAGCCGCCTATTTTGCCGGCGGTCGGTCGTATGCCGCGCCGTGTCAGACGGTGGGGGATTTTCTTCGAGATCGTGAAACGCGGCGGTTCGGTTCCGTTCAGCCGACGTACCCGTTGGGAACGGAATTTTATCCTCTTCAAAGACTGTTGCCCTCTTACGTTACGGAATCCTTAAAGGCAGGTATCGTCGATATGGATCGGAGATTAAATGGGTTTGCAACGGAGGACGCCGTTCTTACGGGAATCGAAACGCGTACTTCTTCGCCCGTTCGCGTGCTGCGTGGACAAGACGGAAACAGTCCGTCCGCCGAAAATCTCTATCCGGCAGGGGAAATCGGCTATGCCGGCGGCATTATGAGCGCGGCGATGGACGGAATTCGTGCGGCAGAGGCGATTTTGAAAAAGTATGAGGTAAATTGAGTTGAAAAACGGATTGATTATCGTAAACGGATTTTGGGAAAACGAATCGACGCGCCACCAGGTTCGAACGTTGACCGAGGAATTTACGGCGCGCGGCGTTACGATGGAATTAAAAAGGGGAAACGAACTTCCCGTTTTATTGGACGGAGGAAATGCCGTGTCGCGGATCGGCTCGCCCGATTTCGTCATATATTTGGATAAGGATATTCATACCGCGGAACTTTTGGAAAAGACGGGGATTCCGCTTTTCAACAGCGCGGAAACCGTGCGGCTTTGCGACGATAAAATGCTGACGTACGTCGCTCTTTCGGGGCGCGGAATCGCTATTCCGAAAACCATTTCTTCTCCCGTTATGTACCGTCCCGTTTCGGACGATTTTATTCAAACCGTCGAGCGTGAAATCGAATATCCCGTCGTCGTTAAGCAAGTTTACGGATCTATGGGGAAGAGCGTTTATCTGGCTCGTACGCGCGAAGAACTCGCCGCGATTCGAGAAAAGTTGAAATTACTTCCGCATCTGTACCAACGACACGTGGGGGCTTCTCACGGGTTGGATATCCGCGTTATCGTGATCGGCGGAAAAGCCGTCGCGTCCATGCGACGGGAAAATCCGTCCGATTTTCGTTCGAACGTGGAATTAGGCGGTGTGGGAACGAAATGCACGCTTACCGACGCACAACGCGCGCTCGCGGAACGGGCGGCGGATATTTTGGGCGCGGACTATTGCGGCGTGGATTTGATTCCGAGCGACGAGGGCGATTATTTGTGCGAAGTCAATTCTAATGCGTTTTTCTTGGGAATTACGCGTGCGACGGGCGTGAACGTGGCAGGATTGTATGCCGATCACGTAATAAAAAAATTGAGCGAAATCGGCGTAAAATAAGGAGATTGTTTTGCTTTTTTTAGAATGAAACGGTACTCGTTTGAAAAAGCAAATCGAAAAATCGTCGCATACCGTAAGATTTTTTTGCCGTGGTATAAGGACGCGCTTTGGGAAGATCGTAAATACGATTG
>CAYRPB010000087.1:0-6116 GCA_964426105.1 uncultured Clostridia bacterium | reverse complement strand
GCAATCCGAACTGTCCGCACAAGGAAGTTTATTGCTTCTTCTCGCCAAGTTTTTTCCGCCCGACGCCGAAATTTCGCCAGCAATCAAACGTTTTGCCCCCGTTCTCGATTATATCGAAGAACATATCCGTTCAAAGATCACCGTCAAGCAGTTAGCGGACGTACTCGGCTATAACGAAACCTATTTTTCCGATCTGTTTTCCGGTCAGTTTAAACAGCCGCCCGGAAAATATATTCTCGAAAAGAAGATGATTCTCGCGCGCCGTCAGTTAGCGCTCAGCGATATGTCCATCAAAGAAATCTCCGATTACCTCGGCTTTGACAACGAATTTTACTTTAATACCGTATTCCGCAGATCGGTCGGAATGCCACCCGGAAAATGGAGAAAACAGTATTACGAGCAACACGATTAATCGTTAAGACGCTCTTTCCGCCGCTTTTTGAAAGCGGCTTTTTAATTGATGTTTGCCCGACAGTAAGATCGTCGGTTCCTCTCCCGGCAACCGCACCGTAGCGGTCGTATTTGGCGGAACGACCACCTCTAAGGACAGCGTATCGTCCGTCAATTCGTACCGAACGGAAATTTTACCGCAGAGCGTTTCGTACGTACAGTCAACCGTCGGCACTTCCGTCGTTACGCAAGGCGCGATTTCGATCTCATACGGACCTTCCGTTTCTTTTACCGCGCTGATTCCCGCTAAATAACGATAGAACCAATAATCGTAACTTCCGAACATGGGGTGGCAATACGAATGCATGTTTTCTTCCGTTTTGGAAATCTCGTCTTCCCAACGCTCCCAAACGGTCGTCGCACCGCATTCCAACATATACCCCCAACTCGGGTATTCTTTATTTTTCAACAACTTTAACACGATGTCGTTTCGACCGCCGTCCGCCAACGCGCCGATCAAATGGCGATACGACTGATTGCCGCACGTCATATGCCAACCGCGCGCCTCGATATCGCGCACGACGGCGTTCAAAATACGCGGACGCTCTTCTTCTTCCGCGATTCCGAGCGAAAGCGCCATTGCGTTTCCCGCTTGAATATCCGCGCAATAAGTAGCGGTTTCGCGATTATAAAAGGCTGCGTTGATTGCCGCGCGCGTTTGTTCGCCAAGCGTCCGATAACGAGCCTCATCCGCCGTATTCCCCGTCAATTCCGCGAAAAAGCGAATCAACCGATAGTGCCAATACAAACACATGGTGGAAATCAACGGAATAGGAAACGCTTTATTGAACCGTCTGGAAACGTACGGCACGACGCTGATCGCCGGAACCCAATCTCCGTAAAGCCCTAACGGAAGCAAACCGTCCTTTACGTGCGACGTGAGAAACTCCGTCCATTTTCGATAATTTTCGTAATTCTTTTCAATGATTCTCCGATCGCCGTACCGCTCGTAGGAAAACAACCCGATCAAGAGATAAGCAACCGAAACGGGATCGGCGACATTATTGCCGAGATAATAAGGAGCAGTGTCCTTAATCGCGCCGTTTTCGTCCATGGTTTCGGTCATATCGTCCGTTATTTTATCGAAAAACAACTCCATTCCGAAATTGTAGGTCGTTTGGAAAATACGCGATCCCAAATCGTTCAACCACCCCATGCGCTCGTCCCGTTGCGGACAATCGGTCAAAATGCCGTGGTGATTGCATTCCTCCGTCCGAACCGCCATTTCATGTAAGCGATTCAGATAGTCGTCCGAACAACAAAACGTTCCCGCCCGTCTGGTATTCGAGCGCAGCCGTTCCGCAAACAGTTCCGTAACCGAAACGTTCCCCTCGCACCGCACTTCCACGTAGCGGAAGCCGCGGTAAGAAAAGCGCGGACGGTATTGTTCGGATTCTCTCCCTGCTAAAATATACGTATCCGTATTGACCGCGTTTCTCAAACTCTTTCGATCGAGTTCGCCCGCCTCGTTCAATTGTTCGGCAAAACGAAGCGTGATTTTCGCGCCGCGTTCGCCCTTTGCGGTCAGCACGCACCATCCGGTCAGAATTTCGTCGAAATCGTAAATCGCCGCGTTTTCCGTTTCATGACGAGAAAGGAAATCGATCCGCTTTTGAACAGTGATCTCTTCCATCTGTTGCGCCCGAATTTTAACGGACGGATCATGCTTTTTTGGAACGGCGAAATACCAACCGACGTTCAGCCCGAACGTCGTATTATATTCACACCACCCTGCAAGTTCTTCTTCGATGCGCGCGTCGTACGTTTCTCCGTCGAAAATCGTATTCGCCACGATAGGAGAACGCCGTGCTTTCCAGCAACGCTCGTATTGCTTGGTTTTAATCAACATATCCGTCCCGTCCGAAAACAAAACGTACACGTCGGCGGCAACTTGCGGCGATCCGAACCAGCCGTTGCCGGCGAGAATCCCGATCGCGTTTTTCTCTTTTAAGTCCTCCGTGATATCGTAAATATTGTAATATACGATTTTATCGCAATCCGAAAGGACAGGATTCAATACGCCCGTTCCCTTCTTTTTTCCGTTTACGTAAAACTCGTGATAGCCCAATCCCAAAACGTAAGCGCGTGCGCGCACCACCTTTTTATCGGCAGGCAACGTAATGTTCCGACGGAACGCAATCGCCGCGCCGGCAGCCGTCATCGGCAACGTTCGCCAAGACACTGCCCAATCGCGCTCGAATAATCCCGTTTCAAAGGTAAATACGGCGCTCTCCGCCTTACCTGCCGTCGTATCCGCAAACACCTTAACGTAACAAAGTTCGCAACTTTTCAATTCCCTTCCGCAATACGCGACATTGACCGACCGATTAGTCGCCAATTCGCCCGAATCCCAACGATCCGCTTTTCCGATTTGCAACAAACTCGGGTCGGACGCGACTAAAACGCGACACTTTGTTTGAATCAAACCGTCGGATTCCGCAAAGATCCAACTAAATCTCGGATTTTGCGTCTGAATCCCGATCGGATTTTCTCTATATTCTGTTTTTACCGATATAATTTCAGCCATTTGAATACTCCCCGTCGTTTTTCATTTTTATTGTATCATAAATACATACGGCAGTCAATACGAAATTTTTTTCTATTTTTATAATTTCCTCTGATTTTTCATAAATTACGCAGAAGATTTTTTCTTTTCTCCCGTTTTTCAAAAGCGCAAACGCAAACACGGAAAATTTATGCACCCCCGAAAAATCGCCGCCGTATTTCCCGTTTTCTCTTAAAAAACGGGATAAAAACAAAAAGTGTCAATCGCAACCTCTCCCGATAATATCGCACGCAAAAAACAACGGCATAAAAAAACAACGCCCTCAAACATAAAAAGCGTTGTTAAAATCTTTTTGAAATTTTCACAAATTGTCTTTGACGGTTCGCTTAATTTTTCATCCAAATCGAACCGTCAATTGATTTTTTTTATTTCTACGCAATGATAAAAATCATTCATATATCTGCCGCTCACGCAACCGATAAATTCAAAGCGGTCAAAATCGAGGTTGGTTTTAAAAAGGACGGGACAAGTCAAATTGCACTCTATGCCGAACATGCCGATATCGGTCACGAATCCGACGAAAAGATCTTCTCCGTCCGTAAAAAAATATACGTCGATTGCATATTCGTTTCCCTCGCCCAAAATGCCGTTTACCGTTTGCAATTCGGAACTTACCGACAGAACGTCAACGTATTCCAGTAAGAACGCGTCGTCAAAGGCGTACGATCCGTTACTCATCGCGACAAGTTCTTTCTCTTCGTTATAAATAAAACTGTACTTCGTTTGATTATCTATCGTAAAACGCTCGTCTTTCCAAGAAAATACGGTCGGATTTTGATAACGAGCCGCTTCTTCCCCCGTTACCTCGCGCGCAGACGCCTTGTCGTCAAAAAATTTAATCTTGCCAGTCCCTCGCTCGAGAGAATAATAGTCGAAACTTAAAATTTCGTCTCCGTTTTCATTATATTTCTTTTTGGCATCCTCGTCCTTTACCGTAAGCAAGAGGTGCGTTTCGGTCAAAGAAGCATACATTTTTTCGTATCGGTTGGTAAGATAGTAAATCTCCGCCGAAAAATCTTCCAACGGAATCACGCCGACGGCATAATGTTGATTGTAGTCATTCAAACCGAAAAATCTGTTTCCGCTATGATACAGACGGACAAACGCAATAAAATCCCCGTATCTGCAAGCGTTAAAATAGCCGTCGCTCTTAATTTTGTAGCCGTCTTTTTCGATTTTCTCGTCTACAATATCCTTAAATTGAATTTCTTCCTTTTGAGAACGGTAACTTTCATCGGTTACGATCGCATAATCCGCACTCCGTTCGATTTGATCGATTTCCCGATAAATCTGTTCCCGACGCTCCTCCCAAGGAAACGTACACGAATCACAAGAAACAGCAAAAAACAGCGTAACCGCAAAAACAAGCAATCCTATTTTCCCGATTTTTCTCATAATTCTCTCCTCTTACCGAAATAACGACTGCCATAACGCATTTGTCCCATAGTAAAACAAATTTTTCCCAATCATAATCTAAGAACTTTTTCGCGGCGCATAATATAAACTATGTGATGTTGATTTGCTAAAAAATTTGCAAATCAAGTTTGCTAACGCAAACCACCGCTTTTAAAAAATCGGCATCACAGTGTGTAATACTTCAAAGTTTTTCTTGTATATGCCTTCGGCGCATCCGGACAAAACTTCTTGTATTATAATTCTATCATATCTCGCCCCGTTTCCTCTCCGTTATTTCATAAATAACAGCCGAATCGATAAAAATACTTGCCGCCGCCCGATTTTTTAACGATAAAAACGCCGCCGAAAGGAAAAATCCCCTTCGACGGCGTTTTCGCTCCGTTCTGTCAACAAACGGTTTTATTACGGTTTTATTTTCGACCGCAGTCGCGTAATTTTTTATTTTTACTTTTCCGACAGGGCGCGTTATACCTTTCCGTACGTCACGTTCGCCACGTACAAATTATAAAGTCCGCCTCGATATTCCCCGTTTTGTAAGGGGTAAAAATACTTCGTTTCTTCCAATTCTTCGATTTTTTCAAGCGAGCCGTCCAAATAACGCTTCAAACGCTTGCCGACGTCGTTCAACCGACCTCTTACGCCGTATAGACGAATCTGCATGATCTCGAAGCCGAATTCCTTGTTTTCCCTTCGCCACTGTTTTTCATACGCGTCGATAAACGCGTCCATACGGCGAACGCTTTTCTTTATTTTTTCGGTCAGCGCGCGCAAGGCTTGCAGATTCTTTTCCCGATACGCGTAATATAATTCCTCTATCAAATACGATTTCAACTCCAACACGCGGCTCAACGCGTACATGGTCTTAAACAAATAATTGTACGAACTCTCCCGATCGGCAAGTTTTTTCAATTTCTTGGAAATTTTCTCGTATCGAGCGGGATAATCGGGCAACGCAGCGATCTCTTCCACTCCAATCAAAGGATCTGCGTAAAGCAAATACTTACACGGATTGTAGAGTTTGGAATAATCATGCTCGTCGTTCAAATAATTCACGTCGTCCAACGTACAAAATTCTTCGTAAGAATAATTCGTAATCGCCTTGCAAATACCGTTCGCGTACGCTTTCGTTTCGGAAATATTTTTTTCGGCGAAATGACAAAGCGTCGGCAAAATAGAAAACTGCGCCGCCTCGCCGCCGTCATCCCCCCACGCCGTCATCAAATACGTACCGATTCCCTCGTCAACCAGTCGATCGATCGTACTATCTACCGCCAAAGAAGAATAGCGGTTATACGGCGAAAAACCGCACCATTTATTCACGCCGCCGGCAAAGGACACTTTTGAGCCGGACGGCTTCATGCAAGACAGCATTTTGCCCACGACTCCGTCGGTATCGATTCCGTAATCCCAATAAATCAACTCGACGTTTTTCGGGATTCCGCCGTATTCGCCCTTTTTCATATCGTCGTAAAACATATCCGCCCACAGCGACGGTGTAAATTGATACCGATCGCAGATTTCGACGACCTTTTTTAAGTGCCGTTTGACAATCTGCCCTCTCGGCTCGTAGCCGTGCTTTACCAAGTGCTGTCCGAGTCCGGCATCGAACGCCTCGTCCATTCCGATATTGATGCGCGAAGAAGTAAAGCACTTTCTGCACGTTTTTATGACGTTTTCAAGCAAC
>CAYRPB010000086.1:0-6395 GCA_964426105.1 uncultured Clostridia bacterium | reverse complement strand
TTTTCTTGCTCGTCCGTCATACCGTTTTTGTTTAACTCGCTGACTTTTACGTATAAAAGCCGTTCTTAACGAATTTTGAATAATTGTAATAATTAAATTTACGGTACTGACAGACAATCCCTTGCCCGTTATGGTATTTCCTTGATTAAGCAATTCCGTCACAAACGTTTGAATTATAATAGGCGTTAAATCAGTTAAGTCTTTTTCTCCAACTCTCGGGATAATGCGCTTCTCTATCATTTGCGCATATGCGTTATACGATCTCTGCTTTGCGCTTGGCTTTATGTAATTTTCAAGCCATATATCAAGCCATTCTTTATATTTCATTTTTCAATCTCCTAAAAATATCTGTTTTTATACAACAAAAGAAGCCGCACGATTTAGAGTGCGGCTTCCCGTTATTTGCTTATAAAATTTATCTGTTTTTATTACAGCCTTACTTTGTTCTTTTATCGCTAGATCACTTCTGACCTAAAAAGCATTATTATTTCGTAATAATTTGCTTAATATCGTCAAATTGCTTTTCTCGATAATAACGCTCTAAGGAACGAATGTATTTCTCTGACAAATTCAAGTTGTATTTTTGCCGTTGTTCATACGTCAGCGATTCATAATAAGTTTTATCCGTCAATCTGCCCAAAGCGTCTCCGACTTCGCCCTCTGTATCCAAAAGATACTTTACGTTCTGATAAAACGCTTCAAAATCAAGATCTTTTTCCCTAATTTCTTTTTCTGCCACATCGACGTAATACTCTTTCACTTTAGACTCGGCAATCCCCTCTTCCTTGGCTTTTTCTATCATTTCTTCTCGTTCTTGATAGAACTTTTGCCAATAGCCGCTACCGAGGCGTTTTCTCGCTTCGCGAGCAGCCTCTTTTATCGATTTTGCTTCATTTGCCATTCAGATTACCTCTTTCCCTTTTTTTCGACATTTTTTGCAACTCATAAAAAAAATACCTACTAACGATTTTCATTAGTAGGTATTGTCTTATCCTTTTATACTTCTTTTTCTTGCCGCTTCCGATTTCTTCTTCCGTCTGACAGAAGGCTTCTCATAGTACTCTTTGCGGCGCAAATCACCGATGATACCGTCACGCGAACATTTTCTCTTAAAACGACGCAATGCGCTCTCAACAGATTCATTCTCACCAACGCGAACTGTGGACATTCTACAACCCTCCTTTGCCCTACGGCAAAACGTAACTAAACTTTTTAGCCTTAACAGTATATCAAAGTTTCTTCTTTTCTGTCAAGCGATTGCAAGTGTTTTTCACAAAAAATTTATGCCGGATTCCACTCCATCTTTTGTCCAGAAAGGATATGAATATGGAGATGAAACACGCTTTGCCCGGCATTATCTCCTTGATTGATTACAAGCCGATAACCTCCGTCTAAACCAAGTTCTTTTTGCAACTTCGGAATGGTTTGAAAGCAGTGTGCAAGCACCGATTCCTCTTCTTTTCCCATTTCGGAAAGCAACTTGAAATGACATTTCGGAATACACAAAAAATGATTTTTCGCTTTCGGTTCGATATCCTTTATAATCACGATTTGCTCATCCTCATACACTTTTTCAGCAGGAATTTCACCTGCAATTATTTTGCAAAACAAACAATCCATAAATATCTCCTTATAAAATTACTTTCCCTAACGCTCCGTCAAGATAGCGCTGTATCAGCCTTACTTTTTGTCGTTTTCCCTCTGTACAACCGTTTGCATAAACGCGAATATAATTCCCGGTATAACCGTCCCATATACCGTTTGTTTCCGTTTCCGGGACAATTTCTTGAATTGAACCGAGGTTTTCTTCGATAAACTCGTTTTTCATCTGTTCTCCAATCGAAATAAGACGATCGACGCGCGATTTTTTTAAATCCGTCGGTAAATCTTTCCAATTGTAAGCAACCGTTCCGCTACGCGCGCTATACGGAA
The DNA here is from genome assembly GCA_964426105.1 of uncultured Clostridia bacterium. Taxonomy (GTDB): domain Bacteria; phylum Bacillota; class Clostridia; order Christensenellales; family Borkfalkiaceae; genus UMGS621. The sequence goes on along the minus strand of CAYRPB010000086.1, from coordinate 4,463 downwards.
AGCAATGCATCCCGCTAAACTTAATTTCTTGAATAAATGCAAGTGTTTCGCGAAAATTCTCATCCGTTTCCGTCGGAAATCCCGCGATGATATCCGTCGTTATTCCCGCCGTCGGAAAATACGAGCGAATTAAACGAACTTTTTCGGCATATTCTTCCGTCGTATAGTGACGGTTCATTTTCTTCAAAACGGCATTTGAACCGCTTTGCAAAGACAAATGGAAATGCGGCGCAAAATCGACCAAATCCGCACACGCTTGCAAAAAAGCATCGTCAATAATATTCACCTCTAACGAGCCGAGTCGAATTCTGCAAGCGACTTTCCTTAACTCTCGCAATAAATCCGTCAATCGCAATTCTCCGTATCGATACGCGGATAAATTAATTCCGTTCAAAACGGCTTCTGTCGGTTTTGTTAACGCAATTTCTTCTTTTATTTTCTCCGGCGAACGAGAACGACTGCGACCGCGTAAATACGGAATGATGCAATAACTGCAAAAATTATCACAGCCGTCCTGCACTTTAATATAAGTTCTTGATTTCAACGTTTTTACCGGTAGCAATTCCTCATATTCGGATTTATCGTCTTGAACGTATTTTCCTTCTTGATCCAACAAATCCAAAATTCTTGATTTGGCAGCTGTCCCCGTAACCAAACAGACGTTCTTCTTCTGCAAAAAAAGATCGGGCGTCCGTTCTGCGGCACAACCGGTAAATATAATTCGCGCTTCTGCGTTAAGTTTCTGAATCCGTGAAACCATTTGCCGCGATTTTTTCTCTGCCTCGTGCGTAACCGCGCAAGTATTGACGATATAGAGATCCGCAGAAATCAACTCGTCCGAAACCTCGTGTCCCGCTTCCTCTAAACCGCGAATTAAAGCATCGCTTTCACAACGATTCACCTTACAACCGAGCGTAAATACGACGACTTTCATAACTTTTCTCTACACTTCAACGCAACCGCGCACCACTCGCCTTTTTGCTCAACCAAATCAACAACAAAGCCGTTCTCCTCATACGCCGCGATCACGGAATCCAATTTCTCTTTCAAGATACCGCTTAAAATTACCGTACCTCCGGACAAAAGATTTTGTGCTATTTTAGAAGAAAACACAATCAAAATCTCCGCCATGATATTAACGAGAATTAAGTTTCCTTTAAGCGTACAGTCATCAAGAAGATTCTTTTGTAAAACATCATAGTTTTCAACTTGATTGATTTCACAATTATGTCTGGCAGAATCAATCGCGCATTCGTCGATATCCGTCATAATTACGCGCCCTGCCCCTAACTTTTGTGCCGAAATTCCCAAAATACCGCTACCGCAGCCGACATCTAAAACGACATCTCCTTTAACAATGTAACGTTGAAGAAAGTCGATGCACATAGACGTCGTTTCATGCTCCCCCGTTCCGAATGCCATATTAGAATCCAACTTCACAACTCTCTCATTCATCGTTGCCTGGTATTGAATCCATTCCGGACAAATGACAATCTTACCGATTTTGATCGGGCGGAAATGTTCTTTCCATTTCTCTATCCATTCATCACCGTCAACCTCCGTCAATGTCAATTCCAAACTGCCGACCGAAGGAGCATTTTCTTTTAATTTTAACAACTTTTCTTTCAACTCGCATAAACTTGCCTCTGTTCCTCCGAGTTCCATATACCCCTTGACAAGCACGACCGAACTTTGCTTTAAAACAACTTCATCAACGTAATCCCAAGAACGGTTAGAACGAGCCAAATCAAAAAAATCGTTTTTATCGTATATCGCAACGCCATAGGGAGAATAGTCCCATATTAAATCACTGACTAATTCAGCCCCATCCGTCGTTGTTCTTACGGTTACTTCTGTATACTTCATAAATTTCCTCTTGACTCAAAAGCAGGGAAGCAAATTGTGCTTCCCTCTTTTTTACTTTTTTTCGTACGGATTTTTTCCGTATAACGTTTCAATATTATCCCGATATTGACGCATTGAAGAATATTGCTTTAATTCAAGTCCGTCGTCTAAATCGTTCAATTTATTCTTTTGATCTCGCGACAATTTCGTCGGAACTTCAATGTTCACAACAATGTATAAATCGCCGATTCCGCGCGACGTTCTAATTCCTTTTCCGCGAACCATAAACACTTTACCGCTCTGCGTTCCTTCCGGAATCGAATAAGAAAAAGTATCGTCGATCGTCGGAACTTCCACCTTTCCGCCCAAAACAGCCGTCTTGTAGGAAATCGGAACTTCTACGTAAAGATCGAATCCTTTCCTCTTAAATATCTTGCTCGACTCAAGCGTAAACACGATAATTAAATCACCTGGATCACCGCCGTTTCGAGATGCCTCGCCGTAGCCGCGCTTTTTCATATAACTTCCCGTATCTGCTCCGGCAGGAATATCGATTGTAATCTTCGTTGTCGAACGCGTATACCCCTTTCCTTTACAGTCGGGGCATTGCTCGATAATTTTTTTCCCCGTTCCGTTACATTCATCACACGGACGAACGTTTACAGAACGAAATATCCCGTTGTTGTTTACATATTGCACTTGTCCCGTTCCACCGCATTTCGGACAAGTTTTATAAGCGGAACCGCTTTTGCCCCCCGTCCCTTTGCACGTTTGGCAAGGAGCGTTTCTATTATAAGCGATTTCACGTTTCGCACCCTTTGCGGCATCTAAAAAACTCAATTTCAGTTCAATGGTAATATCTTGCCCACGCGTTTTTGCCGAAGCACCGGAGGATCGTCCGCCTCCGGTAAAAGAACTGAAAATATCGCCGAAAATATCCTCAAATCCGCCGAAACCACCTCCGCCAAAGCCTCCGAAACCACCGGCAGACGCACCGGGGTGTTCCAACTCGAAATCATATTGCTTACGCTTCTTTTCGTCCGAAAGAATTTCGTTCGCCTCATTGATTTCCTTAAATTTTTCGGCACAACTCGGATCGTTCGGATGCAAATCGGGATGATATTCTTTTACCAACTTACGATAAGCCTTTTTAATATCGTCCGACGACGCGTTTTTGGGAACGCCCAATGTTTCGTAATAATTTTTAGCCATTTTGAAATACCTTTTTATTATACAATACTGAAAGGCACAAACGCCTTTCAGTATTGCGTAATCTGATTTCGTTAATTGCGATTATTCCTGTCCGCCCTGATGAAACTCGGTATCACCGTCCGTCGGATTGCCGTCACCTTGCGGATTTACGTTTTGATAAATCTTTGCAAATACCGCCTGCGATTCGTTCGTCAGTTTTTCAAGCGCAGCGACCATTCTGTCGTTATCATTGCTATCCAACTCGGTCTTGGCTTCTTTTACGGCTTCTTCCAATTTCGCTCTGTCATCGGCTTCCACTTTATCACCAAGATCCTTTAAACTCTTTTCAACAGTAAAGATCATACCGTCCAAGCGATTGTGGTTTTCAACGACCTCTTTGCGCTTTTTGTCTTCTTCTTCATACTGTTGCGCTTCCTTAACCGCTTTGTCGATATCCGCTTCCGAAAGATTGGTCGAAGACGTAATTGTGATATTCTGCGATTTCCCCGTTCCGAGATCTTTCGCAGATACGTTCACGATACCGTTTGAATCAATGTCAAACGTAACTTCGATCTGCGGAATTCCTCTGGGTGCGGGCGCGATTCCGACTAATTCAAATCTACCGAGCGTTTTGTTGTCTTTCGCAAATTCTCTTTCGCCTTGCAAAATATGGATATCAACCTGCGTCTGGTTATCGGCAGCCGTCGAGAATACCTGAGATTTTTTAACGGGGATCGTCGTATTACGCTCTATCAACTTCGTCGTAACGCCGCCAAGCGTTTCGATTCCGAGCGAAAGAGGCATAACGTCCAACAACAGAACGTCCTTTACTTCGCCGGAAAGAACGCCGCCCTGAATCGCAGCGCCGATCGCAACACACTCATCGGGGTTGATTCCCTTGAAAGGTTCTTTTCCCGTAAGCGTTCTGACTTCATCTACAACGGCAGGAATTCTCGTAGAACCGCCGACCAAAATAACTTTGTCAATGTCGTTATAAGTCAACTTTGCGTCCGCCATCGCCTTTTTCAGCGGCTCAATCGTCGCTTCTACCAAATCTTTTGTCAATGCGTCGAACTTTTGCTTCGTAATATCAATATCCAAGTGCTTAGGACCGGTCGGATCATACGAAATAAACGGCAAGTTAACGTTAGTCTTGGAAAGCGTCGAAAGTTCGATTTTTGCCTTTTCAGCCGACTCTTTTAAGCGTTGCATTGCAAGTTTATCGTTAGAAAGATCAATCCCCTCTTTGTTCTTGAACTCCTCAACCAAATAATTCATAACGCGAATATCAAAATCGTCACCGCCAAGCAAGTTGTTACCGTTCGTCGCAAGCACTTCAAAAACGCCGTCGCCAATTTCCATAATCGATACGTCGAACGTTCCACCGCCCAAATCGTAAATGATAACCTTTTGGTTCTTTCCTTCTT